>NZ_JBIAVN010000004.1:0-173140 GCF_042894285.1 Streptomyces sp. NPDC001544 | reverse complement strand
AGACCGAGCCGGAGCCCGAGGCCAAGTCGACCACCGAGGCCGAGCCGGAGCCGACCGCCGAAGCAGCCCCCGAAGCCGAGCCGACCGCCGAAGCAACTCCCGAGGCCAAGCCGGAGCCGGTGACCGAGGAGCCCGCCGAGATCGAGGCCGAGGTAGCGGCGGAGGCGGAGCCGGCCGCCAAGGCCGAGCCCAAGCCGACAGCCGAGCCCGAGCCGGCCGCCAAGGCCGAGCCCGAGCCGACCGCCGAGACCGAGCCGGAGCCCGAGGCCAAGTCGACCACCGAGGCCGAGCCGGAGCCGACCGCCGAAGCAGCCCCCGAAGCCGAGCCGACCGCCGAAGCAGCTCCCGAGGCCGAGCCGGAGCCCGAGGCCGAGGAGCCCGCCGAGATCGAGGCCGAGGTAGCGGCGGAGGCGGAACCGACCGCCGAGCAGGCGGACGAGCCCGCAGCCGCCGACGGCGAGGACACCCCACAGGGGCCACCCGCACCCGACAACGAACCCAGCACGGGTGGTGCGGGTGGGAACGACCCGGCCGAAGGCGAGGCCGAGGCCGAGACCAGCAAGCCCGAGCCCGAGCCCGAGCCCGAGCCCGCAACCACCCTCGCCGAGCTCAAGTCCCGCGCCCCCGCCCTGGCCACCGCCTACAAGGCAGCCACCACCACCCTCAAGAAAACCAACCTCACCGGCACCCGAGCGAAGCTCTACCTCGTCCTCGACCGCTCCGCGAGCATGCGCCCGTACTACAAGGACGGCTCCGCCCAGGCCCTGGCCGAACAGACCCTCGCCCTCGCCGCCCACCTCGACCCCGAGGCCACCGTCCCGGTCGTCTTCTTCTCCACGGAGGTGGACGGCACCGGCGAACTCACCCTCACCGACCACGAGAACAAGATCGACGACCTGCACGCAGGGCTCGGCCGCATGGGCCGCACCAGCTACCACGCCGCAGTCGAAGCCGTACTCGCCCTGCACGACAAGACTTCCGACCCCACCGCCCCCGCCCTGGTGGTCTTCCAGACGGACGGCGCCCCCGACGCCAAGACCCCGGCCACCCAGTCCCTCACCGAGGCCGCGAAGACGCACCCCGCCGTCTTCTTCTCCTTCGTCGCCTTCGGTGAGCACGACAACAAGGCCTTCGACTACCTCCGCAAACTGAAGACCGACAACACGTCCTTCTTCCACGCGGGCCCGACCCCCCGCGAGCTCACGGACACCGAGCTCTACGAGGGCGTACTGGCGACCTGGCGCCCGTAAGCCCCGCGCCCGCGCCGGCCCTCCCACCCGACGGAACGCCGTCCGCTTCTCAGCACCTAAAACGGGAAGCGGGCGGCGTACCCGTGTCGGCTACGATTTCAAGGTTCGTAGACGACCCGGAACCACGAGATCGTCACTCCGTGCAGCGACTTGGGAGCAGCCCGCGATGGCTCGACACCTCATCACCAGCGCCCTTCCGTACATCAACGGAATCAAGCACCTGGGCAACATGGTGGGGTCCATGCTCCCGGCGGACGTGTACTCCCGGTACCTCCGCCAGCGCGGCCACGACGTCCTCTACATCTGCGCGACGGACGAGCACGGCACCCCGGCGGAACTCGCGGCGAAGGAGCAGGGCCTCCCGGTCGCCGAGTTCTGCGCCCAGGCCCACGACGCCCAGAAGGCGGTCTACGACGGGTTCGCACTCGCCTTCGACCACTTCGGCCGCAGCTCCAGCCCGGAGAACGTCGAGATCACCCAGCACTTCGCCCGCAGGCTGAACGAGAACGGCTTCATCGAGGAGCGGGCCATCCGCCAGGTGTACAGCCCGACCGACGGCCGTTTCCTCCCGGACCGCTACGTCGAGGGCACCTGCCCGCACTGCGGGTACGACAAGGCCCGCGGCGACCAGTGCGAGAACTGCACCCGCGTCCTGGACCCGACCGACCTGATCAACCCCCGCTCCGCGATCTCCGGCTCCACCGACCTGGAGGTCCGCGAGACCAAGCACCTCTTCCTCCTGCAGTCGAAGCTGCAGCACGAGGTCGAGGCCTGGGTCTCCCGGCACGAGGACGACTGGCCGCAGCTCGCCTCCTCCATCGCCCGCAAGTGGCTGAACGAGGGTCTGCACGACCGGGCGATCACCCGCGACCTCGACTGGGGCGTCCCGGTCCCGGCCGACACCTGGCCGGAGCTCGCGGCCGAGGGCAAGGTCTTCTACGTCTGGTTCGACGCCCCGATCGAGTACATCGGCGCGACGAAGGAGTGGGCGGACGCCGCCCCCGCCGGGGAGACCCGGGACTGGAAGTCGTGGTGGTACGAGGCGGACGACACCGTCCGCTACACGGAGTTCATGGCGAAGGACAACGTCCCGTTCCACACGGTGATGTTCCCGGCCACGGAACTCGGCGTCCGCGAACCGTGGAAGAAGGTCGACTACGTCAAGGCCTTCAACTGGCTGACGTACTACGGCGGCAAGTTCTCCACCTCGCAGAAGCGCGGCGTCTTCACCGACCAGGCCCTGGAGATCCTCCCCGCCGACTACTGGCGCTACTTCCTGATCGCCAACGCCCCGGAGTCGGACGACTCGTCCTTCACCTGGGAGCACTTCACGGCCACGGTCAACAAGGACCTCGCCGACACCCTCGGCAACTTCGTCAACCGCGTCCTGTCCTTCTCGAAGAAGCGCTTCGGCGACGAGGTCCCGGCGGGCGGGACGCCTGGCGAGGCGGAGACGAAGCTCGGCGAGCAGATCACCGAGCTCCTCGCCGAGTACGAGGCGCAGATGGAGGCCCTCCAGTTCCGCAAGGCGGCCGCCGCCCTGCGCGCCCTGTGGTCGGCCGGCAACTCCTACCTGGAGGAGAAGGCCCCCTGGCTGGAGATCAAGACCGACAAGGACGGCGCGGCCCTCACCCTGCGTACGGCGATGAACCTGATCCACCTGTACGCGGTGGTCTCCGAGCCCCTCATCCCGGCCACCTCGACGGCGATGCGTGGCGCCTTCGACCTGAAGGACGACACGGCCACCTGGATCACGCCGGGCGACGCGAAGACCCTCACCGCCGTCCCCGCCGGCACCCCCTTCACGGTCCCCCCGGTGCTGTTCGCGAAGCTCACGGACGAGGACCTGGCGGCGTACAAGGAGCGCTTCGGCGGCGAGGAAGGCTAGAGGAGAAGCCCACCGCTTGACTCGTAAGCCGTACGGAAACGCGCCCCGCTCCCGTTTCTCACCGGAGCGGGGCGCGAACGTTTCTGTTGTCCTCGAACGGGTGAATGCTCCTCATCACCCGGACAGCGCATGCCGTGATCATCGAGATTGCTCCCATGGTCACTTCGACACACGAGGCCTCGCACCGGATCTTCCAGGAGCATCCCGAGGTCCTCGCCCCCGTCTTCGAGGCACTGGGCCTGCCGCCCCCGGCAAAATCGATCATCGAGGCGATGTCCCCCGACGCCACGGAGATCCGTCCCATGGAACGCCGTGTCGACACCGTGCTGAAAGTCGAGCCGTCCGAGGGAGACCGGTTCATGGTCGCCATCGAGGCACAGACCAGACGGGCTCCCGACAAAGGGATCAGCTGGGTGTACTACGTGGCGTACCTGCGTGCGAAGTTCGAGCTCCCGGTGCTGCTGGTCGCGGTCTGCAAGAACAAGCCGACCTCGACGTGGGCGGCCGGGCCGTTCGAAAGCCGCGTCGGCCCCTGGGCCACCCAGGTGACGCGCCCGTTCGTCCTGGGGCCACACAACGTTCCGGAGATCACCGACGCGTCGATGGTCGCCGAGGGGCCGGCGATGGCGACGATCTCTGCCATCGTGCACAGCGAGAGCAAGAACCATCCCGCCATACTGAAGATGCTGGCCCGCGGAATCCGGGCCTTCGACAAGGCCACAGCGAAATACTGGTGCGAGTTCGTGGAAATCGGCCTGGAGAACACTCCAGCCAGGGAGACATGGAAAGGGCTTCAGAAAATGGTCGCCACCTACTTCCCCGGCCGGGGAACCCTCTTCGAGCAGACGTACCTGGAGGGCAAGGCCGAAGGCGAGGCCAAGGGCGAGGCCAAGGCCATCCTCCGCTTCCTCGAAGCACGGGGCGTCTCCGTCCCCGAGGAGGCCCGGGACCGCATCGCCGACTGCACCGACCTCGACCTCCTCAACCGCTGGCTGGACCGCACGCCGCACGTGAAGAGCGTCGACGAGCTCTTCGCTGAGGACTCGGGACCCACCGCGGACCAGGCCGAAGCCTGAACCAGGAAACGATCGTGACCGACGATCTCAACGATTCATCGAACCTGCACGCCCTGCTCTGGTTCACCTTGGCATGCATGGACTTGGGCATCCCGCTGGAGCGCATCGTGGGCGACTTCCGTTTCGGGCTGGAGGAGCTGAGACAACAGGGCTCCCTCCCTCTCCAGGAGATGGCCCGCATCCGGGCCAGGGTGGACAAGCAGCCCGAGAACGAACACGAGGACGAGGACTGGGTCCGGGGGTACACCGCCGGATACACCGCGGCGTGGGCCGCAGCGGTCCTCCGGGTCCTGGAGGTACGTGACATCGCGCTACCCAAGGAGGTCTTCCGCCCCCTCTACGTGTGTCCGGACCCGAACGCCCTCACTCGCTATCTCGACCGCGCCATCACAGTCGACACAGCGGAGGGAATCTTCGCTCCTACCCCCTGAAGTGAGCTGCCCCCGGGCCGCTTCAGCTTCCCGAGGCGTACGTGACGAAGTCCGCCCACGCCCCCGGCGTCAGCGCGAGCCGGGGGCCTTCGGCCTGCTTGGAGTCACGGACGTGGACCGTGCCGGGGACGGTGGCCACCTCGATGCAGGAGTCGCCCTCGCTGCCGCTGCTGTAGCTGCTCTTGAACCACGCCAGGCCAGGGGCATCTCCGGCAGAGTTGCCGCCCTCGAGTTTGTAGACCATGTCCTCGCCGTAGCCGACGGCTTTCCCGAACTCGCCGGCCCTCATCCCCACCGACTCCCGCCGCAGCCTCAACTGTCGCCCCACCGTGGCGATGACCGCCAGGCCCCAGTCATCGTCCGGCTCCACCTCCCATCCCGGCTCGTCCGCCTCGCCCTTGAGCCTCCGCACCTCTCCGTCGACCGACATACCGCACCCCTCTGGAAAGCTCAGACAGCCCGGACGCCAGCGGACAAGCCCCGGACAGTCACCCTACGTATCAGCTCTGTCACTGTTCACGGTAAGCACGCGCAGCCACTCTCAGAGACGTGAACCAGGAAAAGTCCACCCAACTTCTCTCGCCCGCCGACCACTTCAGCGTGCTCCTGTCACCCACACCCCGCGGCGCCCGCCTCGCCCGCCTCCTCGCCGCGGAGTGGCTGCACACCCGCGAGCTGCCCCACCGCGTCACCGAAGCCGCCGTACACCTCGTCGCCGAGCTCGCCGCCACCCACGGCCGGCTCCCCGGACGCGACTTCCGCCTCGCCCTCCTGGTCCGTGACGCGACCCTCCGCATCGAGGTCACGGACACCCGAGGTGACGACCTCCCACGCCGCCGCCCAGCCACCCCCGACGGCGAGTCAGGCCGCGGCCTGCTCCTCGTCGACGCCCTCGCCGACCGCTGGGGCGTGAAGCTCGGACCGGTCCCCCGCAAGACCGTATGGGCGGAACTCGACCTGCCGCGCACCTGATCAGCGGAAACGGCACACGCGCCGCAGCATGGTCGCGTGTGCTCCGGTGCCGTCGGCGGTCCTTACCAAGGACCACGAGAGGGAAAGAACCCGAACCAAGCCCCACCCCTCCCGCCCACGGCGCACGCTCGGCACACGATCACTCGGGTGGGTGAACATCACCGGCTCAGCTGGATTCCTGACGGGTCGTCTGCCCTACGCTCAGCGCAACACGACACAGCAGGACCCCAGACACACGACGGCCCTCGCCGGGACTGGCATCCCACTGCGAGGGCCTGACCACCTAGGAAGCCCAAACCTTCCCGATGGACACCCAAAACACTAGCGCGCGCCCGCGCGTCCGGTCCCGTAACAGCGGGAAAAACCACCCGCACGCGCACCCCAGCGGCGTCATCCACGACAACGCCCGCCACACGACGCGCTTCACGGTGATCGGCAACCACCTCACGCAGCACCCGGACCTGTCGCTCCTGGCGATCGGACTGGCCTGCCACATCCAGTCGCTGCCGACCGGCTCCCCCGTGGACATCAAGTCCCTCACAGCCCGCTTCAAGGAGGGACCCACCCGGATCGCCGCCGCCCTGAACGAGCTGGAGGACCACGGCTACCTGCGGCGTACCCGCGAGCGCACGAAGAAGGGCCGCATCGTCACACGTACGGTCTCCTGCAACCAGCCGGGCCGACACCGCGACCGCGACACGTCCGAAGCGCCCGCACCCAAGCCCCCGCCCCGCCGCGCGGCCACCGCCCCCCAGCAGAAACCCGAACGCCGCCGCGCCCTCCCCGCCGTACCGAAACCCGTGTACGCCTCCCCCGCCCTCCTCCAGACGGCCACCGAAGTCCTCGCCGGTCTCCGCCGCGCAGACCCCCGCCTGCTGCTCTCCGCCACCGACGCCGAACACCTCGCCCCAGGCGTCGCCGCCTGGCTGGAACGGGAGCTCACCCCCACGGCCGTACGCCACGCCCTGACCACCGACCTGCCATGGGAGCCCCTGCGCCGCCCGGCCGCCTTCCTGGCCCACCGTCTCGCCGCCCAGCTCCCGCCCCTACCGCCTTTCCGCACCCCCGAACCATCCCCACCCGCCAGGCATCCGGTACGGAACTGCGAAACCTGCGACCGCGGCTACCGGGGCCCCGACCCACGCAGCTGCCGGGAGTGCCTCGAACAGCGGCAGCCGATGCCCACGACCACCTGACGCGTCGCTAGTCCCTTGTCACCTCACCCGCACAGGAACCCTCATGGTCAGCTCGCCCCACGAGGCGATGCACCGCATCTTCCAGCAGTACCCAGACCTCTTCTCCGGGGTCTCCGAGGTACTCGGCCTCGACTTTCCCCGGCCCACCTCGTTCACCGTCCTGCCCAACGACCTCACCGAGACCAGTCCCGTCGAACGCCGCGTGGACACCCTCGTGCGACTGGAGACGGAGAACGACGAACCGCTGCTCCTCGCGGTCGAGTCCCAGGGCGGGAAGGACCCGGACAAGCCCGCCAGCTGGGCGTACTACGCCTCGTACCTGCTCACCAAGTACCGGTTGCAGCCGATGCTGCTGGTCGTCTGCCAGGACCGCGCCACCGCGGAGTGGGCCGCGCGCGAGGTCGGCTTCGGTCCTCGACAGTGGCCTCTGCTGACACTGCGGCCGCTGGTCGCGGGACCGCACAACATGCCGGTGATCACCGACCCGGCCGAAGTCCGCAAGGATCTCGTCCTCGCCACGCTGGCCACGATCACCCACGCCAAGCATCCGGACGCCGGGGTCATACTCAAGTCCATGACGACCGTTCTACGGGACACCCCGCAGAACGTCGCCAACCCGATCATCGAACTCATCGCACAAGGCCTGGGCAAGCACCCAGCCGCACAGCTGTGGAGGAAACTGGTGGCCGTGGACCTCTCCTTCTACAAGTCAGACCTCTCCGAAGAAATCCGGGACGAAGGCCGGGCCGAAGGCCGGGCCGAGGACATCCTGGACGTCCTGGACGTGCGCGGCATCGACGTCCCCGAAGCGGTCCGGGAACGCATCACCGGCTGCGGCGACCCGGACATCCTGCGCCACTGGCACCGGCGCGCCGTCACAGCCCCGACAGCCGAAGCGATCTTCAAGGACGAGTAGCCCCGGACCTGGCGGCGAGGCCGACCCGGCACACGGGCCGGCCTCGGCTAGTCCAGCACCCCGGCCCCCGTGGTCGTAGCCAGCGACGTAGGCAGGTCCTTCGCCGACGTCTCCAGCCCCGCCGTCAGCGTCGGCGTCCAGTTGACCGTGGTCTTGATCTTCTTCGAGTTCTCGGCGTTGTACGCGGCCACCAGGTCGGTCGCCGTGCCGTTGACGAGGTTGCCGCTGCCCGCGACCGAGCCCGTGCCGTCGCCGCTCAGCAGCTTGGAGACCTTCTGGCCGACGGGGATCTTCCAGTAGTTGTCCTCGGCGACGACCTGGGCCTTTGCGCGGGAGTTGACGCTGTACTGCAGGGCGTAGCCGTTCACCGTCGCGGTGTCGTAGAGGTTGTTGTAGAGGTGCACCTGGCCGATCCGGGCCAGGGGGGCGCGCTGCACGATGCCCTTCCACACGTTGTGGTGGATGGAGACGTGCAGCTTGCCGATGCTGTCGGTGTCGCTGCTGCCGATGAGCATCGTCTTGTCGTGGTTGGTGAACTGGTTGCGTTCGACGGTCACCAGGTCCGAGCCCTTGGTGATGTCGAGGGCGCCGTCGTGGATCTGGTACTCGCGGCCGAAGTACTTCGGGTTGGCGCTGTCGAAGTGCGGGGCGTCGGTGAACGTGTTGTGGTCGGCCCAGACGTGGGTCGCGCCGCGCAGGGTGACCGAGTCGTACTCCGAGTTCCAGTTGCCGTCGTCGCCGTCGGTCGGGTCCCACTGCGGGAAGCAGTCCTCGGTGGCGGAGAAGGTCAGGTTGCGGACGATGACGTTGTCCACGCCCTGGATCTGGAGCATGCCGCCGGTGATCCCGGCCTTGGTGCCCGGCACACCGACGATCGTGGTGTTGGCCGGCACCTTGAAGGTGACGTTCTTCGCCTGCTTGGTCTGGGCGGCGGCCCGGGCCTTCTCCTGGGTGCCGGAGGGCAGCTTGGAGCGGCCGTAGGTGGCGGGGTCGAACGCCTTCAGGTAGGCGGAGAGCGAGTAGCCCGTGCCGGACGCGTAGTCCGCGCAGGTCAGCTTCTTCCCCGAGTCGTCGGTGTTGGCGTCGATGGTCCCGCTGACCCTGATGATCCGGGGCGTCGTGTCGGACGCCGACCCCAGTGCCTTCACGAGCTGCGCGCGGGTGGAGACGGTGAACGTGTGCGCCGCGTCGGCCTTCGCCCCGCCGGTCGTACCGGAGCCGGACGACGCCCAGCCGTCCTTGTCGGCCAGCGTCTGGTGGTACAGGTCGGTGCCGCTGGCGTTCGCGTTCATCACGAAGAAACCGGCACCGGCACCGGCGACCACGGCGGCGGCGGAGACGACGAGGACGCGCCGCTTGCGGAGGGACCGGCGGTGCGAGGGGCGCTGCGAAGGGGATGCCACGGAGGAGTCCTTACGTGCAGGTGCGACGGTATGACTGATACGGCTTACGAACCGTCAGTGGCCGCGGGTGGCGGGAAGGTTGCCGCGATTGGGGAAGACTTCCCGGGGTGAACCTGTCGCACCTCCCCCAGCCCGGGCCGGAGGCCCACCTCCGCCTCCTCGCCGACGTCTTCGCCGTGGCCGCGCCCGTTCCGCTGGCCCTGGCCGGCGGCTATGCCCTGCAGGCGCACGGCCTGCTCGAGCGCCCGCACGCCAACGTCGACCTGGCCACCGAGAGCACCGAGCCGATGGAGCGGATCGCCCGCGCGCTCGGCGACGCGCTCACCACCCGGGGACGCGAGGTGACGCTCCGGGACACGGACCCGCTCTCCGCCCATCTGTCCGTCACGGACCCGCAGACGGGTGGCCCCGCCACCGCTCTGGCCCTGCACAAGGAGACCTTCTGGAGCCCGCCCGTCGAGACCTCCCACGGCCCGGCACTCTCTCTGGAAGACGCGGTGGGTACGAAGATCCGGGCCCTCTACGACCGCGGGCTCGCCGTCGACCTGATCGACGCGCGGGCCGCCTCCGCCCGCTACACCTGGCCCGAACTGGAGGAACTGGCCCGCCGCCACGCCCGGGACGAGTTCGACCTGCCCACCCTCCAAAGCCGCCTGGAAGGCATGGACTACTACGCGGACTCGGCGTTCACGGCGTACGGACTGGCGGACGACGAGGTCACGCAGCTCCGTGCCTGGGCCCTGGCCTGGTCGACGGACATCGCCGAGCGGCTGCTGGAGGAGGGGGTGTCCCCGGACGAGCCGGGGGAGTGAGGTGTACGACGTACGCCGTGAGCCTCCCCCGCCGTCCCTCGCGGCAAGGGAGGCTCACGGTCGGGGTCAGCTCGCCGAAGCGGAAGGTGACGCCGAGGAGGTGGGCCGGGGGCCGGGCCCGCCCTGGCCGTCGTGCGTCGTGCTGGGGTCGACGCCCAGGGTCAGGTGGGCGCGTACGCCACGGGCGATGTGCTTCCGGTCGTACGTGAGGTGAAGGAGGCCGCCCTCGTGCCCGTTGTCCGGGTAGATGGTGTCCTCGTCGAGGGTGGTGCGGGTCGTGGTGTTGCCGGCGTACGGCTCGACCGACTCGGTCAGCAGTACCGACTTCTCGTCGAAGAACAGCTGGCCCGTGTGGCAGGTGTGCCCGCCCTCGTAGCCGGCGTCCGTCCACTCGCCGTCCACGTGCACCTTGACGTGGATGTGGACGCAGCGGCCCTGGTACCAGCCGGGGAAGACCGTCCTGAAGGTGACGAGGCCGTGCCGGTCGGTGTGCCAGGTGCCGCGCAGGAAGCGGTCGTCGTCCGTCGGCTCCTGGTGTCCGCCGCCTCCGCCGGGGCCGCCGGTGGGGGGTTCGCCGGTGGGGGGTTCGCCCGTGGGGGCCGGGCCGCCACCGCCGCTGCCCATCGCCTCGTAGCCCGAGTAGACGCCCACCGCGTTGCAGTGCCAGATGTCGACGGCCGCGTTCCTGAGCGGCTTGCAAGTCTCGGAGTCGATCACCTTGAGCGTGAGGGTGAGGGGGATGCCCTCCTGGTCCTCGGTGACGTCCTGGCGGATCTTGTCGGCGTCGATGTAGTACGGGCCCTCGACCAGCTCGGACGTGAGCGTGTAACACGCGTCGCCCGTGGCCTCGGAGGTCGCCTCGTCCGCCGACGCGTTCGCCGCCAAGGTACCGGCGACACCCACCGCGACCACCGTCGCACCCCCGGCGACAAGGACCTTTCGACGGGTCAGGTCTGCTCGGGCTGAAGCCTGCTCGTTGTCTGCCATGGGCCGGGAAGCTAGGCGCGAAGCCTGTCAGCGACCTTGGAAAACATCACTGACTGGTCAGACACAACGAGGAAGGGCTCGAAACAGACGCCGGTTCGAGCCCTTCCTGCCCAGCTGTGCCTTACTTCGGCTGCGGCTTGCGCACCTGCAGGTGCAGCTCCTTCAGCCGTGCCTCCTCCAGCTCCGTCGGCGCGCCCATCATCAGGTCCTGGGCGTTGCCGTTGAGCGGGAAGGCGATGGTCTCGCGGATGTTGGGCTCGTCCGCCAGCAGCATGACGATGCGGTCGACGCCCGGGGCGATGCCGCCGTGCGGCGGGGCGCCGAAGCGGAAGGCGCGCAGCATGCCGGCGAACTTCTCCTCGACGGTCTCCCGGTCGTAGCCCGCGATCTCGAACGCCTTCAGCATGATCTCCGGCTCGTGGTTCCGGATCGCACCGGAGGACAGCTCGACGCCGTTGCAGACGATGTCGTACTGCCAGCCCAGGATGTCCAGCGGGTCCTGGGTCTGAAGGGCCTCCAGGCCGCCCTGCGGCATGGAGAACGGGTTGTGCGAGAAGTCGATCGCGCCGGTCTCCTCGTCCTTCTCGTACATCGGGAAGTCGACGATCCAGCAGAAGCGGAAGACGTCCTCCTCGAAGTGCCCGGCACGCTTGGCGGCCTCGACCCGCACCGCGCCCATGATCTTGGAGACCTCGTCGAACTCGCCCGCGCCGAAGAACACGGCGTGACCCGCCGACAGGGAGAGCCGCTTGGTCAGCTCGGCGACGTTCTCCTCGGTGAGGAACTTCGCGATCGGACCGGTCAGCGAACCGTCCTCGGCGACACGGACCCAGGCCAGACCCTTCGCACCCAGCGTCACCGCGAAGTCGCCGAGCTGGTCGAAGAACTTGCGGGGCTGCGCGGAGACGTCCGGCACCGGCAGCGCGCGTACGTGCTTGCCCGCGAAGGCCTTGAACTCCGAACCCTCGAAGACGTCGGTGATGTCCACCAGCTCGAGCTTCGCCCGCAGGTCCGGCTTGTCCGAGCCGTACTTGAGCATCGCCTCGCGGAACGGGATCCGCGGGAAGGGGGAGGTGACGTGGCGGCCGCCTCCGAACTCCTCGAACAGCTCCGTCATGAGCTTCTCGATCGGCTGGAAGACGTCCTCCTGCTCGACGAAGCTCATCTCGACGTCGAGCTGGTAGAACTCGCCCGGCGAGCGGTCCGCGCGCGCGTCCTCGTCACGGAAGCAGGGCGCGATCTGGAAGTAGCGGTCGAAGCCGGAGATCATCAGCAGCTGCTTGAACTGCTGCGGGGCCTGCGGCAGGGCGTAGAACTTGCCCGGGTTCAGCCGGGAGGGCACGACGAAGTCGCGGGCGCCCTCGGGGGAGGTGGCGGACAGGATCGGCGTCGCCATCTCGTTGAAGCCCAGCGCCGTCATCTTGTGCCGGATCGCCGAGATCACCGAGGTGCGCAGCATGATGTTGCGGTGCATGCGCTCGCGGCGCAGGTCCAGGAAGCGGTACTCGAGGCGTCGCTCCTCGTTGACCCCGTCCTCGGTGTTGATGGTGAAGGGCAGCGGCTGGGCGGCACCCAGCAGCTCGACCTCGCCCACCTCGACCTCGATCTCACCGGTCGGCAGGTCGGGGTTCACGTTCTCGGTTCCACGTGAAACAACCTTGCCGTCGACACGGACCGTCGACTCCTTGGAGACCTTGTCGAGGGCCTCGTAGGCGGGCGTGCCGGGGCGGGCGACGAGCTGCGTGATGCCGTAGTGGTCGCGCAGATCGATGAAGAGGATGCCGCCCAGGTCGCGCCGATTGTGCAGCCAGCCACTCAGCCGGACGTCGGTGCCGACGTCAGAGGCGCGGAGCTCGCCGCAGGTGTGGGACCTGTACCGATGCATCGTCGTTCATCCAGTCTTCGCGGATCGGGAATCTCCGGGGCCCGGTGCCCGGACTTCCCCAGGGTACCGGGCACCCCGAGATCGGCTCCCCACCATTAAGGGGGCAGGAGAAAGCACACGTCCTTCGGGTATTCCATGGCGGTATCGGTGGCAGTCACGGATCGCCTCTTCTTAAAGTGGGGCAATGCGCACTGGCGAGGCCCTGCCAGCCGCGGGGGACGTCCTCGCCACCCTCGCGACCGGCCTGTGGCACTGGAGCACCGGCAACGAACTGGTCACCGTGGACGAGGAAGCGGCAAGGCTGCTGGGGCTGCCCGCCGAGCGGACCACCCTCACCGAAGCCCAGGCACGCGCCCGGCTCCATCCCGTCGACTGGAACGAGATCACCGCGGTGATCCAACTGGCGGTGGCCGAGGGCACGCTCGCCGAGGTGCGGATCCGGATCATGGACGAGCACTCCCGGGTCGTCCGGGTCGTCCGCAGCCGCTCCAAGCCGTCCTTCGACCCGGTGAAGAAGGCGTACGAGGTGATCGGCACCCTCCAGGAGGTCACCGAGCCGGGCCCGGGCCCCTCGGCGGGCCGGCGTACGGTCACCGGTGACTGGCGGCGCTCCCGGGAGGCGTTCCTGCTGGACGCGGGCCGGGCGCTGGCCGAGGCGCGGTCCACTGCGGAGGTGCTCCGGGTCGCGGACGGGCTGGCCATGCCGGGTTTCTCACCGGACCGGCTCGCGGTGTTCGGCGTCCAGGGTGACCGGCTGACGATCATCGGGCAGCACGGGGACCGGCCCGGCGACGACGGACCCTTCACCCAGATGCCCCTGGAGACCGACTATCCGGCCGCCGAGGTGGTGCGGACCGGCCGCGCCGTCTACCTCTCCTCGCCCGCGGACTACAAGTCCCGCTACCCGGTGGCCTGGCCGCTCGCCCAGCATTTCGGCCGGCAGTCCTGGGCGTTCCTGCCGCTGACCGTGGCCGGCCGCACGATGGGCGCCTGGATGGCGGCCTTCAGCCACCCGGTCGCCTTCACACCGGACGAGCGGTCGGTGCTGACCACCGTGGCCCGCATGCTCGCCCAGGCCCTGTCCCGGGCCGGGGTGGCGGACTCGGAGCGGGAGCTGGCCGAGGGGCTCCAGCGTTCCATGCTGCCGTCGCTGGGCCCACGGATCCCGGGGATGTGCGTCGCCGCCCGCTACATCCCGACCGGGGGCGGGCTGCAGGTCGGCGGTGACTGGTACGACCTGATCCCACTGCCCGGCGGCCGGTTCGCCCTGGCCATCGGTGACGTACAGGGCCATGACGTGCGGGCGGCCGGGCTGATGGGGCAGTTGCGCATCGCCCTGCGCGCGTACGCCGCCGAGGGCCACCGCCCGGACGCGGTGCTCTCCCGGGCCTCGCGCTTTCTGCACGGGATGGCCGGCGACGGGGCGGACGCCCGCTTCGCGACCTGCCTGTACGCGGAGGCCGACCCGGCGACCGGCGTCCTGGAGATCGCCCGCGCCGGGCATCCGGACCCGGCGATCCGGATGGCGGACGGCACCGTGATGACCCGGCCGACGGCGGGTGGGCTGCCGCTCGGCATCGACCCGGACGCCGACTACCCGACCACGCGGTTCACCCTCGAGGCCGGCGAGACGATGATGATCTGCACCGACGGCCTGATCGAGGCCGGCGGGCACGATATGGAGAGCGGCTGGCGGCGTATCCGCCGCATCCTCGAGGGGCATCTGCCGGATCCGGACGGCGACGACCTGGAGCCGCTCGCCGACGATCTGGTGCAGGCGGTGCACGGACCGACGGGGAGCCGGCGCGAGGACGACATGGCGGTGCTGCTGCTGTCCCGCACCGCGGCAGGCGTCCGGCCGGGTACGGCCCCGCGGGCCCGGACACGCCGCACCCTGATGTCGGTGGCGCAGGACGAGCCGGAGCGGATCGCCGAGGCCCGCCAGCACGTGCGGGAACTGCTGCACGACTGGACCTCGGCCGACCAGGTCGACTCCGCGGTCCTGCTGGTCTCCGAGATGGTCACCAACGTCCTGGTGCACACCGACGCCGACGCGATGCTGCTCGCCGAGGTCACCGGCGACAAGGGAGAGCGCCGGCTGCGGGTGGAGGTCACCGACGCCGGCGACGACCTCCCGCACCGACGTCGCCCCGGCGAACTGGCCTCCTCCGGCCGCGGCCTGCTGCTGATCGAACTGCTCGCGGAATCGTGGGGGGTGGATCCGCGGGGCGAGGGCAAGAGCATCTGGTTCGTGCTCTGCGAGGGGGCGTGACCGCCCGGGCGGGCCAGGATCGCACCCGGGCGTTCACTTGGGCGGCTCAGCCCTGCGGGCCGCTCTCCGTCATGCCGTGCACCGCCGGGACGGTCCCCAGGCGGCCCTTCTGGAAGTCCTCGAAGGCCTGCTGGAGTTCGTCGCGGGTGTTCATGACGAACGGGCCGTAGTGGGCCATCGGCTCGCGGATGGGCTGTCCGCCGAGGAGGACGACCTCCAGGTCGGGGGTGTGGGAGTCCTGCTTCTCGTCCGCGCGGACCGTCAGGGAGCCACCGCTGCCGAAGACCGCCGTCTGCCCCAGGTGGACGGGGCGGCGGTCGGCGCCGACCGAGCCGCGCCCGGCCAGTACGTACGCGAGACCGTTGAAGTCCTCCCGCCAGGGCAGCGTCAGTTCGGCGCCCGGCGCGAGCGTCGCGTGGATCATGGTGATCGGCGTGTGCGTCGCACCCGGACCCCGGTGGCCGTCGAGGTCGCCGGCGATGACCCGGATCAGCGCGCCGCCGTCCGGCGTGGTGAGCAGTGCGACCTCGCCGCTGCGCAGGTCCTGGTACTTCGGGGCCATCATCTTGTCCTTGGCCGGCAGGTTCACCCACAGCTGCAGGCCGTGGAAGAGGCCGCCCGACATGACCAGCGACTCCGGCGGCGCCTCGATGTGCAGCAGGCCCGAACCGGCGGTCATCCACTGGGTGTCACCGTTGGTGATGGTGCCGCCGCCGCCGTGGCTGTCCTGGTGGTCGAAGATGCCGTCGATGATGTAGGTGACGGTCTCGAAGCCGCGGTGCGGATGCCAGGGGGTGCCCTTGGGCTCGCCCGGCGCGTAGTCCACCTCGCCCATCTGGTCCATCATGATGAACGGGTCGAGGTAGCGGTAGTTGATCCCGGCGAACGCCCGGCGCACCGGGAAGCCCTCACCCTCGAAACCGCTCGGCGCGGTCGTGACGGCGAGCACGGGACGTGCCACGGCGTCCGCGGGCGCGGTCACCCGGGGCAGCGTCAGCGGGTTCTCGACGGTCACTGCAGGCATGTCGGTACCTCCTTGTGCGGCCAGTTTAGTTGAGCGTTGAACTTTCTGCCACCAAGAACAGAGAAGGCCCGGTGGGAATTCCCTCCGGGCCGTCGGGGTGCCGTCGAAGTGGCCGCGCAGGTGGCCGCGCAGGCCGGCGAGGAGCTGTCAGCCGTACATACGGCGCATCGCGAACTCCACCATCTGCTCGACCGCCTTCGCGTCGAAGACCATGCGGTGCTCGCCCTCCATGTCGAGGACGAAGCCGTAGCCGGTCGGCAGCAGGTCGATGACCTCGGAGCCGGTGATGACGAAGTACTTGGACTCCTTGCCCGCGTACCGGCGCAGCTCCTTCAGGGAGGTGAACATCGGGATCACCGGCTGCTGGGTGTTGTGCAGGGCGAGGAAGCCGGGGTTGTCACCGCGCGGGCAGTACACCTTGGAGGTGGCGAAGACCTGCTGGAAGTCCTCGGCGGCCATCTGACCGGTGGTGAAGGCGCGCACGGCGTCCGCGAGCGAGGGCGGGGACGGCTCCGGGTAGAGCGGCGGCTGCTGGCCGTACCCGCCGAGGCCGCCGGGCTGCTGCGGCGGGGCGTACTGCTGCTGAGCGCCGCCCACGTTCTGGTCGTAGCCGTACATGCGCGTAAGAGTACCGAGACAGCCCCCCGCGCATCAGGCCCGTCGAGCGTTCCCGGTCCGTTTCCGGGCGGGCGTATGTAGACCCTTCTCACACTTGACCGGCGGGGCTTGCTTCTTATTACTGACGGGTAGCATCATCGTAGCCACTTGTTGGTACGTGAACCAGATGCGAGGAGCCAGTGCCTCGCCGAGTCCTATACGGAGCCGTCACCATGGGGCACTACAAGTCCAATCTCCGCGACATCGAGTTCAACCTCTTCGAAGTGCTCGGCCGCGACAAGCTCTACGGCACCGGCCCGTTCGAGGAGATGGACACGGACACCGCCAAGAGCGTTCTGGAGGAGCTGACCCGCCTCGCCGAGAACGAGCTGGCCGAGTCCTTCGCGGACGCCGACCGTAACCCGCCGGTCTTCGACCCCGAGACGAACACCGCGCCGGTCCCGGCGTCCTTCAAGAAGAGCTACAAGGCCTTCATGGACTCGGAGTACTGGCGCCTGGGCCTGCCCGAGGAGATCGGCGGCACGACCGCTCCCCCGTCCCTGATCTGGGCCTACGCCGAGCTGATCCTCGGCGCCAACCCGGCCGTGTGGATGTACTCCTCCGGCCCCGCGTTCGCCGGGATCCTCTTCGACGAGGGCAACGAGGTCCAGAAGAAGATCGCCCAGATCGCCGTCGAGCGGACCTGGGGTTCGACCATGGTGCTCACCGAGCCCGACGCGGGCTCCGACGTGGGCGCCGGCCGCACCAAGGCGGTCCAGCAGGAGGACGGCTCCTGGCACATCGAGGGCGTGAAGCGCTTCATCACCTCCGGTGAGCACGACATGGAGGAGAACATCCTCCACTACGTCCTCGCGCGTCCCGAGGGCGCCGGCCCCGGCACCAAGGGCCTGTCCCTCTTCCTCGTCCCGAAGTACCTCTTCGACTTCGAGACCGGCGAGCTCGGCGAGCGCAACGGCGTCTACGCCACCAACGTCGAGCACAAGATGGGCCTGAAGGCCTCCAACACCTGCGAGATGACCTTCGGCGACCGCCACCCGGCCAAGGGCTGGCTGATCGGCGACAAGCACGACGGCATCCGCCAGATGTTCCGCATCATCGAGTTCGCGCGGATGATGGTCGGCACGAAGGCGATCTCCACGCTGTCGACCGGCTACCTCAACGCGCTGGAGTACGCCAAGGAGCGCGTCCAGGGTCCGGACCTGGCGAACTTCATGGACAAGACCGCGCCCAAGGTCACCATCACGCACCACCCGGACGTGCGCCGCTCCCTGATCACGCAGAAGGCGTACGCCGAGGGCATGCGCGCCCTCGTCCTCTACACCGCCTCGATCCAGGACGCGATAGCCGTCAAGGAGGCCGCCGGCGAGGACGCCTCCGCCGAGCACGCCCTCAACGACCTGCTCCTGCCGATCGTCAAGGGCTACGGCTCCGAGAAGGGCTACGAGCAGCTCGCCCAGTCGCTGCAGACCTTCGGCGGCTCCGGCTTCCTGCAGGAGTACCCGATCGAGCAGTACATCCGCGACGCCAAGATCGACACCCTGTACGAGGGCACCACCGCGATCCAGGGCCAGGACTTCTTCTTCCGGAAGATCGTCCGCAACCAGGGCGCCGCGCTGAACTCCCTCGCCGAGGACATCAAGAAGTTCCTCGCGCTCGGCACCGGCGGCGAGGAGCTGGCGGGCGCCCGCGAGCACCTGGCCAAGGCCGCCGTCGAGCTGGAGGCCATCGTCGGCCTGATGCTCACCGACCTCGCGGCCACCGAGCAGGACGTCAAGAACATCTACAAGGTCGGCCTCAACAGCACCCGCCTGCTGCTGGCCTCCGGTGACGTGGTCGTCGGCTACCTGCTGCTCAAGGGCGCCGCGGTCGCCGCCGAGAAGCTCGAGACCGCCTCCGCCAAGGACAAGGCGTTCTACACCGGCAAGATCGCCGCGGCGAAGTTCTTCGCCGCCAACGTCCTGCCGGGCGTCACCCTGGCCCGCAAGGTGGCCGAGGGCGTGGACCTGGACCTGATGGAGCTGGACGAGGCCGCGTTCTGATCCGGCCGTCCCGTCCTTCCTGAACAGTCACGAGGGCCCGCTCCCGGTAAGGGGGAGCGGGCCCTCGTACGTCGTTAAGGTGAAGACTATGAGCGCACCCTCCCGCTTCGACCGCGGCCACACCGACGACCTGATGTCCTTCCTCGCGGCGAGCCCGTCGCCGTACCACGCCGTGGCGAACGCCGCCGAACGGCTGGAGAAGGCCGGCTTCAGGCAGGTCGCGGAGACGGACGCCTGGGACGGGACGACCGGCGGCAAGTACGTGCTGCGCGGCGGCGCCATCGTCGCCTGGTACGTCCCCGAGGGCGCCGCCGCCCACACCCCGTTCCGGATCGTCGGCGCGCACACCGACTCCCCCAACCTGCGGGTCAAGCCGCAGCCGGACGCGGGGGCGCACGGCTGGCGCCAGGTCGCCGTCGAGATCTACGGCGGCCCGCTGCTGAACTCCTGGCTCGACCGCGACCTGGGACTCGCCGGGCGGCTGACGCTGCGCGACGGCTCCACCCACCTGGTCAACATCGACCGGCCGCTGCTCAGGGTGCCCCAACTGGCCATCCACCTCGACCGGACGGTGTCGTCCGAGGGGCTCAAGCTGGACAAGCAGCGGCACCTGCAGCCGGTGTGGGGTCTCGGCGGCGATGTGCGCGACGGCGACCTGATCGCGTTCCTGGAGACGGAGTGCGGGCTACCGGCGGGCGAGGTGGCCGGCTGGGACCTGATGACGCACTCGGTCGAACCGCCGGCCTACCTCGGCCGGGACCGCGAGCTGGTCGCGGGCCCGCGCATGGACAACCTGCTGTCCGTGCACGCGGGCGTGTCCGCCCTGGCGGCCGTCGCCGGCTCCGGTGAGCCGCTGCCCGCCATCCCGGTGCTGGCCGCCTTCGACCACGAGGAGAACGGCTCCCAGTCGGACACCGGAGCGGACGGGCCGCTGCTCGGCACGGTGCTGGAGCGCTCGGTGTTCGCGCGCGGCGGCGGTTACGAGGACCGGGCGCGCGCCTTCGCCGCCACCGTCTGCCTGTCCTCCGACACCGGCCACGCGGTCCACCCCAACTACGCGGAACGGCACGACCCGACGCACCACCCCCGCGTCAACGGCGGCCCGATCCTCAAGGTCAACGTCAACAACCGCTACGCGACGGACGGTTCCGGCCGGGCCGTGTGGGCCGCCGCCTGCGAGAAGGCGAACGTCCCCTTCCAGAGCTTCGTCTCCAACAACTCCATGCCCTGCGGCACCACCATCGGCCCGATCACCGCGGCCCGGCACGGCATCCGCACCGTCGACATCGGCGTGCCCATCCTGTCGATGCACAGCGCCCGCGAACTGTGCGGCGCGGACGACCCGTACCTGCTGGCGAACGCGCTGGGGGCGTTCCTGGAGGGCTAGGAGTCCGGCGGATGCGGCCCGGTCCGGCCACCGGAGCGGGCCGCATCGGCCGAAGTCACCCCGGCTGTCGCGCAGTCGGCCTCCGGCGCCGACTCGCGTGAGAGCATCCCTCCATGAGCAGCGAGCCGGAAGTGAATGCTCTCGCGATCAACGTCGCGGTCCCCGAGGCGCTCCGCTGGACGGACACTCGACGCGGTGAAGAGTTCACACTGACCACACTCACCGTCCGGCTCCTCCCGGACGGCCACCTCGCCGCGAAGGCCTACGGCCGGCCGGTCGGCGGCGGCCGGGGGGCGTACGTCTCCTTCCCTGTCCCCGACAAACCCGAACTGGCCGCCCTGGTGGCCGAGGCGGCCGACCGCGCCGGGGCACTGTGGGCCGCCCATCGTGGTCTCGGCTGAGGTTGGGGCGGGAGTTCGCGGAGTTCACAGTCGCCCGGGCCAACCCGGCCCGGCCCGTGTCCGGGAACGGTCCGCGTCCGCATGCGGGTTGACAACGGGGGTACCCGCAGTTGCGGACCGGAACGGCCGGTCCGGACAGGAGGCGACAGCCATGGGCCTCGGCGGGTGCATCATCCTCATCGCCGTGGGAGCCATCCTCACGTTCGCTACCGACTGGCACATGAGCGGCCTGAACGTTCACCTGGTCGGTTTCATTCTGATGATCGTCGGGCTGATCGGAGTCGCGACGTTCGCCAGCATCGCGCGACGCAGGCGGGTCGTGGTTCCGCCCCCGACGACCACGGTCGTCGAGGAGGAGCGGCACCACCATCACCACGGCAGCGGTTACACCGACGGGTACGGCATCTAGCCCACCGCGTCGGATCACCACGTACGCCGCGCACCGGACAAGCGGGCGCTCAAGGACAAGCCGCGACATGCGACGACATCCTTGAGCATTCCGTTACCGGAACCATCTTGTCGGGTTGTGTGGAAGTCGTGAACACTCGGGCTCACCGAAGGTCTTGAGGGGACGGCGCCGAGCGCCCCTGCCCCCGGTACCGCGACGGGGGGCTCCCGCTGTGTTCCACCTGGCCGCACCGCCCCGGCACGTGCCACGGCACGCCGCCCGCCGCGCGCACGCCGCCGCGGAGGAACCGGCCGACAGCCCGCGCCTGGCGGCGCTCATCCCCGCGCACAACGAGCAGGACCGCATCGCCGCCGCGATCGACGGACTGTGGAAGCAGGCACGGCGCCCGGACCTGATCATCGTCGTCGCCGACAACTGCACCGACGGCACCGCCACGATCGCCGCCGCCCTCGGCGCCCAGGTCTTCCACACCCGGGGCAACACCCACAAGAAGGCGGGCGCCCTGAACCAGGCCATCGCCTGGGTCCTGCCGCACCTGGACGACCGCGACCTGCTGCTGGTGCAGGACGCCGACACGGTCCTCAACCCGTGGTTCACCGAGACCGCCATGGCCACCTTCAACCGCAAGGTCGGCGCCGTGGGCGGCGTCTTCTACGGCGAGGACGGCGGCGGCTTCCTCGGCCTGCTCCAGCGCATGGAGTTCCACCGCTACGCCTGGGAACTGGACCGCACCGGCGGCAAGGCCCAGGTGCTCACCGGCACCGGCACCATGTTCCGGGCCCGGGTGCTGCGCGAGGTGCGCACGGCGCGCCGCTCCGGCGTGCTCGGCGGCGGCAACGGCTACTACAGCCTCGCCTCCCTCACCGAGGACGACGAGATCACCAAGGCGGTCAAGACCCTCGGCTACCGCACCATGTCACCGGCCGGCTGCGCCGTCACCACCGAGGTCATGCCGAACCTGGCCAAACTGTGGCACCAGCGGCTGCGCTGGCAGCGCGGCGCCCTGGAGAACCTGCGCGACTACGGCTGGACCCGGGTCACCGCCCGCTACTTCCTCCAGCAGTTCCTGATGGGGTTCGGCGCACTGTCCTTCCTCGTCTACCTCACCTTCGTGCTCACGTACACGGCGCTGTACGGCTGGCCGGGGCTGTCGCCGTTCTGGACCGCGATCGGCCTGGTCTTCATGGTCGAGAAGACCGTCTCCGTACGCCGCGCCGGCCCCCTGGCGGTCCTGGTCGCGGTGCTGATGATCCCGGAGATGCTCTACGACCTGTTCCAGCACGCCGTCTACTTCGCCTCGCTGTGGGGCCTGTTGCGCCGCAGCGAGCAGAAGTGGGTCGCCACCTGAACCGCCGCCCCCCACGGCCAACCTCGCACCCACCGCTCCAAGGAGAAGAACGACATGTACGGAAGAGTGATAGGCGCCGGCACCACCGGCGCCTCGGGCGCCACGCTGGCCGCCACCGGCCTGTGGATGAACAGCATGGCGATGATGGTGGCGGCCACCACGCTGGTGGCCGCCGGGGTGGCACTGTTCAAGCTGGCGCCGCGCCCGCGCCGCCGCTAGCTCGTCGAGTCCGGCTGCCCCTCGTCCATCCCGGCGAGGACGAGCGGCAGCCGGTCCGCCCCGCCCTCGGTGAGACGGACCGGGACGCCCCAGTCCTGCTGGTGGACGTGGCAGGCCGGGTACTCGTTGGCCGGGTCGTCGTCGCAGGAGGCCGCCATCGCGGAGACGTGCAGCACGCCTTCGGTGACCTCCGGGTTGAGCTCCAGCGTGCGGGCCAGGTCCGTGTCCGCACCCTCGCCCTTCAGCAGCAGCTCGGGCGGGGTGGAGGAGACCAGCAGGCGGGTGGAGGGCCCGTAGCGGGTGTCGAGCTTCTGTCCCGCGGGGGCCTGGAAAATGACATCCAACCGCAGGGCCCCGGGGACGACTTCGGTCGCCGCGCGCTGGGTGCGGTGGGCGACGGACTCCACCCGCACCGCCTCCTCCGGCAGCCGCAGCCGGGTCAGCCGGTGCCGGGCGGACTCCACGACCACGATGTCCTCGCCGACGAGCACGGCGTCGCTGGGCTCGCGCAGGTCGGTGGCGAGGGTGGTGACCTCGCCGGTCGCGGGGTCGTAGCGGCGCAGGGCGTGGTTGTAGGTGTCGGCCACCGCGACGGAGCCGTCGGGCAGCGCGGTGACACCCAACGGGTGCTGGAGCAGGGCCTGTTCGGCGGCGCCGTCGCGGTGCCCGAAGTCGAACAGGCCGGTTCCGACGGCAGTGTGGACGCTGCCGTCGAGGTCCACCCAGCGCAGCGCGGAGGTCTCGGAGTCGGCCAGCCACAGCCGGTCGGCGGTCGCCGCGAGCCCCGAAGGCTGCGCGAACCAGGCCTCGGCGCCCGGCCCGTCCACCAGCCCCTCGTTGGTCGTACCGGCGGCGACGGCGACGGTGCCGTCGGCCGGGTCGTACGCCCAGAGCTGGTGCACCCCGGCCATGGCGATCCACACCTTGCCCCCGAAGACCGCCACGTCCCAGGGAGAGGAGAGGTCGACCTCGCGGGCCGGACCCGAGGTCGGTGAGCCCTGCCACCACTGCTTCCCGGTACCGGCGAGGGTGGTCACCTCGCCGGTGCCCAGGTCGAGGCGGCGCAGGGCGTGGTTCACGGTGTCGGCGACGACCACGGACGCCCCGTCCTCCAGCAGCGCGAGCCCCTGCGGCTCGCTGAAGCAGGCCTCCTCGGCGCTGCCGTCGGCGAACCCGCGCCCGCCGGTGCCGATGCGCCGCACGACGGTCTCCCCGTCCGCCTCCAGCTCCACCAGCTGGTGCCGGGTCGTGTCGCTGACCAGGAAGTTCCCGCTGGGCAGCAGCAGCGCCTTGCCGGGGAAGCGCAGACTCGTCGGCTGCGGCTCCGGCGCCACGTACGGCCCGTCGCCGCGCCGCAGGGTCCCCTTCGCCTCGTGCTCGGCCTCCAGCTCGGCCACCAGCCGCTCGATGGCATGCGCATGCCCCTCACCGGCGTGCTGCGCGACGACGTACCCCTCCGGGTCGATGACGACCAGCGTCGGCCAGGCCCGCACGGCGTACTGCTTCCAGGTCGCCAGCTCGGGATCGTCGAGCACCGGGTGCTCCACCCCGTACCGCTCCACGGCGTCCACGACCGCCTGGTGCTCGGCCTCGTGCACGAACTTCGGGGAGTGCACGCCGATGATCACGACGGTGTCCCGGTGCTTCTCCTCCAGCTCACGGAGCTCGTCGAGGACGTGCAGGCAGTTGATGCAGCAGAACGTCCAAAAATCGAGGATCACGATACGTCCCCGCAGGTCGGCGAGGCTGTACTGCTTTCCTCCGGTGTTCAGCCAGCCCCCCTTGCCGACCAGCTCGGGGGCACGGACACGGGCACGGCGGGGCGCGGGGGCGGGCACGAGGGCGGCATCGTTCATGCTTCAAGCCTGCCATCCGGGGCCGTCCGCAGGCTCTTCCGGTAGACCGTGGAGCTGTGTCGAACCGTCATGCCCACACGTAGGTACAGGGCGAGCGCGCCGGTATCAGAGTGCGTCGCGAGGGTGCAGATCCGCCGGCCCTGCCGGTGGAAGGCCCGGAAGGAGTGACGTAGCAGCAGGCGGGCGATGCCCTGATTGCGGTGGTCACGGTGTACGGCGACCTCCTCGATGTAGCCTTCGCCGGTCTCTCGGAGGTCCAGTGAGATGGCGGCGCCGACCAGTTGGGTGCCGTTGAACGCCAGTGCTGACATCGCGGGAGCGAAAGCGGAGCGTTCGACGGTGTGCCGGGCCCACTCGGAGTAGGACTTGCGCCGCTGCTGCCATTCGTCGAAGGCGTCCTCGATGAGCTGGTGCACAGCATGCTCATCGCCGCGGCGAAACGGCCTCACCACGATGCCCGAGGGCGGCTCGGGTACCGTCGGCTCGGCGGGCATGGCGAACTCCAGCAGCCATTCGGTCACCATCGGCTCGTATCCGCGGGAGCGCAGCAGTGCGACCGCGTCCAGATCATCGTCCGGCACGGTCTGGACGATCTGGTCGCTCCCTGCCCGGCGGGCCCTGGCCTCGGCCCAGTCCAGGAGCACGGTGCCGAGACCGCGGCCCCGATGCCGGGGGTGGACGTCCACCTCGGAGCGCCGGTTGACCCAGGCACGAGCGACCAGCCGGCCCGCCTGGTCGTGGATCAGCAGGGTGTCCAGCTCCGGGATCAGTCCCGGCCGGGCGAGGACGGCAGCGATGCCCCCGGGGTCGGTCCGCACCCGACCGTGCACCTCGCGCTCGCAAGCCGAGACGAGGCGATGGATGGCGCTGATGTCATCGGCTGTCGCTGGGGCTGCCTGATAGCCCGGAGGTAAGGCAGACACGAGGTCTGACATCGGTGGACCTTCCCGGAACGTCGAATCGGTCACGGCCTGGCGGTCTACGGCCAGGCACAGCACCGCGACAGTGTTCCGCCTGAACTGGGACGGATCAAAGGATTATCCCGCATCTCATTCGCCCTGGTAGAGCCGGTCGAGGCCAGCCAACTGGACCGTGGGGCCGATGTCGACGAGCATGCGGAGTTCGTCGGTGAAACCCGCGCCGCTGAAGCCGAGGAGCCGGGCGGCGGGGTGTGCGAGCCGGTGCGGCGGCTATGGCCTCGGGCCCTGGGAAGGGCACGAAGCGCACGAGTTCCACCACTCGACGTCGCGGTCGAACCCCATCTGCGGCTCGCCGATCACGGTGCCGCGAGCCGCTGTGCGGGCAGGTCGAACCACACCGCCTTCCCCGCCGGGCGTGGCGGGCCGGCGTACGGAACGTCCGGGGCATGGCCCCAGCGGCCCCCGGTGAGGGCGTCCACCAGGTGCACGCCCCGGCCGCCCGTCTCCCAGGTCTCGGGCGTCAGTCCCCTCATCACCGGCGGGCTCTCGTCACCGTCGTACACGACCACCCGTAGCCGCCCCTTCTCGACCGCCAGCCAGAGCGCCGCGCCGTCGCCCTTGGCGTGCACGCAGGCGTTGGTGACGAGTTCCGAGGTGCACAGGGTCGCGTCGTCCACGAGTTCGTCGCCGAGTCTCAGCTCCCGGAGGACGGCGGGGTCACCCAGCAGTTGGACACGGTGCAGATCGATACACCCCACGGCGCCGAGTTCGTCGACGCGCCTGCCCAACTGAACCGCTACCGAGCCAAACTCGAACGCATTGACAGCGCCGCGCTCGGACAGGACGCTTCCCTCGACCTCATTCGGCGTATCGCTCAGGAACTGTGAAAGGGCCCCCGTGTCTTCAGCACTCCGCTGGCAGAAGTCGTCGTACTCCGCAGGCGACTCGGACAACGACTGCCTGGAGATAGCCGCCGCCCCCTCCCTTCACCTACGGGAGAGCGACGACCCGACCACAGTCCTCACCCCCACCCCCACCGCCCTCCACGCCCTGCTCACCACCCTGAAACGGTGAGCAGGGCGGGCGCCCGGCCGCGCGGTCAGTCCTGGTGGATCACGTCCCTGCCGGGGCCGCCGGAGAGGGTGTCCCTGCCCGGGCCGCCGTACAGCTTGTCGTCGCCGCTGTTGCCGTAGAGCTTGTCGTTGCCGCTCTGGCCGTACAGGACGTCGTTGCCCTTGCCGCCGTTGAGCGTGTCGTCCGCGCTGCCGCCGTAGAGCTTGTCGTTGCCGTCGTCACCGGACAGGTACTGGCTTCCGGAGCCGCCGTAGAGCACGTCGGCGCCCTTGCCGCCCTGGATGATGTTGTCGCCGCCGCTCGCGTGGACGGTGTCGTTGCCGTCGCCGCCCCAGACCAGCCCCTCCGCGCCGACGGTGATGTCGTCGTTGCCCGCGTCACCGGAGACGTAGGCACCGTCGAGGGGGCCGGAGTCGGTCGCCTTGTCGTTGCCCGCGCCCAGGTGGATCTCGGCGTAGAAGTAGACCTGGTCGGTGGCGTTCTTGTACGCGACCGTGTCGTTGCCGTCACCGAGGTTCATGACGAGGGCGGCGTACGGATCCTGGCTGTCCACGTTGGTGACCGTGCAGGAGACCTTCGTGTGGTCCGTGCCGACGGGGTACGCGCAGCCGTGGCCCGCACTGATCGGGACGGCGTCGTCGATCACGTAGGTGATGCCCGTCCGGTCGGCGGTGAGCGACGCGGTGACGGTGGCCTTGTTCGTCTGACCGGCGGCGGCGTTGTAGGTAAGCCCCCAGCCGGCCTGGTTGACCGAGGCGGTGGCCGGCGCCGGTGCGGCACCGGCGGTCGTGGCCAGGGCGAACGGGACGCCCAGGGCGGTACCGAGGACCAGCGCCGCCGCCGGGACGGCGCGTGACATCCGGCGACGGACGGAAGGACGAGAGGGCATTGCGGGGCCTCCGGGAGGAACGTACGGGTCGTTTGCGACTTACGCAGTGTTCGACTCGTGGCCAACGTCCCTGGTTGGTCAACTCACCCATACACACCGGAAGTTCAGTCGCGTGACACCCTGCCGCCAGGCGGATTCCGAGAACCCGTCAGAAGAGGCGCCGCCGAGATCTCCGTAGCCCTTGTGGGCGAACAACGGCGCCGCCCCCTCGGAAGAAACCCGCCGCGATCATCCCATCGGACGACCCTCCGCGTCCCGGACCGGTGCCCGGGGAACCCGTAAGACATGAGATTCCTCGTGCGCGACCGGATCCTCGGCATCGGTGACGACTACTGGATCGAGGACGACCACGGCAACAGGGTGTTCCTCGTCGACGGCAAGGCGATGCGGCTGCGGGACACCTTCGAGCTGAAGGACACCCAGGGGCGGGTCCTCATCGACATCCACCAGAAGATGCTCTCCCTGCGGAACACCATGGTGATCGAGCGGGACGGCGAGCCGCTGGCGCGGATCAAGCGCAAGCGGCTGTCCCTGCTGCGCAACCACTACCGGGTGTCCCTGACGGACGGCACGGAGCTGGACGTCAGCGGCAAGATCCTCGACCGTGAGTTCGCCGTCGAGTACGACGGCGAGCTGCTGGCGGTGATCTCCCGGCGCTGGCTGCACCTCCGGGACACGTACGGCGTGGACGTCGTCCGGGACGACGCCGATCCGGCGCTGCTGATCGCGGTGGCGGTATGTGTGATCCACCTGGCGGAGCAGGAACGGGAGGACTGATCAGCGGCGCGGCGGTTCCAGGCCCAGGACGCGGTCCTTGAGCGCCGGGAACTGTTCCCGCGTCACGCCCACCCTCGCCGGGTCGAACTCCACCGTGAGCACCTCCTCGCCGGCGCCCGCCTCGGCCAGTACCTCGCCCCACGGATCCACCACGATCGAGTGACCCGCCTGGGGAACGCCGGCGTGTGTCCCGGCCGTTCCACAGGCGAGCACGAACGCCTGGTTCTCGACCGCCCGCGCCCGGGCCAGCAGCGTCCAGTGCGCGCGGCGGCGCTCGGGCCAGCCCGCCGGGATCACCAGGGTCTCGGCGCCGGCGTCGACCAGGGCACGGAACAGTTCGGGGAAGCGGAGGTCGTAGCAGGTGGCCAGGCCTACCGTGGTCTCGGGCAGACGGACCGCCACGAGGTCCCGGCCCGCGCCCATCAGGACGGCCTCGCCCTTGTCGAAGCCGAAGCGGTGGATCTTGCGGTAGGCGGCGGCCAGGTCACCGGAGGGGGAGAAGACGAGGGACGTGTTGTACAGGGGGCCCTCAGGGTCTCGTTCGGGGATCGAGCCCGCGTGCAGCCACACGCCCGCGTCGCTCGCCGCCTTCGCCATCGCCTCGTAGGTCGGGCCTTCGAGCGGCTCGGCCCGCCGTGCGAACTCCTCGAACGCGAAGGCACCCGTCGTCCACAGTTCGGGCAGCACGACCAGGTCCGACCCGGCCTGCTCAGGGACCAGCGCGGCCACCCGCAGCCGCCGGTCTTCGACCGATTCGTCCTCGTTCACGGCGATCTGGATCAGCGAGGCGCGCACACTACCACCGTCCTGGCATTCGAGCCGTCCATACCGGGCCTACGATCGTCACACGAAAGCACTGCCGGGGTGCCTCTCAGCAGCGTAACTTAGCGTTCCAAGACACCCGCCGACAGCTACGTCCCGCTGGCAACGCCGCCACAACCTGCCCGTGTACCGACCGCCGAGGGGTCCCGTTCCGTGAGTCTGCATCCCACCCTCCAGCCCTACGCCGACGCCTGGACCCACTCGATCGAAGCGATATCCGAACTGGTGCAGCCGCTCGTGGAGGGCGAGTGGAACCGGCGGACCCCCTGCCCGGGCTGGTCGGTCCGCGACGTCGTCTCGCACGTCATCGGCATGGACTGCGAGATGCTCGGCGACCCGCGCCCCATCCACTCACTGCCGCGCGACCTGTTCCACGTCGTCACCGAGCACCAGCGCTACATGGAGCTGCAGGTCGACGTCCGCCGGCACCACACGGCGCCGGAGATGACCTCCGAGCTGGAGTACACGGTCATCCGCCGCAACCGCCAGCTCCGGGGCGAGTCCCGCGACCCCGGCCACAAGGTGCGCGGCCCGCTCGGCAAGGACATCACGCTCGAGGAGTCCATGCGCATGCGGGCCTTCGACGTGTGGGTGCACGAGCAGGACCTGCGCGCGGCCCTGGGCCGGCCCGGCAACCTCGACTCTCCCGGCGCGTACGTCGCCCGGGACCTGCTGCTGGAGGCACTGCCCCGCGTCGTCGCGAAGGACGCGGACGCTCCGCGCAGTTCGGCGATCATCTTCGACGTGCACGGGCCCGTGGAGTTCCTGCGCACCATCCGCGTCGACATCCAGGGCCGCGGCACCCTGGAGGCCACCCCCGCCCTCGGCCCGGCGGCCATCCTCACCCTCGACTGGGAGACGTACTTCCGGCTGGCCTGCGGCCGGGTCTCCCCGGACGCGGTGGCCGACCGGGTGAAGTCGGAGGGCGACCCCGATCTCGCGGCGGCGATCCTGCGGAACTTCGCGGTGACGCCGTAGCGCGACCGGAAGCGGCTTGGGCGTTCCTCCGTGACCGTCGTCGTGACCCCGTGGGCATGACCCGTCGTCGTGATCCCTTCGTCGTGACCCCGTCGTCGTGATCCCTTCGTCGTGACCCCGTCGTCGTGATCCCGTCGTCGTGATCCCTTCGTCGGGATCCCGTCCTGGAGACGATCTCGGCGGACCGCCCTTCCCCACCGTCGAAATCCGGCTATGCGCCCCCGTCACCCGGACTCGCCGCGGACCTTCACTTCACTGAGCCGGCACAGGAACCACACGGCTTGTGCGGCCACAGCGCATGTTCCGGTTCACTGTCCCCGCACCGCCTCTTTCACGTCAGGTGTGGGGTCAGCTCTTTGATCACCCTGAGCTTCTGCCTATGGTTGGCGTCGCCCGGTCGGTCTCACTGACCCCACCGGAACTTCGATCAGCGCCAGGCCGACCACCGGCGCACACGGGGGAAGGACTTCGCCATGCCGTCATGCCGTCGGCGCACGCCCTGCTGCGAGCTGCCCTCGCCCAGGTAGAGGCGCGAGCCTTTCCCATCCTGCTGGACGCGTCCTTCGCCGGCCCTGCCCTCGCCCTTCATCCGTGCCGCCCGTGCGAGGGCCGGTCCCACGTCGACGCGCGCCCCGGCGGGCCGCCACCAGTGACCAGTTGTCGGTGACCCGCCGCCGGCAGCGGCTTTATCAATCGTCAACGGAAGGGACCACCCCATGCGCAAGCTCGTCACCGTCCTCGGACTGGGCGCCTCGACCACGGGTGTCTGCATGCTGCTGGCCGCGCCGGCCTTCGCCGCCGGGCTCACGTCCAGCTCCTCTTTCGATGTCATCTACCCCGACACGCGGCCGGCGCAGACCTATTTCGTGGACAACACCGTCGAGCTGAAGAACGGCATGGTGACGGGCAAGTCGTCGCTGAGCTGGCAGATCCTCGACCTCGTGGCCGTCGACACTCCCAAGCGGTTCACCAGCTTCAAGATCACGACGCGGATCGAGGAGCGGCTGACCAAGACCACCGAGGACCACGTGGTCACCACGAAGACGTGTGACCTGACCAAGCCCCTCAACGACGCCCGGTCCAGCGGTGAGCCGGCCAACAACTGCGTCCCGGCGTCCTCCGTCTACGACGGCGAGGTCTTCTGGTCGACGGACTCCACGGTCGTCTACGACATCGAAGGGGACGGTAAGGGCCCGATCACCCAGGAGCTCACCGGCTCGCCGTTGCTCCACGGCTGAGAGGCCGAGGGGCCGGAGCGCCTCCCCGACGCACGGCGCGGAGGCGCTCCGCTCCAGTAAGGCTCACACGGCCGGCACGTGCACCGTCTCCACCCGGCTCGCCACCAGCCGCTCCCGCTCCCGGCGGGCCGCCCGGCCGCGGAGGCGGAGGATCTGGGTGACGCCGAGGGCCTGGAGGACGAAGACGGCGGAGAAGGCGACGGAGTAGTCGTCGCCGGTGGCGTCCAGCAGGACACCGATCGCGAACAGGGTCGTCATCGAGGCGACGAAACCGCCCATGTTGGTGATTCCGGAGGCGGTGCCCTGACGCTCCGGCGGGTTGGCGGGGCGGGCGAAGTCGAAGCCCAGCATCGACGCCGGGCCGCAGGCGCCCAGCACCGCGCACAGCACCACCAGCAGCCACATCGGAGCGTGTTCGGCCGGGTAGGCCAGGGTCGCCGCCCACAGTGCCGACGTCGCCGCGACCGTGCCCAGCGCCAGCGGCAGCCTGGCCCCGTGGTGCCGGGCGACGACCTGGCCGTAGACCAGTCCGACCACCATGTTCGACAGGACGACCAGGGTGAGCAGTTCGCCGGCCGTGGCCCGGGTGAGGCCCTGGGCCTGGACGAGGAACGGCAGACCCCACAGCAGCAGGAACACCATCGCCGGGAACTGGGTGGTGAAGTGCACCCACAGGCCCAGCCGCGTGCCCGGTTCCCGCCAGGAGGCCGCTATCTGACGGCGGACGTAGGCCGCGCCCCGGTGCGGGGACGGCTCCGGCTCGCAGCCCTCCGGGTGGTCCCGCAGGAAGAACAGCACGAGGACCAGGACGACCGCGCCGGCGACCGCGCTGCCCGCGAACGCCGGCGTCCAGCCGACCCCGTGCAGCAGCCGGGCCAGCACCAGCGTGGAGACGAGGTTGCCGGCCATCCCGGCCAGCCCCGCGAACTGCGCCACCTGCGGCCCGCGCCGGGCCGGGAACCACCGGGTGCCCAGCCGCAGCACACTGATGAAGGTCATCGCGTCACCGCAGCCGAGCAGCGCGCGGGAGGCGAGCGCCGTCCCGTACGAGGGCGAGAACGCGAAGCCCAGCTGGCCCACCGTGAACAGCGCGGCGCCGATGCTCAGCACCTTCTTGGTGCCGAGCCGGTCGACGAGCAGGCCGACGGGTATCTGCATGCCGGCGTAGACCAGGAGCTGCAGGATCGAGAAGGTGGACAGCGCCGAGGCGTTCACATGGAAGCGGTCGGCCGCGTCCAGCCCGGCGACGCCCAGGGAGGTACGGAAGATGACCGCGACGAAGTAGACCGCGACGCCGATCGACCACACGGCGACGGCGCGGCGGCCGCCCGGCGGGTCACCCGGAAGGGTGGTGTGGGCGCTCGTCACGCTCATCGGACCTCTCCCCGCGCGAGATGCGAGAACCAGCTCACATGCCGGTGCACGACCCCCACCGCCGCCTCCGCGTCGCCCGAGCGCAACGCCTGAAGAATCTCCTCGTGCTCGGCGAGGGTCTTGGCGATCCGGTCGGGGTGGGAGTGCATCACGGCGACCCCCATCCGCAGCTGCCGGTCGCGGAGCTGGTCGTAGAGCCGGGAGAGGATTTCGTTGCCGCCGCTGCGCACGATCTCGGCGTGGAAGCAGCGGTCGGTGACCGCGGCCGCGGCCAGGTCACCGGCGGCGGCCTGCGCCTTCTGCTGCGCGAGCAGTTCCTCCAGCCGCTCGATGAGCTCGGCCGGGGCGGGTACGGCCTTGCGGGCGGCGTGCTCCTCGACCAGCAGCCGGGTCTCCACCACGTCGGCGATCTCCTGCGCGGAGACCGGAAGCACCAGGGCACCCTTCTTCGGGTAGAGCTTGAGCAGCCCCTCCGCCTCCAGGCGCAGCAACGCCTCGCGGACCGGCGTGCGCGAGACCCCCACGGCCTCGGCCAGCTCGCCCTCGGTGAGCAGGGTGCCGCCCTCGTAACGGCGGTCCAGGACACCGTGCTTGACATGGCTGTAGACGCGGTCGGCGGCGGGTGGCTGCTTCAGGGGTGCGGGAGGCGCGGCGGACGGCACGGAAGGCATGCGCACATCTTAGATACAACACGTACGCATGATCCTCGACCGTCCACCATGCGGACCCCGCGTCTCCCACCGGCACCGCGGGCGTCACCTATCTCACAGCCGCAATCCAGAAGTCCCCCGAGAAGCCGCACAACCATGTGTGCTAATTACGAGTCAGACACGTGCGGCCCTACTCCTGCGCCACCTCAACTCGGCCGCATTATCTAGGGCATTCGAGACAATCGGGGTATTTACTTGATTACCGGCATTAAGGGCATCCGTATTCGCCGAGCCGCCGCCGTCGCCATCACGTCCGGCGCCATGCTCGCCACCGGAGCCCTCACCGCGGCACCCGCGCAGGCCGTCACCGCGCCCTCGATCGTGGCCAAGGGCGGGTACGTCATGAACAACGCCAACGCCGCGTCGCTGTTCACCAAGGCCGCGGACACCAAGCGCTCCACCGGCTCGACCACGAAGATCATGACCGCGAAGGTCGTGCTCGCGCAGTCGAACCTCAACCTCGACGCCAAGGTGACGATCGCGAAGGAATACAGCGACTACGTCGTCAGGAACAACGCCTCCCAGGCGCACCTGATCGTCGGCGACAAGGTGACCGTCCGCCAGCTCCTGTACGGCCTGATGCTGCCGTCCGGCTGCGACGCCGCCTACGCGCTGGCCGACAAGTACGGCACCGGTTCCACCCGCGCCAAGCGCGTGGCGAACTTCATCGGCAAGATGAACACCGCCGCGAAGAGCCTGGGCCTGACGAACACGCACTTCGATTCGTTCGACGGCATCGGCAACGGCAACAACTACTCGACGCCGCGCGACCTGACGAAGATCGCCAGCAGCGCGATGAAGAACTCCACGTTCCGCACGATCGTCAAGACGCCGCACTACACCGCGAAGACGGTCACCAAGACCGGCAGCATCCGCACGATGCCGACTTGGGACAACACCAACACGCTGCTCAGCAGCTACAGCGGCGCCATCGGCGTGAAGACCGGCTCCGGCCCGGAGGCGGGCGCCTGCCTCGTCTTCGCCGCCACCCGCAACGGCAAGACCGTGATCGGCACGGTCCTGGCCTCCACCACGTACGCACAGCGTGCGACGGACGCCACCAAGCTCCTCAACTACGGCTTCGCCAAGCTCGGCTGACGCCTCCGCGGAGTACGGGCCCGTCGCTGTGAGCGGCGGGCCCTTCGCGTGTCCGGCCGTTCATCCCAGGCCGGGCAGCCGGCGCAGTTCGCCGACCTTCAGCAGACGGCCCAGTACGAGGTAGACGACCGCCAGGGCGAGCGTCCCCGCGAGGGTGGCGAGCGCCGTCGCTACGGTGCCGTCGCCCAGGGCGGTGCCGCAGGCCCGCGCGGCCGCCCAGCCCACCCCCGCCGCGCAGGCGGCCGCGGTCAGCAGCTTGCCGTAGGTGACCCGTACGGTTCCGTCGTCGAGCCGGCCGCCGGCCCTCCTGGCCAGCAGGCGGGCGGTGAGGGCGAGTCCGGCCAGGTAGGAGAGGGTGTAGGCGCCGGCCATGCCGGTGACCGCCAGGCGGGTGGGCAGCAGCAGATGGCAGGCGGTGGCGAGCGCGATGTTCCACACCCCGATCCACACCGCCATGAGGAACGGCGTACGGGTGTCCTCGAAGGCGTAGAAGCCGCGCAGCAGCAGGTACTGGGCCGAGAACGGGATCAGGCCGAGACCGAACGCCTGGAGCATGTGTCCCATCGGCTGGGCGGAAGCCGGGTCGGCGGCACCGTGCGCGAAGATCAGGGTGGTGATCTGCGGGCCCAGCGCGAGGAAGAGGAAGGCCGTCGGCACGATGACGACCCCGCTGATCCGCAGCGCCCGGGACAGGTCGGCGCGCAGGTCGGTGATCCGGCCCTCGGCGACGGCCTTGCTCATCCGCGGCAGCAGCGCCGTGACCAGGGAGACGGTGATGATGGACTGGGGAAGCAACCAGATGGTCTGCGCGTAGCTGTACGCGGTGTAACCCACGCCGTCCTTCGGCAGCTCCTGGTCGGCGGCGGCGGCGTAGTTGGTGACCACGGCGAGCGCGACCTGGTTGGCCAGGACGAAGAGCAGGGTCCACTTGGCCGCGTGGACTCCGGACCCCAGTCCCGTACCGCGCCAGTCGAACCGGGGCCGGAAGCGGAAGCCGGCGGCGCGGGCGAAGGGAATCAGGGCGAGGGCCTGCACCGCGATCCCGGCCGTGGTTCCGACGCCGAGCCAGCGCACCTGCGCGTCGGTGACCTCCGCGACGGAGTCCGGCACGGTCATCAGGCTCAGATAGCCGCCGAACATCGCCAACAGCACGATATTGTTGAGCACCGGCGTCCACATCATCGCGCCGAACTTCTCCCGCGCGTTGAGAACCTGACCGTAGATCGAGAAGAGGCCGTAGAAGAAGATCTGCGGCAGCAGGAACCGGGCGAAGACCACGGTCAGCCGGAACGCCTGGTGGTGGCCCGGGGTGTCCGGCATGTAGATGCGCACGATCAACGGCGCCGCCCACACCGCGAGCGCCGTCCCGACGGCCAGCACGGTGACGACCAGGGTCACCAGACGCTGCTCGTACGCCTTTCCGCCGTCGGGATGGGTCTTGCGCGCCCGGACGAGCTGCGGCACCAGGACGGCGTTGAGCGCGCCACCGATCAGCAGCGTGTACAGGCTGGTGGGGACGGTGTTGGCGGTGTTGTACGTGGTGGCCAGCAGCCCGTTGCCGAGCGCCGCGCCCTGCAGAGCCGTCCGGATCAGCCCGGTCGCCCGGGAGACGACGGTACCGACGGCCATGAGCGCGGAGGAACGCGCGAGTCCCCCCTTCTCCTTGTCACGCCGCTTGGCGTGCCGCGCTCTGCTGTTGTGTACCCCCGTCACCATGCGTGCAGGATATGTCAGTTGAGATCACGAGCGTTCAACTGCCGCTTATGGAAGCGGAATCAGTGATCTTCACTCGCAATCGTGAATATCCATGTTCCAGTTGGCATATTCGATTTGCTCCGCTCTACGTTCCGCAGCGGAGGTGGTTCACATGATCGAACCAAGCAAGCGACACGACTCCGCCGAACGGCACGAGGCGATCGACGTCAGCGATTTCGTGTACGCGGCGACCGGTGCCCGGGTGCGCCGGCTGACGATGCCGGACGGGGCTCACTGGTTCCCGGCGGTGGATGTCTGCAAGCAGTTGGGTCACACCAACCCGCAGAAGGCACTCTCCGACCATGTCCCGGAAGAGCATCGAGAGAGTCTCGAGACCCTAACTGGAGGTTACGGTCTCAGCATTCCCGCAGGTAGGGAGTGGCGCCGAGACCTGAATGTCATCTCTCTCCAGGGCCTTATCCGCCTCGTCCAAGCCTGCACAAAGCCCTCGTGCGAGCCCTTCAAGCAGTGGGCCGCCGAAGTGATCGAGACAGTTCAGCGGGAGGGTTCCTACACGCTCGAAGAGGCCGAGGTGCAGCCCCTCGACCCGAGCGCGCCGGTCGCGTACGCCATGCCGGAGCAGGTCGCGGAGGCCATCGTCCGGCTCGAGGCGCACAACCTTCAGCTGGACGAGCAGCTTGCGAACGCACAGCAGGAATCTCTGGAGCTGCAAAGGGAGATGCTGGCCACGCAGAAGTCCACACTCGCCGTGCAGCAGGCCATGGTCCGGGCGATGGAACGCATCGCGGACCGGCTCGACGCCCTCGTCCTCGAGCGTCGGGCGCCCGGTGGCCGCCCCACGGTACTGCCCACCACGGAATCCCTGCTGGCCGACTGGCGGCACCGGCTGTCCGTGACCGAGGACGTGTGGACGGTGGCCGTGGTGATCGCCCCGGTCCTCGTCGAGCAGGGTGAGCTCCGCGAGCCGCTCGAATCGATCGCGGCTCGTACGGGACTTCCGGTGCGCCGCGTCAACGAGTGCCTGCGCCTGCTGCAGAAGCACGCCTGCATCCGTTCGCAGGGTGCGGCGGAGTCCGGAGCGCCGGTGTACGTCCTCAACCAGGCCTGACAGGCCCGGAGAGAGAAAGACGGAGGGGGCGGTCGCAAGACGAAGTTGCGGCCGTCCCCTCCGGCTCTCCGAGACTATCGGGTGACGCTCGTCACACCCAAGTCATCAACCGCTTCGGCTGCTCCAGAACCGCCGCCACGTCCGCGAGCACCTTGGAACCCAGCTCCCCGTCCACCAGCCGGTGATCGAAGCTGAGCGCCAGCGTCATGACCTGGCGGGGCTTCACCTTGCCCTTGTGGACCCACGGCTGGAGCTTGATCGCGCCGACCGCGAGGATCGCGGACTCGCCGGGGTTGAGGATCGGCGTGCCGGTGTCGATGCCGAAGACGCCGACGTTGGTGATGGTGACCGTGCCGCCCTGCATCGCCGCGGGGGAGGTCTTGCCCTCCCTCGCCGTCGACACCAACTCGCCGAGCGCCTCGGCCAGTTCCGGGAGCGTCTTGGCGTGTGCGTCCTTGATGTTCGGGACGAGCAGGCCGCGCGGGGTGGCGGCCGCGATGCCCAGGTTGACGTAGTGCTTGAGCACGATCTCCTGGTTGGCCTCGTCCCAGGACGCGTTGATCTCCGGGTTGCGCCGGATGGCGACCAGCAGGGCCTTGGCGACCAGCAGGAGCGGGTTCACCCGCAGCCCCTGCATGTCCTTGTCCTGCTTGAGTTCCTCGACCAGTTTCATCGTGCGTGTCACGTCGACCGTCACGAACTCCGTGACGTGCGGTGCCGTGAACGCCGAGCCGACCATGGCCTGCGCGGTGGCCTTGCGGACGCCCTTGACCGGGACGCGGGTCTCGCGGGCCGAGTCGTACGTCGGCGCCGCCACCGGCGCCTCGGGTGTGGGCACGGGCGCGGGCGCGGCCGTCACCGGCTCGGCAACCGCTGCGGCCGGGACCGCCGCCGCGTGAACGTCCTCGCGCGTGATGATGCCGTCCGGGCCCGACGGGATGACCGTGGCCAGGTCGACGCCCAGGTCCTTGGCCAGCTTGCGCACCGGGGGCTTCGCCAGCGGGCGGGGCTTCACGGCCGCGGTGCCGTGGCCGTTCAGCTCCGGCTGGACCTCCGCGGAGGCCTGGGGGGCGGCGGTCTCCGGGCCCTTGCGGGGGCGCCGCTTCGTCGAGGACGCGGCGACGCCGTACCCGACCAGCACCGGCTGGCGTCCCGAACCCTCCGCCTTCGGCTGCTCCGCCTCGGCCGGCTCCGGCTTCCTCTCCGCGGGAGCCGCGGCAGTCGCGGGAGCCGTCGGCGCGGCCGGCGCCGCCCCGCCGGACACGTCCACCGCGATGATGGGCGTGCCCACGTCCACCGTGGTGCCCTCGGGGAAGTGCAGTTCGCGGACCACGCCGTCGTACGGGATGGGCAGTTCGACGGCCGCCTTGGCGGTCTCGACCTCGCACACCACCTGGCCGTCGGTGACCGTGTCGCCCGGCTGCACGTACCACTTGAGGATCTCGGCCTCGGTCAGGCCCTCGCCGACATCCGGCATCTTGAACTCACGCACGGATGCTTCCGTCATCGTCGTCACGACCCTCTCCTCAGTACGCCAGGGCGCGGTCGACGGAGTCGAGCACCCGGTCCAGGCCCGGCAGGTACTCCTCTTCCAGGCGGGCCGGCGGGTACGGGGTGTGGTAGCCGCCGACCCTCAGCACGGGGGCCTCCAGGTGGTAGAAGCACCGCTCGGTGATCCGGGCGGCGATCTCCGCGCCGGAGCCGAAGAACACCGGTGCCTCGTGGACCACGACCAGGCGGCGGGTCTTCTCCACGGACGCCTGGATGGAGTCGAAGTCGAGCGGGGAGACCGAACGCAGGTCCAGGACCTCCAGGTGCTTGCCCTCCTCGGCGGCCGCGTCGGCGGCCTCCTGGCAGAGTTTGACCATCGGCCCGTACGCGACGAGGGTCAGGTCGGTGCCCTCGCGGACCACCCGCGCCTTGTGCAGCGGGCCGGGGATCGCCTCGGTGTTGACCTCGGCCTTGTCCCAGTAGCGCCGCTTCGGCTCGAAGAAGATCACCGGGTCGTCGCTCTGGATGGCCTGCTGCATCATCCAGTACGCGTCGGAGGCGTTCGACGGGGAGACGATCTTCAGGCCCGCGACATGCGCGAACAGCGTCTCGGGGGACTCCGAGTGGTGCTCCACGGCGCCGATGCCACCGCCGTAGGGGATGCGCACGACGACCGGGAGCTTGACCTTGCCCAGCGAGCGGGCGTGCATCTTCGCGAGCTGCGTGACGATCTGGTCGTACGCCGGGAAGACGAAGCCGTCGAACTGGATCTCCACCACCGGGCGGTAGCCGCGCAGGGCCAGACCGATCGCCGTGCCGACGATGCCCGACTCGGCCAGCGGGGTGTCGATGACGCGGCTCTCCCCGAAGTCCTTCTGCAGACCGTCGGTCACCCGGAACACGCCACCGAGCTTGCCGACGTCCTCACCCATGATGACGACCTTGGGGTCCGCCTCCAGGGCACGGCGCAGCGACTCGTTGATCGCCTTGGCGATCGGCAGCTTCTTCACCGTCTCCACCATGGTCAGGCCCCCTCTCCCGCGGCGAAGCCGCTTTCGGACTCGGTCGCGAACGACGCCTGGTAGGCGGCGAACTGAGCGCGTTCCTCGTCGACGAGCGTGTGCCCGTCCGCGTACACGTTCTCGAAGATGGCGAAGTGGTCCGGGTCCGGCATGGCACGGACCGCTTCGCGTACTCGCCTGCCCAACGCCTCGCTCTCGGCCTCGAGTTCCGCGAAGAATCCCTCGTCCGTGTGGTTCGAGGCCTCCAGGAACCGGCGAAGGCGCAGGATCGGGTCCTTGGCCTCCCAGGCCTCCCGCTCCTCGTCGGCCCGGTACTTGGTCGGGTCGTCGGAGGTGGTGTGGGCTCCCATGCGGTACGTGTACGCCTCGACCAGGGTGGGGCCCTCGCCGCTGCGGGCGCGCTCCAGCGCCCACTTGGTGACCGCGAGACAGGCCAGCACGTCGTTGCCGTCGACACGGACGCCGGGGAAGCCGTAGCCCTGGGCGCGCTGGTAGAGCGGGACCCGGGTCTGCTTCTCGGTCGGCTCGGAGATCGCCCACTGGTTGTTCTGGCAGAAGAACACCACGGGGGCGTTGTAGACCGCAGAGAAGGTGAACGATTCGGCCACGTCGCCCTGGCTGGAGGCGCCGTCGCCGAAGTAGGCGATGACCGCCGAGTCCGCGCCGTCCTTGGCGACACCCATCGCGTAGCCGGTGGCGTGCAGCGTCTGGGAGCCGATGACGATCGTGTACAGGTGGAAGTTGTTGCTGTTCGGGTCCCACCCGCCGTGGTTCACCCCGCGGAACATGCCGAGCAGGTTGGTCGGGTCGACGCCGCGGCACCAGGCGACACCGTGCTCGCGGTAGGTCGGGAACACGTAGTCGTCGTCACGCAGGGCCCGGCCGGAGCCGATCTGCGCGGCCTCCTGGCCGAGCAGCGACGCCCACAGACCGAGCTCCCCCTGGCGCTGCAGGGCGGTGGCCTCGGCGTCGAAGCGGCGGGTGAGCACCATGTCGCGGTACAGGCCGCGGAAGTCCTCGGCGGTGAGCCCGGCGACGTACTTGTCGTACACGGCGTTGGCTGCGTGCTTGACGCGCTTGCCCTCGGGGGTCAGCAGCTGCACGAGCTCCGGGTCGGCGCTCTTCGAGGTGGTGCGGGTGGTGCGCTTGGTGCCGGTGGTGCCGGCCTTGCTTCCGGCGCTGCGTCGCGGCTTGGGCGCGGCAGTGCTGTCCACGGTCACGTGTGCTCCTCCGTCGGTCCGGCCCCCGGGGTTGCCGGTGAGGCCAGTACGGCTCACCTGGTCTCGGCCACCGGGCACGGGGTGGGTGCCACTCGGCCGGGAACAGGCGTGACAGGTGCCCCGGCGAGCGCCCTGCAACGGTCACGTTACCCAGTGCGCCACATTTCTGTGAAACCCCTCCTGACCTGCGATTTTGCTTGGATTTCCAAGTAAATCGGTCAGGACCGGAAGCGCCCTGGTCACAGCCTTGCAGGAGGCCGGGAGCAACGGCACGTTATCCCGCGCACCCGGGGAACGGGAAGAGTTCGAGTCGTGCGCCGAAGTGATCGACGTGACCGAAAGCGATCGCCCGCGACTGGCTGTGACAAGGCCCAGCTCACGGGGGCTGACGGTGCCCTACCATCTGGCGCGTGCCGCGCTCATGTGTACCACCCCCCATCCCCCATGCGCCCCCTCTGGGCACCCTGCTCCGGCTTTACGCCGCCGGTTCCGCCGTCACGTGCGAGCCCGTCGACCAGGGTCTGCTCAACCGCGGCTACCGCCTGTGCACCACCCGCGGCCGCTACTTCCTCAAGCACCACTTCGACCCGGACACCGCCGACCCCGCCGCCATCGAACGCCGGCACCTGGCCACCCAGCGCCTGGCCGCCCTCGGTGTCCCGGTCGCACCGCCCCTAGCGCACCGCGACGGCCGTACGGTCGCCGTCGTCGGCGGCCACGCCTACGCCCTGCACCCCTGGATCGACGGCAGGCACCGCCACGGCGGCCAGCTCACCACCGGCCAGTGCACCCGGCTCGGAGCGCTCCTGGGCGCGGTGCACGCCTGCCTGGAACGCGTGATGCCGCCCAAGGGACGGACCCGCCCCGCCACCAGCCCCCATCCCGTGGAGAGCGCCGACCCCGCCGACACCTTCGCCCTCATCGACGACCTGCTGGCCCACGTCCGCCGTCACCGCCCCTTCGACGCCTTCGACGACCTGGCCCGCCACCGGCTGCTGGAACGCCGGGCCCTCCTGGAGCAGCACGCCGGCCGACGCCCGCCGCGCGGCGGGCCGGTGGGCTGGGTGCACGGCGACTTCCACCCCTTCAACCTGCTCTACAAGGGGGACGCTCCGGCGGCGATCGTCGACTGGGACCGGCTCGGTGTGCAGCCCCGCGCGGAGGAGGCCGTACGCGCCGCCGCGATCTTCTTCGTACGGCCCACGGGGACCCTGGACCTGCCGAAGGTACGGGCGTACGCGCGCGCGTACCGGCGTGCGGCCGGGGCGACACCCTCCGAGCTGGCCGCCGCCGTGCACCGCGTCTGGTGGGAACGCCTCAACGACTTCTGGATGCTGCGCTGGCACTACGAACGCGGCGACACCCGCGCCGACCCCCAGTTCCCGGCGGCCTCGGCGCTCGCCGTGTGGTGGACCAAGGAGTACGACGCGGTGTGCGACGCGTTCGTGGAGTGAAGCGGCTCAGCCGGCCGTCGCCCCCGCGTCAGTCGGCGTGGGTGTCCTTCAAGGATTTTCCCCGTCGCCGGCCGTGCTTCCCGGGTCCGTGCCGGTGCCCGGGTCCGTCCCTCCCGGGTCCTGCGGCTCGGACTGGGTCGCCGTCCCCGGGTCCTGCGGCTGGGACTGGGTCGCTGTCCCCGGGTCCGTCGGCTCGTCGGACGGTTGGCTGCTGGGCGTGTTCGACGGGGTGTACGACGGCGTGGTGGGCGAGGAGGGCTGCCAGTTCCGGCCGCTGCCGCCGCCCGAACCGTCGTTCGTGGACGTGTCCGTGGGCCGGTCGGTGTTCTCGTCGGTGGGGCTCTTGCTGGGCTTGGACTCCTTGCGGGAGTGCGTGCTCGTCGGCGACTCCTTGGTGCCCGGACCGCCGCTGTCGTTGCCCGTGTGATGCAGCGCCAGCGCGACGCCGGCCACGACGGCGATCACCGCGAGCACGGCGAGGACCCACAGCTTGCCGCGGCCGCTGCCCTTGTTGCCGTGCCCCTCGAAGCCGCCGTCGTCGCCGCTGCCGTACCCGGCGGGCAGGATCGTCTGCGGGATCTGCGCGGTGCCCGAGGCGTCCGCGGAGTGCGGCATCACGGTCGTACCGGCGAGACCGACCGCCGCGGTGCGCCGGCCGTCGTGCACGTCCACCGGGCCGGTGTTCCAGGTGCCCGTGTGACCGCCCTGGTCGTACAGCATCTGCAGGCCGTACTGGACCATGCCGCGCATCTCTTCCGCCGTCTGGAAGCGGTCGTCCGGCTCCTTGGCCAGCGAGCGCACGACGAGGCCGTCGAGTTCCGGCGGGCAGCTCTCGGTGACCTGCGACGGCGGCACCGGCTTGTCCTGCACATGCTGGTAGACCACCGACAGCGGGGTCTCACCGGTGAACGGGGGCCGCAGCGCGAGGAGTTCGTACAGCAGACAGCCCGTGGCGTACAGGTCGGAGCGGTGGTCGACGGCCTTGCCGAGCGCCTGCTCCGGGGAGAGGTACTGCGGGGTGCCCATGACCATGCCGGTCTGCGTCATCGTCGTGGACGCCCCGTGCAGGGCGCGGGCGATGCCGAAGTCCATCACCTTGACGGCGCCGTTGTCCGTGATGATGACGTTGGCGGGCTTGATGTCGCGGTGCACGATGCCGTGCTGGTGCGAGTAGGCCAGCGCCTCCAGGACCCCGGAGACGATGATCAGGGCCTGCTCGGGGCCCGGAGCCTCCGCGTTCAGCAGCAGGTCGCGGATGGTGCGGCCCTCGACCAGCTCCATCACGATGTACGGCACCGACTGGCCGCCGACGAAGTCCTCGCCGGAGTCGTACACGGCGACGATCGCATGGTGGTTGAGCCCGGCCACCGACTGTGCCTCGCGGGTGAAGCGGGCCTTGGAGACCGGGTCCTCGGCCAGGTCCGCGCGGAGCAGCTTCACGGCGACCGTCCGGCCCAGGCGTACGTCCTCGGCCGCGAAGACCTCGGCCATGCCGCCCCGTCCGAGCCTGTGGGTCAGCCGGTACCTGCCGTCGCCGACGAGCCCTCCGTTGCCCCACATCTCCGGCGTCTCTGACATGCCGCCGCCAGACGCCTCGGGGTCGGACGGGCCCTGGGCGCTGTGCGTCTGTGCCATCGGTCCTCGCCGTCGTTTCTGCCCGCGGTGCGCGCGGTGTTGTTACGGTCTCCGTCGGCCACGCTACAGCCTCCGCGCAAGCCTCCGGTCCGGGATCGGATCCGGGACCGGCCCGAGACGGACCGGTCATCAAACCTCTAGCACGCGCTGTCTTGCAAATTCTGTGTACCTGACGTACCCCCGCTGTAACGCTTCCGCGACGCTTCTTTCGCTTACGGTCACGGAACGGGCACCGCGCTTGACGTGCCACGGCCCTGGGGCAGACTTGGCCGGGAATAGCACATTGGATCAGTGGACGCGGGGTCACCGGTTTCCGGTCACCGGCGGCTATGGGGGACGCAGCACATGAGCCAGGACGGCCCACAGGGCCGGTACGCGGGGCGGGCTCTCGCCGGCGGCCGCTACCAGTTGCGCGACCTGCTCGGCGAAGGCGGCATGGCGTCGGTGCACCTGGCGTATGACGCCGTACTGGACCGTCAGGTCGCCATCAAGACACTGCACACCGAGCTGGGGCGGGAACAGGCCTTCCGCGAGCGCTTCCGCCGCGAGGCCCAGGCAGTGGCCAAGCTCACGCACACCAACATCGTCTCGGTCTTCGACACGGGCGAGGACTCCCTCGACGGGACGACCACCCCGTACATCGTCATGGAGTTCGTCGAGGGCCGCCCGCTGGGCTCGGTCCTCGACGAGGACATCAGGCAGCACGGCGCCATGCCCGCCGACAAGGCGCTGAAGGTCACCGCGGACGTGCTGGCCGCGCTGGAGATCAGCCACGAGAGCGGACTGGTCCACCGGGACATCAAGCCGGGCAATGTGATGGTGACCAAGCGCGGTGTCGTCAAGGTCATGGACTTCGGCATCGCCCGCGCCATGCAGTCCGGCGTCACCTCGATGACACAGACCGGCATGGTCGTCGGCACCCCGCAGTACCTGTCGCCGGAGCAGGCGCTCGGCCGGGGCGTGGACGCCCGCTCCGACCTGTACTCGGTCGGGATCATGCTGTTCCAGCTGGTCACCGGACAGCTGCCGTTCAACGCCGACTCACCCCTGGCCATCGCGTACGCGCATGTGCAGGAGGAGCCGGTGGCACCCTCCTCGATCAACCGCTCACTGCCGCCCGCGGTGGACGCGCTGGTCGCCCGCGCACTGAAGAAGAACCCGAACGAGCGGTTCCCGACCGCCGAGGCCATGCGCGACGAGTGCCTGCGCGTCGCCGCCTCCCTGCAGCCGGCCGCACCGAGCATCGTGCCGGGCGCCGCCCCCACGCAGAGCGGCGCGGGCGTCGGCTCCGCGGTGTTCCCGCCGGTCGACCAGGCGGCCCCGGCGGCCACCGGGCCCGTGCAGACCCCCTACCAGCCGGCTCCCGCCCCGACCCCCTACGGCGCACCGTCGTACGGCTATCCGCAGCAGGGCGGCTACCGGACCCCGCCGCCGGTGGGGTACGGGCAGCAGGCGCCCGCGACCCCGCCGCCGTACGACCTCACGCCCCAGACCGCCGTGCAGTCCCCCGGACCGGGCGGCGGCAGGGGAAACCGGCCGGTGATCATCGGCTCGGTCGCGGTGTCCCTGCTCGCGGTGGTCGGCCTGGTCGTCGCACTGGTCGTGCACGGGGGCGGCAGCGACGACGACGCCAAGGGCGGCGGCTCGAGCTCCCCGGCCGCTGCCACGCCGTCCCAGGCCTCGGGTCACCGCGGCCCGGACACCTCGAAGACGATCGACACCAGCGAGTGCACGGAGCCGGAGGAGTCGTACAACGACCCGGCCAAGGTGCAGGTCCCGAACTTCAAGTTCAAGTACATCCAGTCGGTCAAAGAGTGCTTCCAGGCCGCGGGCTGGCAGATGAAGGAAGTCAAGGTCGACGAGAACACCTACGGCCAGGGCGCGGTCATGGGGCAGTTCCCCACCGCCGGCACGGACGTCGACCCGAAGGACATGCCGACGATCGAGATCAGGGTGTCGACCGGCAACCCGCCCACCGGCTGACCGCTGGTAAGGCAACCGGTACGGCAAAGGGCCCGGCTTCCCGGCCGGGCCCTTCGTGTCGCGGTTGCCCTACAGGTACGGGCCGCCCGTTCGGCCGCCGCCACGGACGTCGTCGCCACCGTCCAGGCTCACCCCGGGCGGGAGCGCGCGGCGCATCTGCTCCAGCTGGGCCCGCGCGGCCATCTGCTGCGCGAACAGGGTGGTCTGGATCCCGTGGAAGAGCCCCTCCAGCCAGCCCACCAACTGGGCCTGCGCGATACGCAGTTCCGCGTCGCTGGGGGTCGCCTCGTCGGTGAACGGCAGGGAGAGCCGCTCGAGCTCCTCGACGAGCTCCGGGGCCAGACCGTCCTCCAGCTCCTTCACCGAGCTCGCGTGGATCTCCTTGAGCCGGACCCGGCTGGCCTCGTCCAGAGGCGCCACCCGGACCTCCTCCAGCAGCTGCTTGATCATGCTGCCGATCCGCATGACCTTGGCCGGCTGCTCCACCTGCTCCGTCACCGGGGTCTCGCGGGAGTCGTCGTCCCCACCACCGCCACCGAGCGCCATTCCGTCCTGGCCCACGACCAGGATCTGCGGGTTCTCCGGCGACCTATCGTTCCTCGGCATCTCCATGCCGCCATTCTCTCGCACGCCTGCACCTCACCACCGTGGTGCCCTCCCCTGACGCTGATCCACCCTGTAGACCCGTCGGCCCAATCCGGAATGCCGGGTTGACAGGTGAATGTGACGCTTGTTCGCGACGGTCTTGCCGACTGGGCTCCGGGAGGTCACCGACGTGACTCCATGGCTGCGCTTCACATTCCGCGTGGCACCACTGCCGCTGCTCCTCGCCGCGGTCGTCCTGCTGTACGGCGCCACCGCGTCGCACGGCGCCGGGCCCACGCCCTCGGCCTCCGCCACGCGCTCCCCCAGCCCCTCGTCCTCCCCCTCCGCCAGTCCGTCCCGGGCCGGCAGCCGGGCCGGTGAAGGGCGCCAGCGACCCGGACGACCGGAGGCGCCCGCCGTGGAGTTCGAGGGGGACGACGACCCGACGTCCGTCCCGCAGGACACCGCTCAGGAAGACCCGGACCCGCGGGACGAGGCGGGCGACGAACCGCGGGACGAGGCGGGGACCACGCAGGAGCCGCCGGACGGCGGTGCGGACACCGCCGCCGCCTCCCCGTCTCCCGGGGATGCCGGTCTGGTCCCCTCCTCGCCGTCGTCGCGGCCCGGGGACCGGACCGTCGCCGGCGGCGAGGACACCGTCGAGCCCCTGGTCCGGATCCTGCCGCTGGGCAGCGGCCTGGTCCTCATCGGGCTGGGCCTGGGGTTGGCGTTCCTGGGACTGCGGGTGCGGCGCGACTGACGGCGCGACCAGGGCTCGCGCGGCCCTGGTCCCTGTCCGGTCGTCCGGTCAGGGCGTCACGAGCAGCACCTTGCCCATGTGGCCGCTCGCCTCCACCACCCGGTGGGCCTCGGCCGCCTCGGGCATCGGCACTTCGCGGTCGATGACGGGGCGGACATGGCCTCCGCCGAACAGCGGCCAGACATGCTCGCGCACGGCCGCGACGATGGCCGCCTTCTCGTCGAGCGGGCGGGCGCGCAGTGAGGTGGCGCTGATCGCGGCCCGCTTGGTGAGCAGCGCGCCGAGGTTCAGCTCGCCCTTGGCTCCGCCCTGCAGTCCGATGACGGCGAGCCGGCCGTTGACGGCGAGGGCCTTGACGTTGCGGTCCAGGTACTTGGCGCCCATGTTGTCGAGGATGACGTCGGCACCCGCGCCGCCGGTGGCCTTCTTGACCTCGGCGACGAAGTCCTGCTCCCGGTAGTTGATGAGGATGTCGGCGCCGAGCTCGGCACAGAAGTCCAGCTTCTCCTTGGTGCCGGCCGTGACCGCGACCTTCGCGCCGACCGCCTTGGCGAGCTGGATCGCCATCGTGCCGATGCCGCTGGAACCGCCGTGCACGAGCAGCGTCTCGCCCGGGCGCAGATGGGCGACCATGAAGACGTTCGACCAGACCGTGCAGACCACCTCGGGCAGCGCGGCGGCCTGCTTCAGACCGATGCCCTCGGGCAGGGGCAGGAGCTGCCCGGCCGGGACGACGACCTTCTCGGCGTAGCCGCCGCCCGCGAGCAGCGCGCACACCTCGTCGCCGACCGACCAGCCGCCGACACCGGGCCCCAGCGCCGCGATCCGGCCGGAGCACTCCAGGCCGGGGTACGCGGGCGCGCCGGGAGGCGGATCGTAGTGGCCCTGCCGCTGCAGGATGTCCGCGCGGTTGACGGCGCCGGCCACCACCTCGACCAGCACTTCGCCCTCTCCGGGTACCGGATCGGGGACCTCGTCCCACACCAACGCCTCGGGCCCACCAGGTTCGGGAATCGTGATCGCATGCATAGCGGCGACGCTACTCCTCGCACCGGCCCCCGCCCGGTCCGGCCCACGCAGTCGCGGTCGGCGTCGGCAGGGCCCGGTGGTTTCACGTGAAACACACCCCGATTCCGGCGGCCGCCCACGGCAGATCGAGCAGCTCCGTCTCCTGGTCCTGCCGTGCCCCGCCCGGGGGGACGACGGCGAGCGCGTCGGCGGCCGCGATACCGCGCAGCATCGCGGGGCCGTTGTAGTGCAGCGGCACGGCGTGATCGCCGCGCAGCACTACGGGGATGAGCCGGGTGTCGTGCGGGTGGCCGTGCACCGTGTCCCGCAGCGGCAGCGTGTAGGGCTCGGGGGCCGGGCGCGCGGCGAGGGTGCGCAGCAGTGGTTCGGCGAGCGTGAGCAGGCCGGAGACGGCCGCGAGGGGGTTGCCGGGCAGGCCGACGAGGTGCTGACCCTCCTTGGTGCGGGCCAGCAGCATGGGGTGGCCGGGGCGCACCTCGACGCCGTCGACGAGGAGTTCGGCACCGATGCGGCGCAGCGTGGGGTGGACGTGGTCGACGGGGCCGGAGGCGGTGCCTCCGGTGGTCACGATGAGGTCGGCGTCGCTGGAGGTGACGGCCCTGTGCAGGGCCTTGGCGTCGTCGCCGAGTCGACGCACCCGGGTGACCTCGGCGCCGAGGGCGCGCAGCCAGGGCGGCAGCATCGGGCCGAGCGCGTCACGGATGAGTCCGTCGTGCGGAAGGCCCGTGTCGAGCAGCTCGTCGCCGAGGACGAGGATCTCGGCGCGGGGCCGGGGAACGGCCGTGAGGGTGTCGTATCCGGCGGCGGCGGCCAGCCCCAGGACGGCGGGGGTGACGAGGGTGCCGACGGGCAGCAGTTGGTCGCCGCTGCGGCATTCCTGGCCACGCGGGCGGATGTCCTGGCCGTGGTGCATCTCGCGCGTGGGGTGCAGCCGCTCCTTGGCGTCGGTGCGGCCGTGCTCGCTGCGCAGTACGGCGGTGGTGTCCGGCGGGATACGGGCGCCGGTGGCGATCCGTACCGCCTCTCCGTCCGTCAGCGGCTCCGGCAGTGTGTGCCCGGCCAGGACGCCCTCCTCCCGGACGTGCCAGGGACCCGGTCCCGCGACGGCCCAGCCGTCCATCGCGGAGGTGTCGAAGGAGGGCAGGTCCGTGAGGGCGGTGAGGGGGGCGGCCAGCGTCAGTCCGAGAGCGTCCGCCAAGGAGACGGAGACCGGGGGGCGGCGGCCACCTGTCCGGGCGGCGCGGGCGGCGGTCTCGCGGGCCCGGCCCCAGGGGACGGCCTGGTGACGGTCGCCGGTGGCGGGCCCGTCCTGGGCCGCCGGCGCGGGGGACCGGCCGGCGGGGGTGCGACCGCCCTCGGCGGGACCGTTGTCTTCGCGGGGTTCCCTCACGAGGGCGAGCGCCTCCTCGACGTCGAGGTCGTCCGATTCCTCGGCGTTCCCGGCGTTCCCGGCGTTCCCGGTCCGCTCGCCGGTCCGGGTCGCGCGGGCGGTCATCCGGCGTCCGGGCCGGGGGCGGGCTGGGCGGGACTGTTCTCTTCCTCCCAGCGCAGGGCCAGCGCCGCGGCCTTGCGGGTGGCCTCGGCGACCGCTTCGGGGCCTCCCTTGCCCTGGGCGGCGGCATAGCCGACGAGGAAGGTGGTCAGCGGTGCGGCGGGCCGGGCCACGCCGTGCGCGGCGTCACGGGCGAGGTCGAGCAGGGCGCCGGTGTCGACGTCCAGGTCGATGCCCAGCTCGTCCTTGACTGCGGAGATCCATTCATCCAACACGTGTCCATGCTCCCTGATCCGTGCCCTGGCGGCGGCGATGTCGTCCCAGGTGTCGCAGTCGAAGGAGGCGACGGGATCCGGGACGCGGGTGAGTTCCAGCGCGCCGGTCAACCGACGCAGGGGCAGCCCGGTGAGGCCGCCGTGGACGCTCTTGAGGGCCGTCAGCTCGCGGCGCAGGGCGGCCGTGCGGTACGCGGCCACGAGTGGCTGGTCGCGGCCGTCCGCGTCGGTGAGCAGAGCGCCCTCGGCCGTGGTGGTGCGCAGGGCGGCCAGCAGCCGCCGCACCGTGGGCGTTCCGAGGAACGGCAGGTCGGCGGAGAGAACCACGAGGTGCTCGGCCGTGGTGTGCCGCAGCCCGGCGTCGAGCGCGGCCACCGGCCCGCCGCCGGGGGGCTCCTCCCGGGCCCACCGCACCGGCAGGACGGTGGGGCGGGGGTCGGCCACGACCACGGTCACGGCCGCGTCGGCGCAGGCCGCGAGCACCCGGTCGAGCAGCGGGCGGCCCCCGACCCGCACAGCCGGCTTGTCGGCCCCGCCGAGCCGCCGGGCGGCCCCGCCGGCGAGCACGACGGCGTCGTACGGCCCGGGGGGCCCGGCGTTGTCGTGCGTCCCGGCGGTCCCGGCGGCGGGGGCGTTGTCGGTCACTCCCCGAGTATGTCCCGTGGGTCCCTTCTTCCGGAGTTGCCGTCCGTCACAGGGTGCGCAGCAGCATCGCGGGCTGTTCCACGCAGTCCGCCACGTACCTCAGGAAGCCGCCGGCCGTGCCGCCGTCGCACACCCGGTGGTCGAAGGTGAGCGAGAGCTGGACGACCTGCCGCACCGCCAGCTCGCCCTCGTGCACCCAGGGCTTGGGCACGATGCGGCCGACGCCGAGCATGGCCGCCTCGGGATGGTTGATGATCGGCGTGGAGCCGTCGACGCCGAACACTCCGTAGTTGTTCAGCGTGAAGGTCCCGCCGGTGAGTTCACCGGGTGTCAGCGTCCCGGCCCGGCCCGCCTCGGTCAGCCGGGCGAACTCGGCGCTGAGGGACTCGGCGTCGCGCTCGTGGGCGTCCCGGACGACGGGCACCACCAGCCCGCGATCGGTCTGCGCGGCGAACCCGAGGTGGACCTGCTCCACCTGGACGACCTCGCGGGCGTCGGTGTCGACGTAGGAGTTCAGCTCGGGGAACCGGGCGAGGGCCGCGGTGCAGATTCGGGCGAGCAGCGCGAGCAGGGAGATCTTCGGTGCCGTGCCCGCGTTCATCGCGGCCCGCGCCCGCATGAGTTCGGTCGCGTCCGCGTCGACCCAGCAGGTGGCGTCCGGGATCTCCCGGCGGCTGCGGGAGAGCTTGTCGGCGACGGCACCGCGAACCCCCTTGAGAGGGGTGCGGGCGCCGTCACGGGCGGGCGAGACCCGGGCGGGTGGTTCCTCCGCCACGGGGGCGGCGGGGGCGGCCTTGGTCCGCAGGGCGTTCTCGACATCGGCTCGCAGGATCAGCCCGTCGGGCCCGGATCCGGGCAGCCGGCGCAGGTCCAGGCCGTTGTCGCGGGCCAGTCGGCGCACCAGCGGGGAGATCACGGGGACCGGTCCCTCGACGGGCTCCGGGGCGGCGGGGGCGGGGGCGAGAGGCGCCGGATCGGAGCTCCTGGCCTTCCCGTCGGCGGCGACGACCGGCCGCACCCTGCGGCGCCGCGCCGGTGCCTCCGAAGTGCCGTAGCCGACGAGGACGTTGCCCGAGCCGCCGGTGCTCCCGCCGTCGGCCGCGGGCCCCACGGCCACCGTCAACAGCGGCGCCCCGACGGGCAGTTCCGTACCCTCCTCGCCGAAGCGGGCGGTGACGACGCCGCCGTACGGGCAGGGGACCTCGACCATCGCCTTGGCCGTCTCGACCTCGACGACCGGCTGGTCGACGGCGACGAGGTCTCCGACCTCTACAAGCCAACGTACGATCTCTGCCTCGGTCAGCCCCTCCCCGAGGTCGGGCAGCTTGAACTCCAGGCTGTGCATATGAGAAGCGTGTGCCATCAGCCCTCGGCCTCCCACTGCAGACGCGCCACGGCGTCCAGGATCCGGTCGACGCCGGGCAGGTGGTGCCGCTCCAGCATGGGCGGCGGGTAGGGCACGTCGAACCCGGCCACGCGCAGCACCGGCGCCTCCAGATGGTGGAAGCAGCGCTCCGTGACGCGGGCCGCGATCTCCCCGCCCGGCCCGCCGAACCCGCCCGACTCGTGCACGACGACCGCGCGCCCGGTGCGCCGTACCGACGCGGCGACCGTCTCGTCGTCGAACGGCACCAGGGAGCGCAGGTCGACGACTTCGAGGTCCCAGCCCTCGGCCAGGGCCGCCTCGGCGGCCTCCAGGCAGACGGGCACGGACGGCCCGTAGGTGATGAGCGTGGCGCTCCGGCCCGCGCGCCGCAGCACCGCGCGGCCGATCGGCTCCACGGTCTGCGGGGCCTCGGGATTCCAGGAGTCCTTCGACCAGTACAGCCGCTTGGGTTCGAGGAAGAGCACCGGGTCGTCCGAGGCGATGGCCTCGCGCAGCAGCCCATAGGCGTCGGCGACGGTGGCGGGCGTGACGACATGGAGCCCCGGAGTCGCCATGTAGTACGCCTCGGAGGAGTCGCTGTGGTGCTCGACGCCGCCGATGCCGCCCCCATAAGGGACACGAACGGTGATCGGCAGGGGCATCCGGCCGCGGGTACGGTTCCGCATCCGCGAGACGTGGCTGACCATCTGCTCGAACGCGGGGTACGCGAACGCGTCGAACTGCATCTCCACGACCGGGCGCAGCCCGTACATGGCCATGCCGACGGCCGTGCCGAGGATGCCCGCCTCGGCCAGCGGGGTGTCCGCGCAGCGGTCCTCGCCGAACTCCTTGGCGAGCCCGTCGGTGACCCGGAAGACCCCGCCGAGGGCACCGACGTCCTCGCCCATGACGTGTACGGCGGGATCGGCGGCCATCGCGTCGCGCAGCGCGCGCGTGAGGGCCTGCGCCATGGTGGCGGGCTTGACGGCGACGGTGGTCATCGGTCACCGCCTTCCTGCTCGGCGTCCAGCTCGGCCCGCAGCAGGTCGCGCTGCTCCCGCAGCTGCGCAGTGGGCTCGGCGTACACGTGGGCGAACAGGTCCATGGGGTCGAGTTCCGGGTCCCGGTTCATGCGTTCGCGCAGGTCGGCGGCCATCGCCTCGGCGTCCTCGCGTGCGGCCCTGATGCCGTCCTCGTCGAGCAGGCCACGGGTGGTGAGCTCGCGTTCCAGCAGTTGCACCGGGTCGTGCTCGCGCCAGGCCGCCACCTCGGCGTCGCCGCGGTAGCGGGTGGCGTCGTCGGCGTTGGTGTGGGCGTCGATGCGGTACGTCACCGCCTCCACGAGGGTGGGGCCGCCGCCCGCACGCGCGTGCCGCACGGCGTCGCTGAGGACCTCGTGCACGGCGGCCGCGTCGTTGCCGTCGACCAGGCGGCCCGGCATGCCGTACCCGACCGCCTTGTGGGCCAGCGAGGGCGCCGCGGTCTGCTGGGCGAGCGGCACCGAGATGGCGAAGCCGTTGTTCTGGACGAGGAAGACGACCGGGGCCTGCCAGACGGCGGCGAAGTTCAGCGCCTCGTGGAAGTCGCCCTCGCTGGTGCCGCCGTCGCCGACCAGGGCGAGCGCCACCACGTCGTCGCCCTTGAGCCGGGCGGCGTGCGCGAGGCCGACGGCGTGCGGGAGCTGGGTGGCGAGGGGGGTGCACAGCGGGGCGACGCGGTGCTCGTAGGGGTCGTAGCCGGTGTGCCAGTCGCCGCGCAGCAGGGTGAGGGCCTCGACGGGGTCGACGCCGCGGACCACGGCGGCCAGCGTGTCGCGGTAGCTGGGGAAGAGCCAGTCCTGTTCCCGCAGGGCGAGCGCGGCGGCGACCTCGCACGCCTCCTGCCCGGTGCTGGAGGGGTAGACGGCGAGACGGCCCTGCTTGGTGAGTGCGGTGGCCTGCGTGTTGTACCGCCGGCCGCGCACCAGATGGGCGTAGAGCAGACGCAGCAGTTCCGGGTCGGTCTTGGCGGCGGCCCCGGTGCCGAGGACGCGGTAGGGCTCGGCGTCGGGCAGCAGCGGCGCGGGGTCCGTGCGGGGCTGCCAGGCGGGCGGCGGCGATGGCCGGTACGCGCCTCGCTGCTCCATGACCGTCATGACGGCACCTCCTCGTGCGAGCTCGGGAAGGCGCGTCGGCACTGACCCGCCTCACCTACCGATTGTTCGGTCGTCGGCACATTTTGGCTACAGGGCCCCCGAGGCTGTGGACAAACGGTTCTCCACAGCCTGCAATGAACGCAGGGCGTCCACGACGGGAAGGTGGGGGGACATGGCATCTGAACAAATGGCCGCAGGCCCGGAGTCCGATGCCGTCCTGCCGCCACCACGTCCGCTGGACGCCGTCGACCAGGACATCCTGCGGATGCTCCAGGCGGACGGCCGCGCCTCGATACGGTCCGTCGCCGAACGCGTCCACGTCTCCCGCGCCAACGCGTACGCGCGGATCAACCGCCTCATCGAGGACGGGGTGATCCGGGGTTTCGGTGCCCGCGTCGACCACGAGCGGGCGGGCCACGGCACGTCGGCGTACATCACCCTGAAGATCGTGCAGAACACCTGGCGCACCGTGCGCGAGCAGCTCAGACAGTTGCCGGGCGCCTCGCACATCGCCCTGGTGGGCGGCGACTTCGATGTTCTGCTCCTGGTGCACACGCCCGACAACAGGGCCCTGCGCGAGCTGGTGCTCACCCGGCTCCAGGCCATCCCGGAGGTGCTCAGCACCCGCACCCTGCTGGTGTTCGAGGAGGAGGACCTGGAGCCGGAGGGCTGACCCCGCGGGCCCGGGTGTCAGCGTTCGCTGCGCAGCCCCGAGAAGACCAGCCGCACCACCGCGTCGGACACCTCGCGCGCGCCCGTGCCGCGCCCGTCGGGGCGGTACCACTCCACGATCGAGTTGATCATCCCGAAGACCAGCCGGGTCGCCAGACGCACCTCCACGTCGCCGCGCACGTCCCCGTCCTTCGCCGCCGCCTTCAGCAGGTCGGCCACCCGGTGGTCGAAGTCGCGCCGCCGCTCCAGCGCCCAGCGCTCGGTGGCGGTGTTCCCGCGCACGCGCAGCAGCAGCGTCACGTACGGCAGCTCGGCCAGCAGCACCTCGACCATGCGCCGGACGACGTGCTCCAGGCGGTCCGCGGGCCGCCCCTCGCGCGCGTGCTCCTCGTCGAGGATCCCGAAGAGGCCGTCCAGCGCCCGGCTGACGGCGCGGCGCAGCAGCTCCTCCTTGCCGGTCACGTGGTGGTAGATCGACGACTTGGAGATGCCGGCCGCCTTGGACAGGTGCTCCATGGAGGTGCCGTCGTAACCGCGCTCGTTGAAGACCCCCACGGCGACCGAGAGCAGGCTCTCGGGGGTGTACGGGTCGCGTTTGGCGGTGGTCATCACGCGCCCTCCCGCTTCTCGGTGGCGTACGCGTGCCGGTAGAGCGCGAGGGACGGCGCGTAGCGTCCGGAGGGGTCGCGCAGGTGCAGGTCGTCCAGCAGGTCGTAGGCCCAGCCGCGGCCGAGTCTGCGGCTCCACTCGAAGGGGCCGAGAGGGTAGTTGACGCCCAGGCACATCGCCGTGTCGATGTCCTCCTCGGTGGCCACGCCCTTGGCGACGGCGTCGTGCGCGAGGTCGACGATCCGGGCCACCGTACGGGCGACGATCATGCCGGGGACGTCCCCGACGATGCTGACGTCCTTGCCGAGCGCCTGGAAGAGGCCGGTGGCCTCGCGCAGGGTCTGCGGCGAGGTGTCCTGGGAGGCGGACAGGGCGACCCGGGTGGCACGGCGGTAGTCGAGGGCGAGGTCGAAGTAGACGACGTCGCGGAACTCGACGGAGGTCTGCCCGTCGGCGAGCACCAGCTGGCCGCCGCTGGGGAGGATCAGGCGGGTGCCGTGGTCCTCGTCCTCCTCGCGGACCTGGATGCCCGCCTCTCGGATCAGCGTGAGCAGTTCGGCCGCCGGGCCCAGGTCGCCCTCGGCGACGACGTAGGCGGGTGCCTGCTCCTTCTCGGCGGTGTGCGGCTCGGGGCGTTCGCCCTCCTCGGCGTAGTCGTACCAGCCCTGCCCGGTCTTGCGGCCCAGGCGGCCGGACTCGACCAGGCGGCGCTGGGCGAGCGAGGGCGTGAAACGGACGTCCTGGAAGAAGGACTGCCACACGGAGTGGGTGACGGACTCGTTGACGTCCTGTCCGATGAGGTCCGTCAGCTCGAACGCGCCCATCCGGAAACCGCCGCACTCGCGCAGGACCGCGTCGATGGTCGCCGGGTCGGCGGCCTGGGCCTCCAGGACGGCGAACGCCTCCGCGTAGAACGGGCGGGCGATGCGGTTGACGATGAAGCCCGGGGTGTCGGCGCAGGCCACCGGGGTCTTGCCCCAGGCGCGGGCGGTCTCGTACGCGCGCGTGGCCGAGGTGACGTCGGTGGCGAACCCGGAGACGACCTCCACCAGCGGCATCAGCGGGGCGGGGTTGAAGAAGTGCAGACCCACGAAACGCCCCGCGACCCGCAGCGCGCCGCCGATGGCCGTCACCGACAGGGAGGAGGTGTTGGTGGCGAGCAGGCAGTCCTCGGCGACGATGCCCTCCAGTTCGCGGAAGAGCTCCTGCTTGACGTCCAGCCGTTCCAGGACCGCTTCGACGACCAGGGTGCAGTCGGCGAGTTCGGCGAGGCTACCGGCCGGCCGGAGCCGGTCACGGGCGGCGTCCCGTTCGGCGCCGGTGAGCCGGCCCTTCGCCACGAGCCGGTCCAGACGTGCGCCGATCGCGGTGGCCGCCTCCTGGGCACGCCCCGGTACGGCGTCGTACAGCCGCACGGGCTGGCCCGCCACCAGCGCGACCTGGGCTATGCCCTGGCCCATGGTGCCGGTGCCGACCACGGCCACGGGGCTGCTGAGGTCGAGTGCTGTCATGGGCGCGATCCTCCCGCACGGGGTTTTCCACAGATGCGGCGGACCCCCTTGTCCCGACCGATCGTTCGGTTACTCTAACTCTGTCCGGCTGTTCCTGCCCATGGTTGTTCTGTTTCCGCCCAGGTCATGAGCTCGACGGAGAGCTCTTGAGACGAGGAGTTGGTCCCGCATGGCCGCCGAACCGACCGCACACGAACTGATCGCCAAGCACCGGCCCACCCTCGACCAGGCGCTGAAGGCGATCAGCACACGCGCGTACTGGTCGCCCCACCCCGAGCACCCGAAGGCGTACGGCGAGAACGGCAGCCTGGACGCGGCAGCGGGCAAGGCCGCCTTCGACGCCGTCCTGGGCAGCCGCATCGACCTCGGCCAGCCCGGCACGGACGACTGGGTGGGCGGCGAGGTCTCCCCCTACGGCATCGAGCTCGGCGTCACCTACCCGCACGCGGACGCCGACACCCTGCTGCCCGCGATGCGGGCCGGGCAGGGGGCGTGGCGGGACGCGGGCGCGGAGACCAGGGCCGTGGTCTGCCTGGAGATCCTGAAGCGGATCAGCGACCGGACGCACGAGTTCGCGCACGCGGTCATGCACACCTCCGGCCAGGCGTTCATGATGGCGTTCCAGGCGGGCGGCCCACACGCCCAGGACCGCGGCCTGGAGGCGGTGGCGTACGCCTACGCGGAGCAGGTGCGCACCCCCGACGCCGCGGAGTGGACCAAGCCGCAGGGCAAGCGCGACCCGCTGGTGCTCACCAAGCACTTCACGCCGGTCCCGCGCGGCGTCGCGCTGCTCATCGGCTGCAACACCTTCCCGACCTGGAACGGCTACCCGGGCCTGTTCGCCTCCCTGGCCACCGGCAACGCGGTGCTGGTCAAGCCCCACCCGCGCGCGGTGCTGCCGCTCGCACTCACCGTCCAGGTCGCCCGTCAGGTGCTCGCCGAGGCCGGCTTCGACCCGAACCTGGTCGCCCTGGCCGCCGAACGCCCCGGCGAGGGCATCGCCAAGACGCTGGCCACCCGCCCGGAGATCCGGATCATCGACTACACGGGCTCCACGGCGTTCGGCGACTGGCTCGAGGCCAACGCCCGCCAGGCGCAGGTGTACACCGAGAAGGCCGGCGTCAACACGGTGATCGTGGAGTCGACCGACGACTACAAGGGGATGCTCTCCAACCTGGCGTTCTCGCTGTCCCTGTACAGCGGCCAGATGTGCACCACCCCGCAGAACCTGCTCGTCCCGCGCGACGGCATCCGCACCGACCAGGGCCCCAAGACCTACGACGAGGTGGTCGCCGACCTCGCCCGCGCGGTCGACGGCCTGCTCGGGGACGACGCGCGCGCGAACGCCCTGCTCGGGGCGATCGTCAACCCGGACGTGAAGGCCCGTCTGGAGGCCGCGGCGGGCCTCGGCGAGGTCGCTCTCGCCTCCCGCGAGATCACCAACCCCGAATTCCCGGCGGCGGTCGTGCGCACCCCGGTGATCGTCAAGCTGGACGGCGCCAAGCCGGACGACGAGGCCGCCTACATGAGCGAGTGCTTCGGCCCCGTCTCCTTCGCCGTCGCCGTCGACTCGGCGACGGACGCGGTGGAGCTGCTGCGGCGCACGGTCCGCGAGAAGGGCGCGATGACGGTCGGTGCGTACACCACCGACCAGGAGGTGGAACGTGCGATCGAGGAGGTGTGTCTGGAGGAGGCCGCCCAGCTGTCCCTCAACCTCACCGGCGGGGTGTACGTCAACCAGACGGCCGCCTTCTCCGACTTCCACGGCTCCGGCGGCAACCCGTCGGCCAACGCCGCTCTGTGCGACGGCGCCTTCGTCGCGAACCGCTTCCGGGTGGTGGAGGTCCGCCGGGAGGCGTAGGGCCTGGTCCGGGCCGGATCCGGCTCAGGCGGGTGCGCCCCCGGTGGCGCTCCAGTGGTACAGCGTCATGGCCACACTGGTCGCGAGGTTGTAGCTGGAGACCTGGGGGCGCATCGGCAGGGACACCAGGTGGTCGGTACGGGCGCGCAGCTCGGCGGACAGGCCGCTGCGCTCCGAGCCGAAGGCGAGCACCGCGTCGTCCGGCAGCTTCAGGCCCCGGAGGTCCTCGCCCTCCGGGTCGAGGGCGAACAGCGGCCCGGACGGCAGCTCGGCCACGGCCAGCCGCTCCACGGCGGTCGCGAAGTGCAGCCCCGCCCCGCCGCGCACCACCGTGGGGTGCCAGGGGTCGAGCGTGCCCGTGGTGACGACCCCGGTCGCCCCGAAGCCGGCGGCCAGCCGGATCACGGCGCCCGCGTTGCCCAGGTTGCGCGGATCGTCGAGGACCACGACGGGCGCGCGGCGCGGGGCGTGCGCCAGCTTCTCCAGGTTGGCCGCGCGGGACGGCCGTACGGCCAGGGCCGCCACGGCCGTGGGGTGCGGCCGCGGCACCAGGGACGCGTACACCGCCTCCGGCACCTCGGCCAGGAGCGTGTCCAGCGTGTCACGGACGTCCGGGGCGAGCTCGCCGGCGAGGGCGAGCGCCGCCGGCCGGTCCGTGGTGACCGCGACCGGTACCTCGGCCGCGAAGCGCACCGCGTGCTTGAGGGCGTGGAAGCCGTCGAGCAGCACACAGTCGGCGGCGTGCTCACGCCAGCGGGTCAGCGGGTCGGTCATGCCCCGAAGCCTACGTGGGCGGCCTCGTGGCCCTCCGGGGAGCGCGGCGGAGGCAGGTGCCGGCCGCCGCGCCGGGTCAGCCGCCCACGCGCGTGTGCCGCCCGGCCGCCGAGCCGGCGCAGGAACGACGTCGGCAGGAACACCGAGTCCGCGGCGATCATCGCCAGCGAGAAGAAGGGCAGCCCGAGAACGACCGCGATCACGGCGTGCTCGGTCATCATCGCGGCCAGCAGGACGTTCTTCACCCGCCGGTTGAACAGCGTGAACGGGAAGGCGACCTGTACGACGACCGTCCCGTAGGTCACCAGCATGACCAGGGTGCCGTTGGCCGACAGCAGGTCGGCGAGGGCCGGCCAGGGCGAGAAGTACTCCAGGTGCAGCGGGTAGTAGACGGCGGTGCCGTCCTGCCAGCGCGAGCCCTGGATCTTGTACCAGCCTGCCGTGGCGTAGATCAGGCAGGCCTCCGCCATGATCACGAAGAGGGCACCGTTGTGCACGATGTTCGCGATCACGTCCAGCAGGATCCGGGGCTCCCGCGAGCGCGCCCTGCGCCCCACCGCCCACCACAGTCCCTGCGCCAGCCACACCGTCCACAGCAGCACGGAAACGAGCGGGCCGCTGTTCAGACGGCCCGCCAGGGTCACCCCGGTCAGCGCGAGACCGAGCACCGCCCACAGGAGGGGTCCCGTCCGGTCGGCGACCCGCTCCCCACGCGCGTGTGCGGCCGCCGCGCGCTCCTCCCGCCGGGCGTCCAGGGACCACACCCGGCCGCAGCGGGTGAACACCAGGTAGATCGACATCAGGTGCAGGACGTTGTCGCCGCCGTCGCCCACGAAGACACTGCGGTTCTGCAGCGAGAGCACGCCGACCATGAACAGCACGGACGCCGTACGAGTGCGCCAGCCCAGCAGGAGCAGGGCGCTCACCACGACGGCGAGCACGTAGAACACCTCGAACCAGGCCCGCCCGTCGGTCCACATCAGGGCCGTGAAGGCACCGTTGTCCGAGGTCAGCCTGTGGGCCATGGCCCAGCTCCAGGGACCGTCCGGGCCGTAGAGCTGTTCGCGGTGGGGGAACTCGCGCAGCAGGAACAGCAGCCAGGTCCCGGCGAAGCCGATGCGGATCACGGCCGACTGGTAGGGGCCGAGGGGCGCCTCCGAGACCCGGGCGATCGCGCGCGAGGCCGAGAGCACGAGACGGTTCACCGCACACCCCCGGCGGTCTCGTCCCGCGTCACCGTCCACCAGGGCAGCAGCCGGTAGTAAGGCTTGTCGGAGACCTGTTCACGGCTCCACGAGGGCGGCGGCACGTCGGTCGTGCGGGAGCGGAGCTGTACGCGCCGTACGACGCCCTTGCCGGCGCCGTCCTCGGTGTACAGGCGCCTGACCACGATCCGGCGCAGGTACTCCTCGGAGAGGGAGCCGCGCAGGCCCACGGGGCGGTTGTCGGAGCCGTGCGTGGCGAGGAAGAAGTCCCAGGCCCGGCGCAGTTCGTTCTGCTCCGTGTGGCTGGGCAGCAGACTGCCGTCTATCGCCTCACCGTCCTGGGCCGACAGGTCGTACCAGCCGGTGGTCGTCACGGTGCCGTCCGCCGCCCACAGCTCCGCGCGGACCTCCACCGCTATGTTCTGCTGCAGCGGGTTGGGCGCGAACAGCTTCCAGTTCTGCTCGAACTCCGGGTAGATCCACTCGTCTATCGCCCTGCCGTGCTGCTTCGTCACCGTGTTCGCCGGTGCGACGTGCAGGAACACCATTCCGAGATGCACGCAGGCGGTCACCGCGACGACCGCGAGCGCCAGGGCGGCGCCGACCTGGTAGCGGGGGGAGAGCGCGGCGACACCGGTGCGGGGGGTGCCGGGGGCGGGGCGGTCCTCTCCGGGGTCGGGGCGGTCCCTTCGGTCCTCGACCGGGCCGGGCCGGTCGGCGCGGTCCTCTCCGGGGCCGTCCGTGCTGTCCGGCCCGGGCCGGGGGCGCGTCCCGTCCGACCCGTCCGGCCCCGGCGGGGCCTTCGAGTCCTCGTCGTGCGCGTCCATTCCGCCCCGTTTCCAGATCACCGGCCGAAGTCGCCGCCGCCCCGCCACGGGCAGGTCACCGCCACGGGCGGGCCGGATCGGCCCACGAGCCCCGCACATGTCCGCGGCGCTCGCACGGAACGGTACTCAGCCTCACCCGTCCGGCGCAGCCCCGAGGCACAGCCGATGCGGTGCCGTACGGCGGAAGGGAGGGTGGCGAGCAAGGTCGGACGAGGTTGTCCACAGCCTGTGGGTGCGGTTTTCCACAGCGGTTGACACCTCACGGCAGCTCACCGCACCATTGAACCGCACGGACCGAACGATCGGTCGGGACAGTGTCCCAGCACAGCCCGAGGTCAGGGGGACCGCATGGCGACAGCAGCCGCCCAGCGCACAGCCACCGGGGCGCGGCACGCCCAGGACACCGCCGACACGGCGGCGTACGAGCGCGCCTTCGAGGCCGCCGTGGCGGCGGACGAGCGCATCGAGCCCCGCGACTGGATGCCCGACGCCTACCGCGCGACGCTGGTCAGGCAGATCGCCCAGCACGCCCACTCCGAGATCATCGGGATGCAGCCGGAGGCCAACTGGATCACGCGCGCTCCCTCACTGCGCCGCAAGGCCATCCTCATGGCCAAGGTCCAGGACGAGGCGGGCCACGGCCTGTACCTGTACAGCGCGGCCGAGACCCTGGGCACCAGCCGGGAGGAGCTCCTCGACAAGCTGCACAGCGGCCGCCAGAAGTACTCCTCGATCTTCAACTACCCCACCCTGACCTGGGCCGACGTCGGCGCGATCGGCTGGCTGGTGGACGGCGCCGCCATCACCAACCAGGTGCCCCTGTGCCGCTGCTCGTACGGCCCGTACGCACGCGCGATGGTCCGCATCTGCAAGGAGGAGTCCTTCCACCAGCGCCAGGGGTACGAGCTGCTGCTCGCCCTCAGCCGCGGTACGCCGGAGCAGCACGCGATGGCGCAGGACGCGGTGGACCGCTGGTGGTGGCCGTCCCTGATGATGTTCGGCCCGCCCGACGACGCCTCGCGGCACTCCGCGCAGTCGATGGCGTGGAAGATCAAGCGTCACTCCAACGACGAGCTGCGCCAGCGCTTCGTCGACATCTGCGTCCCACAGGCCGAGTCGCTGGGCCTCACCCTGCCCGACCCCGACCTGAGGTGGAACGAGGAGCGCGGGCACCACGACTTCGGCGCGATCGACTGGACGGAGTTCCAGGACGTCCTCAAGGGCAACGGCCCATGCAACGAACAGCGGATCACCCAGCGCCGCCAGGCACACGACGAGGGCGCGTGGGTACGGGAGGCGGCCGCGGCCTACGCGGCCAAGCACGCCGGTGAGCAGACCGGTGGGACAGGAGCGAGCCGAGCATGACCTCTACCGACTGGCCCCTGTGGGAGGTTTTCGTGCGCTCCCGCCGCGGGCTCTCCCACACCCACGCCGGCAGCCTGCACGCACCGGACGCGGAGCTGGCCCTGCGCAACGCCCGCGACCTGTACACCCGGCGTGGCGAGGGCGTCTCCCTATGGGTCGTCCCCGCGTCCGCGATCACGGCGTCCTCCCCCGACGAGAAGGACCCGTTCTTCGAACCCGCCGCCGACAAGCCGTACCGGCACCCGACGTTCTACGAGATCCCGGAAGGGGTGAAGCACCTGTGACGACGACCGCCGTGCCCCTGACGGCCGCACTCGCCCTCGGCGACGACGCCCTGGTGCTCTCGCACCGCCTGGGCGAGTGGGCGGGACACGCTCCCGTCCTGGAGGAGGAGGTCGCCCTCGCCAACATCGCGCTGGACCTGCTGGGACAGGCCCGGATCCTGCTGTCGATGGTCGGCGATGAGGACGAACTGGCCTTTCTGCGCGAGGAGCGCGCCTTCACCAACCTCCAGCTCGTGGAGCAGCCGAACGGCGACTTCGCGCACACCATCGTCCGCCAGCTCTACTTCTCCACCTACCAGCACCTGCTCCATGCCGAACTGGCCGCCGGGGACGGCCCGTTCGCCCCGCTGGCGGCGAAGGCCGTCAAGGAGGTCGCCTACCACCGCGACCACGCCGAGCAGTGGACCCTGCGGCTCGGCGACGGTACCGAGACCGGCCACGAGCGGATGCGGCGGGCGTGCGAGGCGCTGTGGCGGTTCACCGGCGAGATGTTCCAGCCGGTGGAGGGCCTGGACGCGGACTGGGCGGGACTGGAGACGGCCTGGCTCGAGTCCGTCGGGGACGTGCTGCGCCGGGCCACCCTGACGGTCCCCGAGGGCCCGCGGACCGGGGCGTGGTCGGCGGGCGCGGGCCGGCAGGGCCTGCACACGGAGCCGTTCGGGCGGATGCTCGCGGAGATGCAGCACCTGCACCGCAGCCATCCGGGGGCGTCATGGTGACGCCGGCGACCGCCCTCGAGACCGAGCTGCTCCGCATCGCGGGCTCGGTCCCCGACCCCGAGCTGCCCGTGCTCACCCTTCAGGAGCTGGGCGTGGTGCGCGCGGTGCGCGTGCGCGGCACGGACGCCGTCGACGTCGAGCTGACGCCGACCTACACCGGCTGCCCGGCGATCGAGGCGATGTCCCTGGACATAGAGCAGGCACTGCGCGCCCACGGCATGCGCGAGGTCAGCGTCCGGACGGTGCTCACGCCCGCCTGGTCGACCGACGACATCACCGACGAAGGGCGGCGCAAACTGCGGGAGTTCGGGATAGCACCCCCACGGGTGCGCCGGGACGCCGGGCCGGTCGCCGTGACCCTGGGGCCGATCCGTACCCTCGTCGGCGAACCCGCTGCGACCGACGGGCCCGAGCCCGTGCGCTGCCCGCACTGCGGATCCGCCGACACCGAGCTGCTGAGCCGGTTCTCCTCCACCGCCTGCAAGGCACTGCGGCGCTGTCTGGCCTGCCGGGAACCGTTCGACCACTTCAAGGAGCTGTGAATGGCCCGCTTCCACCCGCTCCCGGTGGCCGCGGTCGACCGGCTCACCGACGACTCCGTGGCCCTCACCTTCACCGTCCCGCCGGAGCTGCGCGAGGAGTACCGGTACGTGCCGGGCCAGCATCTCGCGCTGCGGCGCCGGGCCGACGGGGTCGAGACCCGCCGGACGTACTCGATCTGCTCACCGGCCCCGGAGCCCGGCGGCGTGGGGCCGCACACCCTGCGGGTCGGGGTGCGGCTGGTCGAGGGCGGGGCGTTCTCGTCGTACGCGCTGAAAGAGGTGAACGTCGGGGACGAACTGGAGGTCATGACCCCGGCCGGGCGGTTCACCCTGGAGCCCGCTCCCGGTCTGTACGCGGCGGTCGTGGGCGGCAGCGGCATCACCCCGGTGCTGTCGATCGTCTCCACCCTGCTGGCCCGCGAGCCCCGCGCCCGGTTCTGCCTGATACGCGGCGACCGCACGGCCGCCTCCACCATGTTCCTGGAGGAGGTCGCCGATCTGAAGGACCGGTACCCCGAGCGGCTGCAGCTCGTCACCGTGCTGTCCCGGGAGGAGCAGCAGGCGGGGCTGCCGTCCGGGCGGCTGGACCGGGAACGGCTGACGGGGCTGCTGCCGGCGCTGCTGCCGGTGGACGAGGTGGCGGGCTGGTACCTGTGCGGGCCCTACGGACTGGTGCAGGGCGCGGAGCGGGCGTTGCGGGAACTCGGGGTGGAGCGGGCCCGGATCCACGAGGAGATCTTCCACGTGGACGCCGGTGCGGCACCGGCGACGGTCACCGTGGCACCCGCGCACAGCACCGTGACCGCCCGGCTCGACGGGCGTGGCGGCACCTGGCCGGTCCAGGACGGCGAGTCCCTCCTGGAGACGGTGCTGCGCAACCGCCCCGATGCGCCCTATGCCTGCAAGGGCGGGGTGTGCGGGACGTGCCGGGCCTTCCTGGTGTCGGGCGAGGTGCGCATGGACCGCAACTTCGCGCTGGAGGCGGAGGAGACGGAGGCCGGATATGTGCTGGCCTGTCAGTCGCATCCCGTGACGGAGAAGGTCGAACTGGACTTCGACCGCTGAAGCGCCGCTCCCCACCCACCCGTTCCCTTCTTCTAGAACCTGTTCTATCTTGACGGACCGTCAGGTCAGCACCGCCGGTCGGGCGGATCCGCCAGGAGGACAGGACCGTGGACTTCACCTTCACCGAGGAGCAGCTGGCGGCGGCCGAGGCGGCCAGGGGGGTGTTCGCCGACGTCGCGCCGGACGGGGTGCCGAGCCCGGCGCTCACCACGGGCGCCGTGGCCGAGGACTTCGACCGGGCGCTGTGGTCCAGGCTCGCCGACGCCGACCTGCTGAGCCTGCTGCTCGACCCCGGGTACGGCGGCGCGGGCCTGGACACCATCGCCCTGTGCCTGGTGCTGCGGGAGTCCGCGAAGGTGCTGGCCCGGGTGCCGTTGCTGGAGAGCAGCGCCGCGGCGGCGGCCGTACAGGCCTACGGCGGCGAGGAGCTGCGGGCCGGGCTGCTGTCGGGCGCCGGGCGGGGCGAGCTCGTACTCACCGTCGCCGCGCACGGCCGTACCGGTCATGACCCGGCCGAACTCGCCGTGACGGCACGGCGGGACGTCGACGGCTGGGTACTGGACGGGGTGCAGACCGCGGTGCCGTGGGCGTACGGCGCGGACCTCGTCGTCGTGCCGGCACACACCGGAGCCGATAGGACCGTCCTCGCGCTGGTGCCCCTCGGCCACGACGGCGTCGTGCTCGCCGAGCAGGTCTCCACCAGCGGGGAGCGGCTGGGCGAGCTGCGGTTGCGGTCCGCGCGGATCGCGGCCGGGGACGTCATCGACACCGACGGCGCCTGGGAGTGGCTGCGCGCGCTGCTGGCCACGGGGACGTGCGCGCTCGCGCTCGGGCTGGGCGAGCGGGTGCTGAGGATGACCAGCGACTACACCGGCAAGCGGGAGCAGTTCGGCCACCCGATCGCGACCTTCCAGGCGGTGGCCGTGCAGGCCGCCGACCGGTACATCGACCTGCGGGCCATGGAGGCCACACTGTGGCAGGCCGCGTGGCGCATCGCCTCCGGAGCGCCGGGAGCGCTGCCCGTCGCGGGGGACGTCGCCGTGGCGAAGATCTGGGCGGCGGACGGCGTACGGCGGGTCGTGCAGACCGCGCAGCACCTGCACGGCGGTTTCGGCGCCGACACCGGCTACCCCCTGCACCGGTACCACGCCTGGGCCAAGCAGCTGGAGCTGTCACTCGGCCCGGCGGCGGCGTACGAGGAGACGCTGGGGGACCTGCTGGCGGCCCACCCCCTGGGGTGACCGCCCAACCCGACGCCGAGGCCCCGGCGCCGGGCTACAGGACGTGCCCGGGCTGTCCCTGGTCCGTGACGACCGGACGGCCCGCGGCCGCCCAGACCTGCATACCGCCGTCCACGTTCACCGCGTCGATGCCCTGCTGGACCAGGTACATCGTGACCTGGGCCGAACGACCGCCGGAGCGGCAGATCACGTTCACCCGGCCGTCCTGCGGGGCAGCCTCGGTCAGCTCCCCGTACCGCGCCACGAACTCACTGATGGGGATGTGCAACGCTCCCTCGGCGTGACCCGCCTGCCACTCGTCGTCCTCACGGACGTCCAGCAGGAAGTCGCCGTCCTTGAGGTCCGTGACCCCGACCGTGGGCACACCAGCTGAGAAACTCATGTTCCAGACGCTACCCGAAGAGGCTCACGGGACCGGCCGGGCTACCCCTGCGCCAGCAGCGCAGCCAGTTCCGCCTCGCGCTCCGCCACGTCCCTGCGGAGCTTCTCGGCGATCTCCTCCAGGAGGGCGTCGGGGTCGTCGGGAGCCAGGCGGAGCATGGAGGCGATCGCGCTGTCCTCCAGTTCACGGGCGACCATGGTGAGCAGTTCCTTGCGCTGCGCCAGCCACTCCAGGCGGGCGTACAGCTCCTCGGCGTGGCTCGGGAGCCGCTCGGCCGGGGCGGGTCCCGCGGCCCACTCCTCGGCCAGCTCCCGCAGCAGTGCCTCATCGCCGCGGGCGTAGGCGGCGTTGACGCGGGTGATGAACTCCTCGCGCCGCGCCCGCTCGGGCTCCTCCTGCGCCAGGTCCGGGTGGGCCTTGCGGGCGAGTTCCCGGTAGAGCTTGCGGGCCTCCTCGCTGGGGCGGACCCGCTGCGGGGGCCGTACCTCCTGCCCGTTGAGCATCGCCGCGGCCTCCGGGAACAGACCGTGGCCGTCCATCCAGCCGTGCAGCAGTTCCTCGACGCCGGGGATGGGCATCACCCTCGCCCGCGCCTCCTCGGCCCGCCGGAGGTCCTCGGAGTCACCGGTGCGGGCGGCCCTGGCCTCGGCGATCTGCGCCTCGAGCTCCTCGAGCCGGGCGTACACCGGGCCGAGCCGCTGCTCGTGCAGCCGGGAGAAGTTCTCGACCTCGACGCGGAAGGTCTCCACCGCGATCTCGAACTCGATCAGGGCCTGCTCGGCGGCCCGCACGGCCCGCTCCAGCCGCTCCTCGGGCCGGGACGGCTGGGACTGCTCAGCTTCCGGGGTCGTCACCCGACCAGCGTAGGCCACCGGGAGCCGCCTCCGGGCCCGGCGCCCGGCAGGCAACGGGCGGCGCCCCTGACGTGCCTCACACCCCCAGCTCCGCCGCGATCCGCCCTGACCTCACCGCCGCGACCAGGTCCGCGTGGTCCGCCTCGGTGCGGTCGGCGTAGGCGACGGCGAACGCGGCCATCGCCTCGTCCAGTTCCTCGTTCTTGCCGCAGTACCCGGCGATCAGCCGGGGGTCGGCACTGTGGGAATGGGCGCGGGCCAGCAGGGCGCCGGTCATACGGCCGTAGTCGTCGACCTGGTCGGCGGCGAGCGCGGCGGGATCGACGCTGCCCTTGCGGTTACGGAACTGCCGTACCTGGAACGGCCGGCCGTCGACCGTCGTCCAGCCCAGCAGGATGTCGCTGACCACCTGCATGCGCTTCTGCCCCAGTACCACCCGGCGCCCCTCGTGGCCGGGCGGCGGCACCTCGAAACCGGCCGTCAGCAGGTGCGGGACCAGCGCGGAGGGGCGGGCCTCCTTGACCTGCAGGACCAGCGGTTCGCCGCGGTGGTCCAGGAGCAGCACGACGTACGACCGGGTGCCCACGCTGCCCGTGCCGACGACCCGGAACGCCACGTCGTGCACCGCGTGCCGGGACAGCAGCGGAAGCCGGTCCTCGGAGAGGGTCGTGACGTAATCCTCCAGGGACGCCGCCACCGCCGCCGCCTCCTCGTCCGGTATGCGGCGCAGCACCGGCGACGCGTCGACGAAGCGTCGCCCGCCGCCCTCGACGGCCTCGGTCGACTTCGCCGCGAACCGCCCGCTGGTGTTGGCCCGCGCCTTCTCGGAGACCCGCTCCAGCGTGCCGAGCAGGTCGTGGGCGTCGGTGTGCGAGACGAGTTCCTCGTCGGCGATGGCGTTCCAGGCGTCCAGCACCGGCAACTTGGCGAGCAGCCGCATGGTGCGCCGGTAGGCGCCCACCGCGCCGTGCGCCGCCTGACGGCACATGTCCTCGTCGGCGCCCGCCTCCCGGCCCGCCAGCACCAATGAGGCGGCGAGCCGCTTGAGGTCCCACTCCCAGGGGCCGTGCACCGTCTCGTCGAAGTCGTTGAGGTCGATGACCAGACCACCGCGCGCGTCGCCGTACAGGCCGAAGTTGGCCGCGTGCGCGTCACCGCATATCTGCGTGCCTATGCGGGTCGTGGGCGTGCGGGCCAGGTCGTACGCCATGAGCCCGGCCGAGCCGCGCAGGAAGGCGAACGGCGTCGCCGCCATCCTGCCGACCCTGATCGGCGTGAGCTCGGGAATCCGGCCGCGACTCGACTCCTCCACGGCGCTCACCGCGTCCGGGCGGGGTCCGTCGAGGTCCAGGGTGCTGTGCGCGCTGCGCGGCACGCCGGCCCGCAGCGCCTTGCCCTCCTGCTTGGGCGAACCCTGCGGCGGCCAGTCGGCGAATCCGCGCACCCGGGGCAGCCGACGCACCTCTCCCGTGTCCGCCTCCGCTCCGGTGTCCGTCCCCACCACTGCAGCACCGGTCTCGGTCATCGCGACCGCCTCCCCCGAACCCACTCTCACGAACATCAACGTCTGCAGACCGTACAGCCGGTGGTTCGAACGCGTCAGACCCTGTGGACAATCGCCCGCCTGTGGAAAACCGCCGGTCGGACCACCGACGAGGCACGGCGCGCCCGGAGAGGGCGAACATGTTCGTTACGATCGCCGCATGACTGGAAGAAGAGAGCCGATCAGCCGCCGGGAGCGTCCGGCCAAGCCCGCCCTTTCCCGGCGGTGGATCGTGGACACCGCTGTGCGGATCATGCGGGCGGAGGGGCTGGAGAAGGTGACCATGCGTCGTCTGGCGCAGGAGTTGGATACCGGTCCGGCCTCGCTCTACGTCTACGTGGCCAACACCGCCGAGCTGCACGCGGCCGTGCTGGACGCCCTGCTGGGGGATGTCGACCTGGAAGGCGCGGGCGCCGGTGAGGGGTGGCGTGAGCAGCTCCTGGCCGTGTTGACGTCCTACATGCTCGTGCTGTTCGAGCATCCGCAGCTGGCCCGATCGGCTCTCGTGGCACGTCCCAGCGGTGAGAACTATCTGCGTCTGCTGGAGCGCGTCCTGGATCTGCTCTCCCGCAGCGGAGCCCCCCGTGAGCAGGTCGCCTGGGGTGTCGACAAGCTGCTCCAGGACGCCACGGCCACCGCCGCCGAGCATTCGACCCAGGAGCACGACCCCGCGGCCGAGGCCGACTGGAGTGCCCTCACCGCGGCCTTGAACACCGTGGACGAGGCCACCCATCCTGCGATCAGGGCGCACATGCCGGCTCTGCTCGGCGGCTCCGTCGAGGAGCGTGTGCGCTGGAGTTTCGACGTCCTCGTCAACGGCATCACGCAGACACCCGTTCCCGACGCGGCGGATTGAGGGTCCTGGCCCTGCCGACGGGCAGGCCATCGTCGGTCCAGGGTCATCCGCGGCGGGCACCCGGGCTTCAGGAAGCGGTCGGGGTAGCGCTGTTGCGGGTCCGGGCGAGGGCGTCGGTCCAGGACAGGAGTTGGTCGAGCATCGCCGTCAGCGCGGGACCCTGGTGCTCGCCGGGGGTGAACGTGGCGCCGAAGTCGGCGAAGTCGGTGCGCAGGTTCAAGCTGACGGCCGCTGAGACGTCCGCGAGTTGCATGGCGGCCAGGACCGGGCGCAGGGCCTCGACGGCGCGGACACCTCCGTCGACGCCGTAGGAGACGAGGCCCACGGCCTTGTTGTTCCACTCGGCGTAGACACGGTCGAGGGCGTTCTTCAACGCGCCCGGGAAGGAGTGGTTGTACTCGGGGGTGACGATCACGTAGCCGTCGTAGGCGGCGACGGTCGTGGCCCATTCCTGGGTGTGGGCAAGGGTGTAGCGGCCCATGGCCGGCGGGAGCGGTTCGTCGATCTGCGGCAGGTCGGCCTCGGCGAGGTCGACCAGTTCGTAGTCGGCGTCGCCGCGTTCGCGGGCGCGTTCGAGGACCCACTCCGCGACGCGGGCGCCGGCCCGTCCGGTGCGGGTGCTGCCGACAATGATGGCGATCTTGGTCATCGTGCCTTCGGTAGGTGAACGGGGCGGTGGTTCCGCCGGCATGGGCAGGGACGGTCCTGGGCCCCGCAGGCCGCACAGGCCGTACAGGGAGGGACGCCAGGTGGTGGGGCTCAGTGGCCCGCGGCCGGGCCCTGGGGTGTGAGGAAGGAGTCGAGGAGGGTGAAGACGGCCTCGGGCTCCTCGCGGATGGGCAGGTGACCTGCTCCGGGGATGAGTTCGAACCGTCCGTGCGGGAACGCCGCCGCGTAGGCGCGGCCGAAGTCGGGGCCGACAACCGTGTCGTTGGCGCCCCAGAGCACCAGCACCGGGCAGGTGATGGCGGAGCAGCGGGGCAGCAGACCCGCATCCGCCATGTCCGGTCCGGTATAGGCGCGCATGGCGGCCATCGACTGCGCGGACGGCCCGCCCCGCGGCGCCGGCCCGCCCCGCTGCGCCGGCCCGCCCCGCTGCGCCGGCCCGCCCCGCTGCGCCGGTCCGCCGGCCGGGGTCGCGGGCGTCCAGGCCGGTGGCCCGGCGGGAACGGTGATCTGCCGGCCGGGCACCACCGGGCCGACGGCGTCCATGAGCACGAGCCGCGAGATCCGGCTCTCGTGATCGTCCAGGACGGTCTGGGCGGCGACCCATCCGCCGAAGGACGTGCCGATCACCGTCACGTCGTTCAGTCCGAGGTGGGCGAGCAGCTCAAGGTAGACGGCGGCGAGCGCCGGCACGGAGTCCAGGTCGTCGGGCCGTACGGTGCCGTCCCAGCCGGGGTGGGTGGGCGCCAGGACCCGGTGCTCCGATGCGAGGTGGCCGACCAGGGGCGCGATGCTGTCGGGGCCGGGTCCGCCGTGCAGGACGAGGACCGGGCTGCCTCGGCCGGCTTCACACAGTCCCAGATCCAGGCCCGGCCGCACCCGGAGGGCGCGCCGAAGAGGCACTGTCATGGATTCCTCCGTGCGAGGGGTTCGGATGCGGGGGACGCGGCGGCCGTCGGAGCCGGCGTCACCGGGCCGCCGGGCCGGAGGTGAAGAAGTGGACCATCTGTTTCAGGCCCCGCTCGCCGAACATCATGTCCAGGCTGGCGGCGGACTCGGCGGCGGACGCCTCACTGCGCGGGAAGAGGGCCGCCTCGTACGTGGCCAGGGCGGCCTCGGTGTCGCCGGGGTGGGCGGCGACGGCCTGGCCGAGTTCCGCGCCGTCGAGCATGGCGAGGTTGGCGCCCTCGCCGGCGAACGGGGACATCAGGTGGGCGGCGTCGCCCACCAGCGTCACGCCTGGGGTCCGCTGCCAGCGGTGCCCGACGGGCAGGGCGTGGATGCGGCGGGGAGTGAGCGTGCCGTCGGCGTCGGCGACCAGGCCGCGCAGGCCCTCGTCCCAGCCCTCGAAGTGGGCGAGGACCGCCGCCTTGGCGGCTGCCGTGTCGCGGAGGTCGATGGTGTCGAGCCAGTCCTCCTCGGCCGTGAGCGCGGTGTAGACGTGCAGGCTGCCGTCGGTCTCCCGGTGGGCGAGGAAGCCGCGCTGGTCGCCGAGGCAGATGAAGAACCCGCCGCCGATGACGGCGGCGCTGCGCGGATGGCGGGCATCGGCGTCCAGCAGGTCGCTTTCCACGAAGGAGATGCCGGTGTAGGCGGGCTTGGCGTCCGAGACCAGCGGCCGGATCCGTGACCATGCTCCGTCCGCACCGATCAGGAGGTCGGTGGTGATGGTAAGCCCGTCGGTGAAGGTCACCTCATGGCGCCCGTCGCCCAGCGCCCGGGCGCCGGTGACCTTCCGGCCCCAGTGGACCGTGCCCTCGGGCAGGGAGTTCAGCAGCAGGTCGCGCAGATCGCCTCGGTCGACCTCCGGCCGGCCGCCGGAACCGTCGTCCTCCTCGGACACGTGCACCGTCCCGTCGGGGCCGAGCAGACGCATGGCCTGACCGCCCTCGTGGACGATCTTGAGGAAGTCGTCGTACAGACCTGCGGCGTGCAGGGCCTTCTGCCCGTTGTTCTCGTGGATGTCGAGCATCCCGCCCTGCGTACGGGCCGAAGCCGACGCCTCCCACTCGAAGATCGCCGACTCGACGCCGTGCACCTCCAGGACGCGGGCGGCGGTCAGGCCGCCGAGACCTCCACCGATGATCGCGACGGGGAAGTGATTGCTGCTCATGGGCCCCTCCGAGGACGTGGGGAAGCGTGTCTGAATGCCGGGAGACGGTCGGCTGCCGGCGCTGCCGGGCCCGTCGTGGCGAGGGATGCGGCTTGTCGGGGGATCAGTCGCACCAGCCGCCCCCACCGTAGCGAACGCGTTCGTTGCGAACAAGTTCGCCGACTGCCCGATCGCTCCGAGCGGGGACCTCCAAGCAGGGAGCTCCCAGCAGGAAGTGCGTGCGGCACGGTCGCGGTTCGGCGCTGCCGGCGACATGGACGTGTCCGGCTCCTGCGCCGGATCAGCGGATGCCGGCGGCCCGCGGGAGGGAGGGGGGCGGGACGGTCGCCGTTGAGGTGGTGGTGAACACAACGTCAGAAGGGCCCCGACGCGTGAGATAGCTCACGCGTCGGGGCCCTTCCCCACGGCTTGACCAAGCTGTGCGATGCCCCACAGCGTCTACGCAACGAGAAACGGGCCCCTGCCGTGACTTACGTCACCGGCAGAGACCCGTTCATCGGTATCTCACTGTGCGCGAGGGGGGAGTTGAACCCCCACGCCCTTGCGGGCACTGGAACCTGAATCCAGCGCGTCTGCCTATTCCGCCACCCGCGCATTGGGTGTGTCCTCCGGCTCCGGCCCCTGCGGGCCGTTCCCCTTCCGACACCCAGAACATTAGCACGTCGTACGGGGCGGATTCACATCCCTTCCCTCCGCCCCGGCCTGCGGGCGACGCCGCCCGCAGGCCGGGCCGCCGACCGACGCCCACGTATCAAGGAGTACCTGTTCACGTATCAACCTCGTACCGGTCCCGGCCATCTCCCCAGGAGGCGGACCGGGCCCACAGCCGGGTGCGGGACACTGGTCTTCACACACCTCTACGATCCTTGACAAGAGGAGTTCGAAGGGGAGGCGCCCGGGGAACCGGCTCTTTGCCGGGCGCGTGGATACGATCTGTAAGCAGTACCAGGTAACGCAGCACGGCAAGCAGCACCCAAGCAGCACGGCACGACAGGACGACAGCGACGGAGGAGGTGCCCCATGGGAGTCCTGAAGAAGTTCGAGCAGCGCCTCGAAGGTCTGGTCAACGGCACCTTCGCCAAGGTGTTCAAGTCCGAGGTCCAGCCCGTGGAGATCGCCGGTGCGCTCCAGCGGGAGTGCGACAACAACGCCACCATCTGGAACCGCGACCGGACCGTCGTACCCAACGACTTCATCGTGGAACTGAGCGCGCCGGACTACGAGCGCCTCAGCCCCTACTCCGGCCAGCTCGGCGACGAGCTCGCCGGCATGGTGCGCGACTACGCCAAGCAACAGCGCTACACCTTCATGGGACCGATCAAGGTCAACCTGGAGAAGGCCGAGGACCTCGACACCGGCCTGTACCGGGTGCGCAGCCGCACCCTCGCCTCCTCCAGCAGCCAGCAGGCCCCCTCGGCACCCGCCGCCCCCGCGGCGTCCCCGCCCACCGGACGGCCCGGCCAGGGCGCCCCCGGCGGCTACGGCTACCCGCCCGCCGCCGCCCCGCCCATGCCCGCCGCCCCGCCCCCCGGCGCCCGCCCGGGCGGATACGGCTACCCACAGCCCGCCACCCAGCGGCCCGCGGCCGCCCCGATGAGCGGCGGGCGCACCCGCTACTGGATCGAGATCAACGGCACCCGCCACCAGATCTCCCGCCCGACGCTCGTGCTGGGCCGCAGCACCGAAGCCGACGTGCGGATCGACGACCCCGGCGTCTCCCGCCGGCACTGCGAGATCCGGACCGGAACGCCCTCGACGATCCAGGATCTCGGCTCCACCAACGGCATCGTGGTGGACGGGCAGCACACCACCCGCGCTACGCTCCGCGACGGCTCGCGGATCGTCGTGGGCAGTACCACCATCATTTACCGGCAAGCCGAAGGGTGAAGCGGGGGCAATGTCAGAGCTGACCCTCACGGTCATGCGGCTGGGTTTCCTGGCCGTACTGTGGCTGTTCGTGATCGTGGCCGTGCAGGTCATCCGCAGCGACCTGTTCGGTACGCGCGTCACCCAGCGCGGATCGCGCCGGGAGGCCGCGCGCCCGCAGCAGGCCGCAGCCCGGCAGCAGGCCGCGCCCCCGCAGCAGCGCGGCCAGCAGGGCGGCGGCCGGCAGCGCCGCAACGCCCCCTCCAAGCTGGTCGTCACCGAGGGGACCCTGACCGGCACCACCGTCGCACTCCAGGGCCAGACCGTCACCCTGGGCCGCGCCCACGACTCCACGATCGTGCTGGACGACGACTACGCCTCCAGCCGCCATGCCAGGATCTACCCGGACCGCGACGGCCAGTGGATCGTCGAGGATCTCGGCTCCACCAACGGCACCTACCTGGACCGGTCCCGGCTGACGACTCCCACGCCGATCCCGCTGGGCGCGCCGATCCGCATCGGCAAGACCGTCATCGAGCTGCGGAAGTAGTGCTACATCATGACTGAGCGCGAGCGGAGCGAGCACGCCACGGCGGACCGCACCACGGCCCCCGGCGCGCTCCCGACCGGAGGGTGGGCAGTGTGGCTCGACACGACCGGCTGTACCCGGAGCCGACAGGCGAGGTGCGCATGAGTCTGTCACTGCGCTTCGCCGCCGGATCGCACAGAGGCATGATCCGGGAGGGCAACGAGGACTCCGGTTACGCCGGTCCGCGCCTGCTCGCCATCGCCGACGGCATGGGCGGCCAGGCCGCCGGCGAGGTCGCCTCCTCCGAGGTCATCTCCACCCTGGTCACGCTCGATGACGACGTCCCCGGCTCCGACATCCTCACCTCCCTCGGCGCCGCCGTGCAGCGCGCCAACGACCAGTTGCGCTCCATGGTCGAGGAGGACCCGCAGCTCGAGGGCATGGGCACCACCCTGACCGCCCTGCTGTGGACCGGTCAGCGGCTCGGTCTCGTCCACGTCGGCGACTCCCGCGCCTACCTGCTGCGCGACGGCGTCCTCACCCAGATCACCCAGGACCACACCTGGGTCCAGCGCCTCGTCGACGAGGGCCGGATCACCGAGGAAGAGGCCACCACCCACCCGCAGCGGTCCCTGCTCATGCGGGCGCTCGGCAGCGGCGACCACGTCGAACCCGACCTGTCCATCCGCGAGGTCCGGGCCGGCGACCGCTACCTGATCTGCTCCGACGGCCTCTCCGGCGTCGTCTCCCACCAGACGATGGAAGAGACCCTCGCCAGCTACCAGGGCCCGCAGGAGACCGTGCAGGAGCTGATCCAGCTCGCCCTGCGCGGCGGCGGCCCCGACAACATCACCGTCATCATCGCCGATGTCCTGGACCTGGACACCGGAGACACCCTCGCCGCGCAGCTGTCCGACACGCCCGTCGTGGTCGGCGCCGTCGCCGAGAACCAGCACCACCTGCACGACAACGGCATCATGCAGACCCCGGCCGGCCGCGCCTCCGGCCTCGGCCGCCAGGGCCACGGCCAGGGCGGCGGCGAGTTCGGCCCGCCCGGCAGCGGCGACACCACCGGCTACATCCCGGGCGGCAGCTTCGGCGACTACACCGACGACGACTTCACCAAGCCCCGCAAGGGCCGCAGATGGCTCAAGCGGTCCCTGTACGGCACCCTCGCCCTCGCCGTCATCGGCGGCGGCCTCTACGGCGGCTACCGCTGGACCCAGACGCAGTACTACGTGGGCACCAAGGACGAGCACGTGGCGCTGTACCGGGGCATCAGCCAGGACCTGGCCTGGGTGTCGCTGTCGAAGGTGGAGAAGGACCACCCCGAGATCGAACTCAAGTACCTGCCGCCCTACCAGCAGAAGCAGGTCAAGAACACGATCGCGGAGGGCGGCCTGAAGGACGCCCAGTCGAAGATCGACGAACTGTCCGTGCAGGCCTCCGCGTGCAGGAAGGAAGCCGAACGCCAGACGGCCGCGAACAAGAGCAGCTCCAGGACCGGCCAGGGCAAGCCTTCGGGCACCACGGGAACCACCACCACCTCCTTCACGTCCAAGGCCTCGCCGACACCGAACCCGTCGGGCACGACGCCGTCCCCTTCGCATTCGAAGTCTCCGTCCACGACCCCGTCCGCGACCCCCAGCCCCGGCCCCAGCCTCTCGGAGGATGAGCAGAAGGTCGTCTCGCTGTGCGGTAAGCAGTAGGCAAGCCGTGAGAGGCCCCGTCACACGATGAGCACTACCAACCAGTCGACGCACCACACGTCCACGATCGGCGCGATCGGCGCCCCGAGCCGCCGCAACACCGAACTGGCGCTTCTGGTCTTCGCCGTCGCCATCCCGGTGTTCGCCTACGCCAACGTGGGCCTGGCCATCAACGACCAGGTACCCGCGGGCCTGCTGAGCTACGGCCTCGGCCTCGGTCTGCTGGCCGGCGTCGCCCACCTCGTGGTGAGAAAGTTCGCCCCGTACGCCGACCCGCTCATGCTGCCGGTGGCCACCCTGCTCAACGGACTCGGCCTGGTCGTCATCTGGCGCCTGGACCAGTCCAAACTGCTGCAGTCGATCGACCAGGCCGGTAGTGCGGCGCCCAAGCAGCTGCTGTACACCTCGCTGGGAATCGCGCTGTTCGTCGCCGTTCTCGTCTTCCTCAAGGACCACCGGGTACTGCAGCGGTACACGTACATCTCCATGGTCGCCGCGCTGCTGCTGCTGCTCCTGCCGCTCGTCCCGGGGCTGGGCACCAACCTCTACGGCGCCAAGATCTGGATTCACGTAGGCAGCTTCTCCATCCAGCCCGGTGAGTTCGCGAAGATCGTCCTGGCGGTCTTCTTCGCCGGCTACCTGATGGTGAAGCGCGACGCGCTCGCGCTGGCCAGCCGCCGCTTCATGGGCCTCTATCTGCCCCGCGGCCGCGACCTCGGCCCGATCCTGGTCGTCTGGTTCATCTCGATCCTCATCCTGGTCTTCGAGACCGACCTCGGCACCTCGCTGCTGTTCTTCGGCATGTTCGTGATCATGCTGTACGTCGCCACCGAACGGACCAGCTGGATCGTCTTCGGTCTGCTGATGTCCGCGGCCGGCGCCGTGGGCGTGGCAAGCATCGAGCCGCACGTGAAGTCGCGTGTCCAGGCGTGGATGAACCCGATGCACGAGTACCTGCTCAGCCGAAAGGGCGTGCTCGGCCACTCCGAGCAGCTCCAGCAGGCCCTGTGGGCGTTCGGCTCCGGCGGCACCCTCGGCAGCGGTCTCGGCCAGGGCCACTCCGAGCTCATCCGCTTCGCCGCCAACTCCGACTTCATCCTCGCCACCTTCGGCGAGGAGATGGGCCTCGCCGGCATCATGGCGATCCTCCTGCTCTACGGCCTGATCGTGGAGCGCGGCGTACGCACCGCCCTCGCCGCCCGCGACCCCTTCGGCAAGCTGCTCGCCGTCGGCCTGTCCGGCGCCTTCGCGCTGCAGGTCTTCGTGGTGGCCGGCGGCGTGATGGGCCTGATCCCGCTGACCGGTATGACGATGCCGTTCCTGGCGTACGGCGGCTCCTCCGTCATCGCCAACTGGGCGCTCATCGGCATCCTCATCCGCATCAGCGACACCGCCAGACGACCGGCGCCCGCCCCCGCCGGCAACCCCGACGCCGAGATGACCCAGGTGGTCCGCCCGTCATGAACAAACCCCTGCGCCGGATCGCGATCTTCTGCGGCCTCCTCGTCCTCACCCTCCTCATCCGGGACAACTGGCTGCAGTACGTCAAGGCCGACAGCCTCAAGAACGACACGGACAACCGCCGCGTCACCATCGCCCGCTACGCCACCCCGCGCGGCGACATCATCGTCGACGGCGATCCCATCACCGGGTCCACGGAGACGAAGAACAACGACCTGAAGTACAAGCGCACCTACAAGAACGGCCCCATGTGGGCGCCGGTCACCGGGTTCGCCTCCCAGGCATTCGGCGCCACCCAGCTGGAGTCCATCGACGACGGCATCCTCACCGGCGACGACGACCGGCTCTTCTTCCGCAAGACCCTCGACATGATCACGGGCAAGCAGCAGCAGGGCGGCAACGTCGTCACCACCCTCAACGCCGCCGCGCAGAAGGCCGCGTACAACGGCCTGAAGCAGCAGGGCGGCAAGGGCGCCGTGGTCGCGCTCGAACCGTCGACCGGCAAGATCCTGGCCCTGGCCTCCTACCCGTCGTACGACCCGTCGTCCTTCGCGGGCGCCAGCGACTCCGACGCCAAGGCCTGGAAGAGCCTCCTGAAGAAGAACAACCCCAACGACCCGATGCAGAACCGTGCGCTGCGCGAGACGTACCCGCCGGGCTCCACCTTCAAGGTGGTCACCGCGGCGGCCGCGCTGGAGAACGGGTTGTACAAGTCGGCCGACGAGAACACCGACTCGCCGCTGCCGTACATCATGCCGGGCACCACGACCCCGCTGAAGAACGAGGGCAACATCCCCTGCAAGAACGCCCCCCTGCGCGTGGCGCTCAAGGTGTCCTGCAACTCCGTCTTCGGCAAGATCGGCGCCGACCTCGGCAACGACAAGATGCTGGCGGAGGCGAAGAAGTTCGGCTTCGACTCCGAGCAGTTCACCCCGGTCCGCTCCAACGCCTCGGTGTTCTCCGACAAGATGGACAGGTCGCAGACCGCGCTGTCCTCGATCGGCCAGTTCAACACCGCCGCGACCCCGCTCCAGATGGCCATGGTCGCCTCCGCCGTCGCCAACGACGGCAAGCTGATGAAGCCGTACATGGTCGACGAACTGCAGTCCTCCAACCTCGACCCGGTCGCCAAGACGGACCCGGAGGAGCTCAGCCAGCCGCTGACCCCGAAGAACGCCCAGATCCTGCAGTCCATGATGGAGACGGTCGTCAAGGACGGCACCGGCAAGAACGCCCAGATCAGCGGTGTCACCGTGGGCGGCAAGACCGGTACCGCCCAGCACGGCGTCGAGAACAGTGCGAACCCGTACGCCTGGTTCATCTCCTACGCCAAGCTCTCCGACGGCAGCTCGCCGGTCGCCGTGGCCACGGTGATCGAGGACGACCAGGCCAACCGCGAGGACATCTCCGGCGGCGGCCTCGCGGCGCCGATCGCGAAGAGCGTGATGGAGGCGGTCATCGGTTCCAAGAAGTGACACCGCTCACGTCCCCCTCACATCGGTGCACGTTGCGATACCGGTCCTGTATCGGGTGACGGGCTTGGCCAGGTCACACAAAGCGAGCCGGGTACGGTAGGCCCGGACGACAGCCTCCGGCCGCACACACATGTGACGGCCGGGACCGACGGAGAGGGCTGGTAGGGAACTATGGAAGAGCCGCGTCGCCTCGGCGGCCGGTACGAGCTGGGCCAGGTGCTCGGCCGTGGTGGCATGGCCGAGGTCTACCTCGCGCATGACACGCGCCTCGGCCGCACGGTGGCGGTGAAGACGCTGCGCGCGGACCTCGCGCGCGACCCGTCCTTCCAGGCCCGGTTCCGCCGGGAGGCCCAGTCGGCCGCCTCGCTCAACCATCCCGCGATCGTCGCGGTCTACGACACGGGCGAGGACTACATCGACGGGGTCTCGATCCCGTACATCGTGATGGAGTACGTCGACGGCTCCACGCTCCGTGAGCTTCTTCACAGCGGCCGCAAGCTGCTGCCGGAGCGGTCGATGGAGATGACCATCGGCATCCTCCAGGGCCTGGAGTACGCCCACCGCAGCGGCATCGTCCACCGCGACATCAAGCCGGCGAACGTCATGCTCACGCGCAACGGCCAGGTCAAGGTGATGGACTTCGGCATCGCCCGCGCCATGGGCGACTCCGGCATGACCATGACGCAGACGGCGGCGGTCATCGGCACCGCCCAGTACCTGTCGCCCGAGCAGGCCAAGGGCGAACAGGTCGACGCCCGCTCGGACCTCTATTCGACCGGGTGTCTCCTCTACGAGCTGTTGACGGTCCGCCCGCCCTTCGTCGGCGACTCCCCCGTGGCCGTCGCCTACCAGCACGTCCGCGAGGAGCCGCAGCCGCCGAGCGTCTTCGACCCCGAGATCACGCCCGAGATGGACGCCATCGTCCTCAAGGCCCTGGTCAAGGACCCCGACTACCGCTACCAGTCGGCCGACGAGATGCGCGCCGACATCGAGGCCTGCCTCGACGGCCAGCCGGTCGCGGCCACGGCCGCACTGGGCTCGGTGGGCTACGGCGGCTACCCCGACGACCAGCCGACCACGGCCCTGCGCTCCGAAGCGGGCGCCGGCGCCACGACGATGCTGCCGCCGATGAACCCGGACGACGGCGGCTTCGGCTACGACGACCGCCCGGACCGGCGCCGCCAGCCGAAGAAGAACAACACCTCCACCATCCTGCTCGTCGTGGCGGGCATCCTGGTGCTGGTGGGCGCGATCCTGATCGGCAAGTACGCGTTCCCCGGGCACAACGCGAGTGATGAGACCTTCCCGGCGCCGAACTTCGTGAACCACACGGTGTCCGAAGCGCAGAGCATGGCCGCGAACCGCGACTTGAAGGTCTCGATCACCAAGAAGGCCTGCGGCAAACCGGCGAAGACGGTCTGCGACCAGAACCCGACCGCGGACTCGGACGTGAAGAAGGGCGACACCGTCACCCTGACCGTGTCGACGGGCACGCCGAAGGTGACCGTCCCGGACGTCCGCGGCATCCAGTTCGACAAGGCCGAGACCCAGCTCAAGGAGAAGGGCTTCGACGTCGAGAAGAAGGTCGAGGTGTCCACCCAGCCGCCGGGCATCGTCACGAACCAGGACCCGCCAGGTGGCACGTCGAAGCAGAAGGGCACGACGATCACCCTCACCGTGGCCAAGGCCGAGGAGAAGGCGACCGTCCCCGACGCCACCGGAAAGTCCTGCGACGAGGCCAAGGCCCTGATGACCTCCAACAACCTGGTCGGCAACTGCACCGACGTGGAGACCGACGACCAGTCCAAGGTCGGCAAGGTCATCGCGACCGACCCGCAGGCCGGCACCCAGCTGAACAAGAACTCCCCGGTGCAGATTCAGATCGGCAAGGCCAAGCAGAATCAGCAGGCGCAGGTGCCGGACGTTCGCGGGCAGAGTGTGAAGCAGGCCAAGGAAACCTTGAAGCAGGCCGGTTTCAACAACATCCAGTTCGCCAACGGCAGCGACCAGAGCGACACCGCGGTCGTCGTGAACCAGGACCCGCAGGGCGGCACCCCGGAGGGCGATCCCGGCGGCACGCAGATCACCCTGCAGACGGTCGGCTTCGGCGGCAACGGCAACAACAACGGCGGCAACAACGGCGGTGGCGGCGGCACCAACCTCTTCGGCGGTGTGACCGGCTGACGTCCTGCCCGGCTCCACATCGTGCTCCCCACCGACCGGTTCGGTGGGGAGCACGATGCTTTTGCGCCAGTTCTGAGTGATCAGTAGACTTGATCGCGACCATTCAAGTAAGCGGGGGAACGCTTCACATCTGTCGTCCTGTCTCCGGACGAGCGTCAGCGCAGTCTTCTCATGCGGGAAGACGAAGACCTGACCAGGTCTCGCCCCCCGCCCGAAAACGGGAAGACGTGCAACGTGACGCGTAGAGTACGTGCGGTCCAAGCGATCCTTCTGTCCTTCGTCGTAGCGACCATGGGGTTCCTCGCCGCGCCGAGCGCCAGTGCCTCTGCCGGCACCTACTGCCAGCCCGGCTTCCAGGAGTACGCGCACCAGAGCCGCACGATCAACCTGCCGAACAAGCCTGACGTCGTTGTCACCGTCTCGACCTGCCTGTACAACGAAAAGGGCTTCTACCAGGCGGTTCAGGTCCTCAAGTGGCACTCCACCATCGGCACCGACTGCTGCGGCACCAAGTTCAACTGGTTCGAGCACACCACCTGGGTGCAGAAGAACGACGTGAACAAGTGCAGCGAGTCCACGCACCCCGACATCAACTCGTACGAATCCGGCAGCAGCACCATCACCTGCGTCTGGAACTCGGCCGACACGACGGGCATGTCCGCCGACGGCAAGGTCGCGTACGACATCGCCGATGACGGAAAAGACCCGATCACCTGGAACCTGACCGGCACCGGCTGACCACGTCCGGCTGCCACAGCCGGCCGACCGGTGAACACGCGAACGGCCCTGCGGAACGCTCCGCAGGGCCGTTCGCGGCTCACAGGGTGCTAGCCGCGCAGTTCCTTCGGCGGTGTCCGCTTGCTGTCGACCTTGTCCACGCGGACCAGTTCCCCCCACACCACGTACCGGTACCGGGACGTGTACACCGGTGTGCACGTCGTCAGGGTGATGTAGTGGCCGGGCTTCTTGACGCCCGACTCCTTCGGGACCGAGGTCAAGACCTTGACGTTGTACTTCGAGGTCTCCGAGAGGATGTCGTAGACCTTGTAGACGTACCACTTGTCCTTCGTCTCGAAGACGATCGGGTCGCCCACCTTCACCTTGTCGACGTTGTGGAACTTGGCGCCGTGGCCGTCACGGTGGGCCGCGAGGGCGAAGTTGCCCGTCTTGCCGGAGGTCGGGAGCGTGGCCTTGACCGGGTCCGTGTAGTAGCCGGCCACCCCGTCGTTGAGCACGTCCGTCGACGTGCCCTTCTCCACCAGGACCTCGCCGTTCCTCATCGCCGGGACGTGCAGGAAACCGATGCCGTCCTTGGTGTCCAGCGCCCCGGGCCCACCGCCGTTCGACGAGCCGTGGGCCCAGTCGTCGCGGACCTTGTCGGCCTGCTTGTGCGCCGTGCGGTCGGCGACGACGTTCGTCCACCACAGGGAGTAGACGACGAAGAGGCCGAGCACCAGGCCCGCCGTGATGAGGAGTTCACCGAAGAAGCTGACCGCCGTCGCGATCCGGCCCGTTCGCCGGCGCCGGGGAGGGCGCGCCGCCTCGGGCCCGTCCGTCTGTGCTTCGGTGTCGTCGGCGGTCGCTGCCACTGTTCATCTGCCCTTACTCGACGAGCGCATCCGGTTTGCCCTTGCTGCGCGGGCGTTCCTCGACCATCTTGCCCCAGACGATCAGCCGGTACTTGCTGGTGAACTCCGGGGTGCACGTGGTCAGGGTTATGTAGCGGCCCGGCGCGGTGAAACCCGAGCCCTTCGGGATGGGATCCAGCACACTCGTGTTCGAAGGGTCTGTCACGGGCAGCATCGAGGTCATCTTGTAGACGTAGTAGGTGTCCTGCGTCTCCACGACCACCGCGTCGCCCTTCTGCAGCCGGTTGATGTACCGGAAGGGCTCCCCGTGCGTGTTGCGGTGCGCGGCCAGACCGAAGTTGCCCGTCTTCGCGCTCGGCATCGCCGTCTTCAACGCGCCCTCGCCGTAGTGGCCGACCATGCCCTTGTCGAGCACCTTCTTGTTGCTGACGCCCTCCGCTATCGGCGCCACCACGTCCAGCTTGGGGATGTGCAGGATGGCGAAGCCCTGTCCCGGCTCGAAGGTCCCCGGGGCACGCTTGCCGCTCGCCCAGTCCTGCTGCAGGGTGTTCGCCTCCCTGCCGGCCTGAGCGTGCGCCCGCACGTTCGTCCACCACAACTGGTAGGTGACGAACAGCAGCATCACCACGCCGGTGGTGATGAACACCTCGCCGATCACCCGGCTCGCGACGACGGCAGCGCCCGGTTTGCGGGCCTTGGCCGCACGCCGGGCCTCGACACGGGACAGCGGCGCCCCGGCCTTCGGCTCCTCCGGCGGCTCCTCCACGCCCTCCCGGGCAGCGCCATGGCGTCCACCACGACGCTTGGCGGCCTTTCTGCGGGCCGCCCGGCCACCGGAGCGGGTTCCTGTGGCAGAGGAGGCGGAAGCGGCCGTAGAGGCCTGCTGGGGCGGCGGATCCGGTATTCGCAGCGCCATCGTCTCCTCGTCGACGGGAGACGGATACGGCTCCTCGCGCGCCCCCTGCCCGTACCAGTCCCCACGCGCACCGGAAGCCTCGTACGACTGATCCCCGTACGAGGTATCGGTCTTGCGCTCCGGGCGCAGTGCGGTCACGCCGTGGCCCTGCCCACCACCGGGGCGAGCCCCGCCGACCTGGCCACGGCCCCCTGGTCACCGCACTCCACCAGCCAGTTGGCCAGCATGCGGTGGCCGTGCTCGGTGAGCACCGACTCGGGATGGAACTGCACACCTTCGACGGGCAGTTCACGGTGGCGCAGCCCCATGATGATGCCGTCGTGGGTACGGGCGGTCACCTGGAGCTCGGCCGGCACCGTCGCCGGCTCGGCCGCCAGGGAGTGGTAGCGGGTCGCGGTGAACGGGGACGGCAACCCCGCGAAGACACCCCGTCCCTCGTGCTCCACCAGCGAGGTCTTGCCGTGCAGCAGCTCCGGCGCGCGGTCCACCACACCGCCGTACGCCACCTGCATCGACTGCATGCCCAGACAGACGCCGAACACCGGGACACCCGTCGAGGCGCAGTGCCGGACCATGTCCACGCACACCCCCGCCTGCTCCGGAGTCCCCGGCCCCGGCGACAGCAGCACCCCGTCGAACCCCTCCTGGGCGTGCGCCGTCGACACCTCGTCGTTGCGCAGCACCTCGCACTCGGCGCCGAGCTGGTACAGGTACTGGACCAGGTTGAAGACGAAGCTGTCGTAGTTGTCGACGACGAGAATCCGCGCACTCACTGGTTGTCCACCGTCACATCGTTGAAGGGCAGCAGCGGCTCGGCCCAGGGGAAGACGTACTGGAAGAGCACGTAGACCACGGCCAGCGCCAGCAACAGTGAGATCAGCGCCTTCACCCACGCGTTTCCCGGCAGATGCCGCCAGATCCAGCCGTACATGCCGTCCCTTCCGTTCCACCCACGGCACCAGACTCCCGCCGTACCTCACCAGACTAACGGCGCAGAGCCTTCGGTCTGCCTGCCTCCACAGGCTGTGTGGAGTCCAGGTGCGCCCAGACGATCAGCCGGTGACTGTGGCCCCATTCGGGATCGCACGTGGTCAGTGTCAGATACCGTCCCGGACGCGTGTACCCGGACTTACGTGGCACAGGGTCGATCACTTCAACATCACTCGGAACGGTTTTGTAGGGCCCTTTGTCGATCCGATACGTGAACCAGGTGGTTCCGTCCGTCAGCACGACCGCGTCCCCGGGCCGCAGTTCGGGGAAGTCCTTGAACGGGTCGCCGTACGTACGCCGGTGGCCGGCGACGGCGAAGTTGCCCTCTTGGCCCAGCCGCGCGGTGCGCGCGTAGTGGGCGAGCCCCTTCTTCAGCACGTCCGTGCCGGTGCCCTCGAGCACGGGCTTGTTCCACGTGAAACCGAGCCGGGGGATGTACATGATCGCGAAGGGCTTGCCGTATGTGTAGGCCGCCGACTTCGCGGGAGCGCGGGACGCGGGAGCACGGGACCCCGCAGCCGACGCGGGGGCCGTGGGATGCACGGCCCCCTGCGACCACTGCCGCTGCAGCTGGTCGATCTGGTCGCTCATCACCCTGTCGGCCTTGACCCCGGTCCAGAACAGCACGTAGACCACGAACAGCACGATCAGGGCGCCCACGGTGATGCAGAGCTCGCTGACGGTCCTGACGATCACGCGCACCGGCGGCTCCTGGAGGGGGCACCTACTTCACGGGCTTCGCGTAGTGCAGGTCCACTGTGCCCGAGTAGCCCGGCAGAGTCACCGTCCCGTCCTCGGTGACTTTCCAGCCGAGGCCGTAGACGTTCACGTACACCATGTAGGTCTGGATCGCCTGGGAGTCCGACAGCGCCTGCTCCAGCTTCGTGGGATCACCGACCGCCGTGATCTTGTACGGCGGCGAGTAGACCCGGCCCTGGAGGATCAGGGTGTTGCCCACGCAGCGCACCGCGCTGGTGGAGATCAGCCGCTGGTCCATGACCTTGATGCCCTTGGCCCCGCCCTGCCACAGGGCGTTCACTACGGCCTGCAGGTCCTGCTGGTGGATGACCAGGTAGTCGGGCTGCGGCTCCGGATAGCCGGGGAGCTTGGCGGTGGCGTTCGGCGGGGCGTCGTTGAGCGTGACCGTGATCGCCTTGCCCTTGAGCTTCTCCGTCCCCGCGTTCTTCTCCAGCCCGGAGAGCTTCTCGTCCTGCGCCTTGGTGCTGCCGTCGTCCCGCTCGGCCAGCGACTCGACGTCGTCCCGCAGGGCCGCGTTGGACTCGTCCAGCCCCTTGTTCTTGTGGCTGCGCTCCTGGATGAGGTCCGACAGCTTCAGCAAGGAGGAGTCCGTGCGGATGTCCGTGCCCTTGGCCGTGTCGAAGCTGGTGAAGAAGATCAGCCCGGCGAGGGCGAAGACCGCCGCGGTCAGGACCCGCACCGGCCGGAAACGGGAACCTCGTGCGGGCGGGGCCGGGGGGACGGTGGTGACAGGCGGGACAGTGGCGTCGGGGGTGTCAGGGGTGGAACCCGTTGATCCCGTCCCGGGAGAGTCGGCAGAATTGCTCAACGTACCCTTATCTCCTTCGGCGCCGCGGAAGCACTACGCTAACGGACGCCCGGGGGAGCGCTCAGTGTGCCCTTGTACGCTGCCCCGGAGCCCGACCCAGCTACCTGCGCGGCCACGCAGCGCATCGACAGGAGAGACCCTCGTGCCGAAGTCACGTATCCGCAAGAAGGCCGACTACACGCCGCCGCCGTCGAAGCAGGCCACGGCCATCAAGCTGACCAACCGGGCCTGGGTCGCGCCTGTCATGCTGGCGATGTTCCTCATCGGCCTGGCCTGGATCGTCGTCTTCTACGTGACGGACGGATCCCTGCCGATCGACAAGCTGGACAACTGGAACATCGTGGTCGGTTTCGGCTTCATCGCCGCGGGGTTCGGCGTCTCCACGCAGTGGAAGTAGCGGCTGCTTCCCGGTGAACGCAGCTCTGCCCAGGGTTATCCGCTGAGTTATCCACAGCCCCTGTCCACACGCTGGGGATAGAAAACGACGATCTGTGGATAACCCGTCGGACGTTGACGCCGGTATGACTGCCCGACTACCCGACGACCACACTCGCGCCCCCTGTCTGACCTGGGAAAACTCACCTGAGCGGCAGGGGGCGCAGCTGTGTCCGTACCCTGTGCACCAGATCCACCACAGACTGTGGACAACGGTTCGGTATCAGGTGAGCTGAGCGGTCCTGACCAGCGTCAGCACCACCACGACGGCCAGCACGAGGACGCAGCTGCCGTACTGGATCAGGGCGCGCCGCCGGCGGGGGGCGTGGACCATGGCGTAGCCGCACACGAGGCCTGCCACCAGGCCGCCGATGTGGGCCTGCCAGGCGATGCCGCTGAACCCGAAGGTGAAGATGAGGTTGATCACCAGCAGGGCGATGACCGGCCGCATGTCGTAGTTGAGCCGGCGCACCAGCACGACGGTCGCGCCGAAGAGGCCGTAGACGGCTCCGGAGGCGCCGAGGGTCTGCTGGTGCGGGTCGGCCAGCAGGTAGGTCAGGGCGCCGCCGGCCAGGCCCGAGACCAAGTAGAGCGTGAGGTAGCGGGCGCGGCCCAGCGCCGCTTCCAGGGGGCCGCCGATCCACCACAGGCTCAGCATGTTGAAGCCGATGTGCCAGACGGCCTGGTGGGTGAACATCGAGGTCACCAGGCGGTACCACTCGCCGTCCGCGACGCCCGTCGTGGGGGTGTACGGCTTCGGAGGCCATTGGCCGATGAGCACCAGGTGGTCCAGGAGCGAGGGCCGTACGTGGACCGCGATGAACACGGCGATGTTGATCCCGATGAGGATCTTGGTGACCAGCCGGGGGTCGGCGGTGACCGTGCCTCCGGCGAGGGTGCGGGGCCGGGAGGCGGATGGCGGCCGGCCCGTGCCGGAGCCGCCCCGGACGCAGTCGGGGCACTGGAAGCCCACGGAGGCACTGACCATGCACTCGGGGCAGATGGGGCGCTCGCAGCGGGTGCAGCGGATGCCGGTCTCGCGGTCCGGGTGCCGGTAGCACACGGGCACGCTCGCGGCGGCCTGCGCGTTGCCTGCGGCCTCCTGGTCCATGGGAGTCACCTCGGTCGTCTCGTGGCCACTGCGCCACCCCGCTCATCCTTACGGACGAGCGGGGCTATTGGTTCCCCGGCCCGTCTCAGCCCTGGCGTCGCTCGATGACGACGGACTCGATGACGACGTCGTTAACCGGACGGTCGTTGGGCTTGGTGGTGGGGACCGCGGCGATGGCGTCCACGACCTTCTGGCCGGCCGGGTCGGTGACCTCGCCGAAGATGGTGTGCTTGCGGTTCAGCCAGGTCGTCGGGGAGACCGTGATGAAGAACTGCGAGCCGTTGGTGCCGGGTCCGGCGTTGGCCATGGCGAGGAGGTAGGGCTTGTTGAAGGACAGGTCCGGGTGGAACTCGTCCTCGAACTCGTATCCGGGGCCGCCGATGCCGCTGCCGAGCGGGTCGCCGCCCTGGATCATGAAGCCGCTGATCACCCGGTGGAAGACCGTGCCGTCGTAGAGCTTGTCCTGTCTCGTCACGCCGGTGGCCGGGTGCTTCCACTCGCGCTCGCCCTGGGCGAGCTCGACGAAGTTCTTGACCGTCTTCGGCGCGTGGTGCGGAAAGAGCCGGACCTCGATGTCGCCGTGGTTGGTCTTCAGGGTGGCGTAGAGCTGCTCGGCCACGATCTGCCTTCCGTTGTCTTCCTGTGACCCCCTGATCCTTGCACGCTCCGGGCCGTGCGTGGTCCGACGGTGTCGTATGGGCGCGAATCGTTCCGGCACGGGCGCGCGCGACGGCGATCCATGGCATTGTCGGCATTGTCGACGACAGGCGCCTGTTGCCCAGTATTCACCCGTTATGCATGCGGGGCACGGGGCGTGGGCGGTTCAGGGCGGCACCCGTATGCCCGCCCTCGCATGCCGCAATTCGCGTTGACAGGCATGATCCGTAAAAGGGTGGAAAGTCGAAATACCGTACGCCACCGAGGAGGAGGAACCCGTGACCCGCATCGACAGCGTGCGCGCCGCGACCGGCTCGGCGAAGGACAGCGTGCTGCACGCCGCGGAAGTGGTGGCGCCCTACGCCGACACGGCCAAGGAGCGTGCCGCGCACTACGCGCAGGAGGCACGTGTACGGCTCGCGCCCAAGGTGACGCAGGCCGCCGGGCAGGCCCGCGCCCAGTACGACGCCCGTCTCGCACCCCGGCTGGAAGTGGCCCGCACGCAGGCCATGGCCCATGTGCCACCGAAGGTCGACCAGGCGGCCCACCAGGCCGCCGTCCGCACCCGCAAGGCCGCTCGGCAGGCCGCCGACTACTCGCGCCCGAGGATCGAGCAGGCGGTGGCGGCGGCCGGGCCGGTACGTGACGAGGCCGCCGCGCGGGGTGCTGCCGCGCTGGCCGCGCTGCGCGGCCAGGTGACGCCGAAGGAGATCCAGAAGTTGGCCCGCAAGCACCGGCGGCGGGCCAGGGCGGGGCGCCTGGCCAAGGCGCTGGCCGTGGTGGGCGTCGTGACCGGCGGTGCCTTCGCCGCCTGGAAGTGGTGGGACAAGCAGGCCAACCCCGACTGGCTGGTGGAGCCGCCCGCCGCGACGGAGGTGCCCGAGTCGGGCCGGCTGTCGTCGGTCGACGGCAGCGGTGAGGCCCCGCTCGACCCCGAGGTCCAGGCCAAGGCGGCCAAGGACGCCGAGGAGGACGCGGCGGACCGCGACGAGCGCGGCTGACGCCGCGCTGCCGACGTCGGCATCGGCATCGGCATCAGCGAGAACAGTGGGGCGGGAGACCAGGCGTCTCCCGCCCCACTGTTTTTTCGCAAACATCTGCAAATCCCCGTAAACAGTGCGTATCGTCGCCGGGTGAACCGTGGGGGGCCGTGGTGAGCCGCATCGGCCGCAAAGACTGCCCGGAGAGGCACGGTGGGGGGCCGGTCCGGTGCCCGCACGGCTCCTGGGCACGTGCCCGGCCGTACATCGCGCACACGGTGCGGCCCGCGCACGCGAAAGCCCCTCCGATCTGCTCAGTCGCAGGCCGGAGGGGCTTTTGTGCAGTGGAGCCTAGGGGAGTCGAACCCCTGACATCTGCCATGCAAAGACAGCGCTCTACCAACTGAGCTAAGGCCCCGGATACAGGCATCCCCCGGAAGAATCACACACCGGAGGGCGCCGCAGACCAGAGTACCGGGTCACCCCCGGGATCTCGCAAAAAAGTTGGGGTCCCCGTGGGCGACCACGCTCCGTAAGATGCCCCTCGTGGTTCGCTACAGCGAACCCACGTTCAGGGGAAGCGATGGGGAGACGCAATGGACGCCGCACAGCAGGAAGCCACCGCAAGAGCGCGGGAGCTGCAGCGGAACTGGTACGGGGAGCCGTTGGGGGCGCTCTTCCGTAAGCTCATCGACGATCTTGGTCTCAACCAGGCTCGTCTCGCGGCGGTCCTCGGGCTGTCCGCGCCGATGCTGTCGCAGCTGATGAGCGGTCAGCGCGCGAAGATCGGCAATCCGGCGGTCGTCCAGCGGGTGCAGCTGCTGCAGGACCTGGCGGGGCAGGTCGCCGACGGCAGTGTCAGCGCCGCGGAGGCGACCGAGCGGATGGACGAGATCAAGAAGTCCCAGGGGGGATCGGTGCTCAGCAACACCACGCAGACGACGAGCAGTTCGGGCGCGCCCACGGTGAAGCGGGTGGTCCGCGAGATCCAGTCGCTGCTGCGCTCGGTGGCCGCCGCCGGCGACATCATCGACGCCGCCGACACCCTGGCCCCGAGCCATCCGGAACTCGCGGAGTTCCTGCGGGTGTACGGCGCCGGCCGTACCTCCGACGCGGTCGCGCACTACCAGTCCCACCAGAGCTGATTCCACGACCCGGGAGGGGTCGTAGCTCTCGTCACGGGGGAAGCACGTCACGGGGGAAGCACGTCACGGGGGAAGCACGTCACGGGGGAAGCACACGGGGGCCGCAGGGGGAGGAGCGACGGACGGTCATGGGTGAGGTCTTCGCCGGACGGTACGAACTGGTCGACCCGATCGGACGCGGCGGAGTGGGCGCGGTCTGGCGTGCCTGGGACCAACGCCGTCGCCGTTATGTGGCCGCCAAGGTGCTGCAGCAGCGCGACGCCCACTCCCTCCTGCGCTTCGTACGGGAGCAGGCCCTGCGGATCGACCACCCTCATGTGCTCGCTCCGGCGAGCTGGGCCGCGGACGACGACAAGGTCCTGTTCACCATGGACCTTGTCGCCGGCGGCTCGCTGGTCCACCTGGTCGGGGACTACGGTCCCCTGCCGCCGCGGTTCGTCTGCACGCTCCTCGACCAGCTTCTGGCCGGCCTGGCCGCGGTGCACGCCGAAGGGGTGATCCACCGGGACATCAAGCCCGCCAACATCCTTCTGGAGGCCACCGGTACCGGCCGTCCCCGGCTCCGCCTGTCCGACTTCGGCATCGCGATGCGGCTGGGCGAGCCGCGGCTGACGGAGACCAACCTCGTGGTGGGGACGCCCGGTTACCTCGCGCCGGAGCAGATGCTGGGCGCCGAACCGGACTTCCCCGCCGACCTGTTCGCCGTCGGCCTGGTCGCCCTGTACCTGCTCGAGGGCGCCAAGCCCGACGCCAAGGCGCTCATCCAGTACTTCCTGGAACACGGCACGCCCGCCGCGCCCAAGGGCGTTCCCGAGCCGCTGTGGCAGGTCGTGGCGGCTCTGCTGCAGCCGGACCCGCAAGCCCGCTTCCGCACCGCCACGGGGGCGCGCAAGGCCCTCGTCGCCGCCACGGAACTCCTGCCGGAGCCCGGCCCCGACGACGAACTGATCGAGATCTTCGACCAACTCGGCCCGTTGCCCCCGGGGTTCGGTCCGCAGGGGCCGTCGGGGGAAGGCCCGGAGCCGGGGGCGGACGAAGGGGCGGACGAAGGGGCGTACAGGAAGCACGAGGGTACGAGCACGGGCGCGGGTCCGGTGGACGGATCCGTCTCGGACACCGGCAGCTTCCGCCTGCCGCCCCCGCGGCATCCGTCGACGTGGACGTCCGACCCGGCACCGGCACCCATGCCCACGCCCACGCCCACGCCCACGCCCACGCCCACGCCCACGCCCACGACACAGAACCACGGTCCCGCGCATGCCTCCCCGTACGCCCCGCCGGCCCCCTCTCCCCCGTACGCCCCGCTGCAGCCGCCGACCCCGACCGCTCCCTACACCGCCCAGGTCCCACAGGTCCCACAGGCCCCCAGGGCCACGCGTGCCGCGCATGCCGCCCAGCCCCGGCGCCGGCCCGGGCCCACGCGGGGCGTCGTCGTACCGGTCCTGCTGCTGGCGCTGGCCTGTTACGCGGTCGGGTTCTGGGCGCTGGCCCGGGTCTGAGCCGCGGCCCTGCGCCGGGCGGTCAGCGTCCACAGCCCGAGCCCCGTCAGCAGCAGCGTCCCGGTGCCGATGCCTCCGGCGGCGAGGGCCTTCATCGCGGTGCCGCTCCCGGGGACCTCGCCCGTGATCGCGGCCGCCCGGTCGCCGTCGGTGACCTCGAAGAGCTGCGCGGGTTCGGACTGCCCGGCGTAGCCCGGCCCGGCGTGCGGTGTGCCCTTGATGCGGACACGCAGGGTCAGCTCGTACGGCCCGTCGCCGAAGGTGGCGGCGACCTGTCCGTTGAGGTGGACGGCGAGGTAGTAGTACCCGGCGAAGCGCAGGGCGTTGACCTGGCTGCTCACGGCGTACCGGTTGGCGTACTCGACGGGTGGCAGGGGGGCGAGGGTGGCCGCCGTCTGGCGGCCGGTGTAGCCGTCCCCCGCGTCGGCGACGTCACCGCGGACGGGGTTGTACAGCGCCAGGGTGAGGGCGCCGGTCACATAGCCGTGCCTGCCGGTGGTGTTGCCGAGTTCGGCAGTGGCGTACAGCTGCTGGCCCCAGTCGACGGGGACCTTGTAGAAGAGCGTCTGCCCCGGCCGTACACGGGTGCCCCAGACGCCCTGTCCGAGGGCCCGGGCCCCGCTGAAGCCCGCGCCGCCGGTGCGCTCCCTGCGGGTGCCGGTGAGGGGTTCGGGGGAGGCGGAGTCCCAGTCCTCGGGCGCCGCGCTGCCGTCGGCCTTGGCGCGGGGCGGCTCGGTGACCGGGGCGAGCTCGAGGCCCCATGCCTCGGTGGAGGACGCGCCGCCGGACCTGGACCCGGCCCCGGATGCGGTCGCGTCGAGGCGTTCGACGACCACGTAGTACGGGCCCGCGCCCTGGCACTGCGTCCTGCCCGCCTCGCGCATGCCCAGCGCGGTGACGGGGTGCGGGCTCAGGCCGCCGCCGAAGCGGGCGGAGGCGTAGGAGCAGGAGGTGCCGTGGGCGTCCTGCACCGACACGGTGATGCCGTCGGTGGCCGCGACGGTCGCGTCGGACGGGGGTACGGCTGTGACGGGGACGTAGGCGGTGTCCGGGGCGGTGAGGTCGAGGCGGTAGTAGAGCGTGGCGTTCCTCGCCAGGGAGCTGCGGTAGGTCCGGCCGGGCTCCAGCCGTTCGGCGTCCGTGGTCCTCGCCGTGCCCTTCACGGGCCGGGCTCCCGGGGCGAACGCGTAGCCGCCCGGCGACCCGGTCGCGGTGCCGTCGGCGGCCGCGACGCCCGGCAGGCCGGTCACCGCGCCGATCAGGACCGTGGTGACGGCGAACCGTACCGCCGTCCGCCACCACGCCGTAGGCCACCGCCCCGTCCCCATCCCCGCCCCCTCGCGCCTCTACCGGACCGCCGCTCATCCTGCAACACGAAACCCCGACCGCGAGGGCGGTCGGGGCCTGCTCAGATTTCGGTGTTTCCGGTACTCACGAACCCGTGGGCACGGAGTCAGTCGCCTCCGTCCACAGATCCTGCTCGGCGCGATCCGCCTGGATCTGGCGGTACACGAGGAGCCCGCCGATGGCGGCCAGTGCGACCAGGAGAAGCTTCTTCACCGCGCGACCTCGTCTTTCGTTGACGTAGGGGACCTCTGGCGCCCGACTATACACACCGACCGATATCGATCGGTGACCTACATCCGGACCCCAACTTCGGTCTATGTGAGAACAATTTCTTTCTCTTACGCCCATCCGAGTGGTGTTCATCTGAACATCGCCGCGCCACGGGCGTCGGTCCACCACTTCGCGGCCCTCATACACATGATGAGCAAAGTACGCAAATCGCCCGACCCGAAAGTGAGGGGACCATGGCCGGCAACAAGGTCATGAAGCTGTGGACCGTCATCGTGACCGCCTTCCTCGCGCTGTGCACCGCGCTCGGATTCGTCACGGCGGCCACCGCCGCGGCCGCACCGCGGACCGAGGAACCGTGCAGCAGCCCCGCTGTCCAGGTGGCGGCCCAGGTGCTGACCCCCTGGTCCCGGTTGTACGCCGCGTCACTGCCCCCCACGATGAAGCAACGCATCCAGGCCGAAGCCCACGGCAAGTCCCCCGGCTGCCGCCGCCGCCCCCTCCCCGACCAGGAAGCGTCCGCCGCTTCCGAGCACACGGCCCCGCTGCAGACCTGACGCCCCCGGGCAGCACACCGGCGACACATCGACACAACGGCGAGTTTGCGTACAGCACCCGCACAGAGAGACCCCCGACCGGCAGAACCGGTCGGGGGTCTCGTCGTATGCCACCGGCCCGCCACAGCCCCAAGGCACCCGCGATCCAAGGCGTCGGCACCCCCAAGGCACCCGGCGGTACGCGGACGCCAAAGACCGCGGACGCCGAAGACCCCCGGCCCATACGGACCGGGGGTCTTCGTGTCTGGTGGGGCTAACAGGATTTGAACCTGTGGCCTCATCCTTATCAGGGATGCGCTCTAACCAACTGAGCTATAGCCCCGCCGCGCTCTGCGGTGTGTGTCCCGCGCGCTGACTCCTGAAGATTAGCGCACGACCGGGGCAGTCCCAAAATCGGTTGTCGGGGGACCGTCAGCCGAGGTGGGACAGCGGATGGAAGGGGCGGATCACTCGTCCTCGGCGAGGGTCAGCTCGATGCCGCCGACGAAGCCCGCGGAGAGGTTGTAGATGAACGCGCCGAGGGTTGCGAGGGCGGTGGCCAGGACGACGTCGATGACCGCGATGATCGTGGCGAACGTCAGGACGTGCGGCAGTGAGAGGAAGGCCTGCAGGTCGAAGCCGCTGGACTCGGTGGCGCCGGTGGCCTCCGAGATCTGGCCGCCGACCGTCGAGAAGACGCCCATCGCGTCCAGGACCATCCACAGCACCGCGGACGCGACGACCGTGCAGATGCCGATCGCGATGGAGAGCAGGAAGCTGACCTTCATCACCGACCACGGGTCGGCCTTCGCCACCCGCAGCCGCGCCTTGCGGGTGCGAGGCGCGGTGCGCGCCGCGCCGGTACCGGCTCCGGAACCGGTGCGCGGACGGCGTACGGCTCCGGTCGCCCCGGTGCCCTGCGCCGGGTAGGCCTGCGGCGGGTGGTACGGGCCGGAGGGCTGCTGCGGCCCCCGTTCCCCGGGCAGCGGCGAGGCCGCCTCGGGCGCCGGCTGGGCGTCACGGCCTCTGGTGTCCGACACGGTGCCCCCCTGGGATCCACGGGAGTCGGGCGAGGACGAGTCCGCCGCGGACGGCTTGACCGCTTTCAGATTGGTGGTCTGCGGATCCGACTGCGCGGCGCTCGCGGCGGAGCCACGGCCGCCGCCGCCCGTTTCCGTACCCGTGGAGGTACCGGCCGACCCGGCGCCCGTGGCTCCGCTCACGATGACTCACTCCTCGTGCTACTCGTCCGAGGGCGCCTCACCCTCGTCCGTGCCGGTGGTCGCGGCCTCGGCGGTCTCGTCGACGGCCACGTCGCCGTCGACCTCCTCCGCCTCGCGTCCCGCCTCGGCGTTACGAGCGATGCCCACGACGGCATCGCGCTTGCCCAGGTTGATCAGTTGGACGCCCATGGTGTCACGGCCCGTCTCCCTGACCTCGTTGACTCGCGTACGAATCACACCGCCGGAGAGGGTGATGGCGAGGATCTCGTCGTTCTCCTCGACCACCAGCGCGCCCACGAGCGAACCGCGGTCCTCCACGATCTTGGCGGCCTTGATACCGAGGCCGCCACGACCCTGGACGCGGTACTCGTCGACGCGGGTCCGCTTCGCGTACCCGCCGTCCGTGGCAGTGAACACGAACGTACCGGGTCGAACAACATTCATCGAGAGAAGCTCGTCGCCCTCGCGGAAACTCATACCCTTGACACCCGAGGTGGCGCGGCCCATGGGGCGCAGGGTTTCGTCCGAGGCGGTGAACCTGATCGACTGCGCCTTCTTGCTGATCAGCAGCAGATCGTCGTCGGACGAGACGAGCTCGGCTCCGATCAGTTCGTCGTCGGAACCGTCCTCGCGCTCCCGCAGATTGATCGCGATGACACCGCCGGAGCGGGGCGAATCGTAATCCTTCAGAGGCGTCTTCTTGACCAGGCCGGCCTTGGTGGCCAGCACCAGGTACGGCGCCGCCGCGTAGTCCCGGATCGCGAGGATCTCGGCGATCGCCTCGTCCGGCTGGAAGGCCAGGAGGTTGGCCACGTGCTGTCCGCGCGCGTCCCGGCCGGCGTCGGGCAGCTCGTACGCCTTGGCCCGGTACACCCGGCCCTTGTTGGTGAAGAACAGCAGCCAGTGGTGCGTGGTCGAGACGAAGAAGTGGTCGACGATGTCGTCTTCCTTCAGCTTCGTGCCGCGCACGCCCTTGCCGCCGCGCTTCTGCGCCCGGTAGTCGTCCGTCTTCGTCCGCTTGACGTAGCCGCCGCGCGAGACGGTGACGACGATGTCCTCCTCGGCGATCAGGTCCTCGATGGACATGTCACCGTCGTAGGGCACCAGCATGGTCTTGCGGTCGTCGCCGTACTTCTCGACGATCGCGGCCAGCTCCTCGCTGACGATGCCACGCTGGCGGACCGGGGAGGCGAGGATCTGGTTGTACTCGTTGATCTTCGCCTGGAGTTCGTCGTGCTCCTGGACGATCTTCTGGCGCTCCAGGGCGGCGAGCCGGCGCAGCTGCATCTCGAGAATGGCGTTCGCCTGGATCTCGTCGATCTCCAGGAGCTCCATCAGGCCGCCGCGCGCGACCTCGACGGTCTCACTGCGCCGGATCAGCGCGATGACCTCGTCGATGGCGTCCAGGGCCTTCAGCAGGCCCCGCAGGATGTGCGCCCGCTCCTCCGCCTTGCGCAGCCTGAAGCGCGTACGGCGGACGATGACCTCGATCTGGTGCGTCACCCAGTGGCGGATGAACGCGTCCAGCGACAGCGTCCGCGGCACCCCGTCGACCAGCGCCAGCATGTTGGCGCCGAAGTTCGTCTGCAGGTCGGTGTGCTTGTACAGGTTGTTCAGCACGACCTTGGCGACCGCGTCCCGCTTGAGCACGATGACCAGGCGCTGGCCCGTGCGCGACGACGTCTCGTCACGGACGTCCGCGATCCCGCCGACCTTGCCGTCCTTCACCAGGTCGGCGATCTTCTGCGCGAGGTTGTCGGGGTTCACCTGGTACGGCAGCTCCGTGACCACCAGGCACTGGCGGTTCTGGATCTCCTCGACCTCGACCACCGCGCGCATGGTGATCGAACCGCGGCCCGTGCGGTAGGCCTCCTCGATGCCCTTGCGGCCGACGACGAGCGCGCCGGTCGGGAAGTCCGGGCCCTTGATGCGCTCCATGAGCGCGTCCAGGAGCTCCTCGTGCGAGGCCTCCGGGTTCTCCAGGTACCACTGGGCGCCGGCCGCGACCTCGCGCAGGTTGTGCGGCGGGATGTTGGTCGCCATACCGACCGCGATACCGGCCGAGCCGTTGATCAACAGGTTCGGGAAGCGGGCCGGCAGGACGGTCGGCTCCTGGGAGCGGCCGTCGTAGTTGTCCGTGAAGTCGACGGTCTCCTCGTCGATGTCACGGACCATCTCCATCGACAGCGGCGCCATCTTGCACTCGGTGTAGCGCATCGCCGCCGCCGGGTCGTTGCCCGGCGAGCCGAAGTTGCCGTTGGAGTCCACCAGCGGCATCCGCATCGCCCACGGCTGGGCGAGACGGACCAGGGCGTCGTAGATCGAGGAGTCGCCGTGGGGGTGGTAGTTGCCCATCACGTCGCCGACCACGCGGGCGCACTTGTAGAAGCCGCGCTCGGGGCGGTAGCCGCCGTCGTACATGGCGTACAGGACGCGGCGGTGGACGGGCTTGAGACCGTCGCGGACGTCGGGCAGCGCACGGGACACGATGACGGACATCGCGTAGTCCAGGTACGAGCGCTGCATCTCCGTCTCGAGCCCGACGGGCTCGACGCGCTGGGCGATTACGCCGCCCTCTTCAGAAGTGACGGGAGTGTTCTCGTCGGCCATTGCTGGTGGGGATCCTTCCTGGTGCGGTCAGCTGAGACCGACTCAGATGTCGAGGAAGCGGACGTCCTTGGCGTTGCGCTGGATGAACTGGCGTCGGGCCTCCACGTCCTCGCCCATCAGGACCGAGAACAGGTCGTCGGCCTGGGCGGCGTCGTCGAGGGTGACCTGGCCGAGGACCCGGTGCTCCTGGTCCATCGTGGTCACGCGCAGCTCCTCGGCGTTCATCTCGCCGAGACCCTTGAAGCGCTGGATCGAGTCCTCGCGGACGCGCTTGCCCCGCTGCCGGCCCATCTCGATCAGCGCGTCGCGCTCACGGTCGGAGTACGCGTACTCGGTGTCGTCCCGACCCCACTTGATCTTGTAGAGCGGCGGACGGGACAGGTACACGTGCCCGGCCTCGACCAGCGGCCGCATGAAGCGGAACAGGAAGGTCAGCAGCAGGGTGCTGATGTGCTGGCCGTCGACATCGGCGTCCGCCATCAGGATGATCTTGTGATAGCGGAGCTTCTCGATGTCGAAATCCTCGTGGACGCCCGTGCCGAAGGCCGAGATCAGCGCCTGGATCTCCTGGTTCTGCAGGATCTTGTCGATCCTGGCCTTCTCGACGTTGAGGATCTTGCCGCGGATCGGAAGGATCGCCTGGTACTCCGGGTTACGGCCGGACTTGGCCGAGCCGCCGGCGGAGTCACCCTCGACGATGAAGATCTCGCACTTGGTCGGGTCGTTCGACTGGCAGTCGGAGAGCTTGCCCGGCAGCGAGGCCGACTCCAGCAGACCCTTGCGGCGCGTCAGGTCACGGGCCTTGCGGGCCGCCACGCGCGCGGTGGCCGCCTGGATGCCCTTGCGGATGATGTCCGCGGCCTCGACCGGGTTGCGGTCCAGCCAGTCGTTGAGGTGCTCGTAGACCGCCCGCTGCACGAAGGTCTTCGCCTCCGTGTTGCCCAGCTTGGTCTTGGTCTGGCCCTCGAACTGCGGCTCGCTCAGCTTGACCGAGATGATCGCCGTCAGACCCTCGCGGATGTCGTCACCCGTGAGGTTGTCGTCCTTGTCGCGCAGCAGCTTCTTGTCACGCGCGTACTTGTTGATCAGCGAGGTCAGCGCCGCACGGAAACCCTCCTCGTGCGTACCGCCCTCATGGGTGTGGATGATGTTGGCGAAGGAGTACACGCCCTCGCTGTAGCCGCTGTTCCACTGCATCGCGACCTCGAGGGACAGGGCCTTGTCCTTGTCCTCGGCCTCCAGGTCGATGACCGTGGGGTGCACCAGGTCTCCCTTGCGGGAGTTGAGGTACTTCACGAAGTCGACGATGCCGCCCTCGTAGTGGTACGTGACGGTCTTGACCTCGTCCTTCTCGTCGGTGCCCGCCTCGTCCGCACCGGTGACCGCCTTCGCCGACTCGCGCTCGTCGGTGAGCTTGATCGTCAAGCCCTTGTTGAGGAACGCCATCTCCTGGAAGCGCCGCGAGAGCGTCTCGAAGGAGTACTCGGTGGTCTCGAAGATGTCCGGGTCGGCCCAGAAGGTCACCGAGGTGCCGGTCGCCTCGATCGCCTCGTGCTTGGCGAGCGGGGCCGTGGGGACGCCCATCTTGTAGTCCTGCGTCCAGCGGTGACCGTCTGTCCTGACCTCGACGGACACCTTCGACGACAGGGCGTTCACGACGGAGACGCCGACGCCGTGCAGACCGCCGGAGACCGCGTAACCGCCGCCGCCGAACTTGCCGCCCGCGTGCAGCACGGTCAGCACGACCTCCACGGCCGGCTTCCCCTCGGAGGGCACGATGCCCACCGGGATGCCACGGCCGTTGTCGACGACCCGCACACCGCCGTCGGCCAGGATCGTCACGTCGATGGTGTCCGCGTGCCCGGCCAGCGCCTCGTCGACGGAGTTGTCGACCACCTCGTACACGAGGTGGTGCAGGCCGCGCTCCCCGGTCGAGCCGATGTACATACCGGGTCGCTTGCGGACCGCGTCCAGACCCTCGAGGACGGTGATGGCACTGGCGTCGTACGAGGCCGTGACCTCCCCGTTCGAGGAGGTCGCCGGGCCGTTCGCGCCCGCGTCGGTGGACGGGATGTTCTCGTTGGGGTTGCCGGAATCGGCCACGAAGCGCCCTTTCTGGCACTGGCACAGCACGAGCCGGGCTCCTGGAGGTGCCCCCTCTGGGGGAGGGTTGCCGGAGCGGCTGCGGCATGTTGCGTTGGTCAAGCCCTGATCAGCGTTGCTCAGCTTTTCCCGGACGGTCCCCACGTTCGGGGCGGGATTGTCTTCCAGTCTACCGGTAGCGCCGACAGTGATGGGGGTTTGCCGGTACCTGAGTCCGCATGTGCCGCCCTCAACCGGTCTCGCTCGGGTCCCGATATACGGAAGGGGGCTCCAAGAGGCTCACAGCGGCACTCAGCGCTTCGGGACGTCAACCCTTCGCTACTCCCCGGCCAGCCCGGGATTCGCAAGAGCGTGCGGGGAGCGTCCGACCCCCGCCGAACCACCGCCGAACCGCCGGAACTCACCCCCAGCGGACCCCTGTGAACCCCTTGTGTGAGTTCCGTCACCCGTAGGTGTCACCGGGGCCCGTGCTGCCCGGGGCACGCAGCGGACCGTAGCGACGGGCGGGTCCACCGGGCCCGTACACCTTGATCAGCCGGACCGCGCCGTGGCCGAGATCCTCGTTGAGACGGGCCACCAGCGTCGGCCCCAGCAGACGCAGATTCGTCGCCCAGGCCGTGGAGTCACAGCGCACGACCAGCACCCGCTCGTCCTCGTCGTACTTCTCCGGAACGCAGTGCTTGGCCACGTCGTCGCCGACGATCTGCGGCCAGCGGCCCATCACACCGCCCACCGCCGCCGGAGTCTCCCAGCCCCGCTCGGTGATCAGCCGGTTGATCGCCGCACCCAGCGCCATCGGATCACGGCCGTCGGCGCGCGCACCGGAACGCAGACCACCGCGCCGCGCCTGCTTCTTCTGCTGCACCGCGTCACCACGCGCGCGTGCCTGCTCCTTCGCCGCGCGCAGCGCCACGCGCGCGAGATCGACGCCCGAAGGCTCGCGCCCCTTCTCGCGAGGCTTCTCGGCGCCCTGCTGCGGCCCCTGCCCGGAGCCGGGACCCTCGGTGCTCATACGCGCTCCACCGTCCCTCCGGACACGGCGTACCGGGCGCCCGCCAGCACATGCGGTACGTCGTCGCCGACCGCGGCCGTCACCAGCACCTGCTCACCCGGCGCGACCAGCTCGGCCAGACGCTCGCGCCGCCGGGCGTCCAGCTCGGCGAAGACGTCGTCGAGGACCAGCACCGGCTCATTGCCCTCCGCGCGCAGCAGGTCGTACGACGCCAGACGCAACGCCAGCGCGAAGGACCAGGACTCACCGTGGGAGGCGTACCCCTTGGCAGGCAGCTCACCGAGCTTGAGCACCAGATCGTCCCGGTGCGGGCCCACGAGCGTGACACCCCGCTCGATCTCCTGCTTACGGGCGTCCGCCAGGGCCGCCATCAGCTGGGCGTACAGGTCCTCACGCGTGTGCGCCTCACCGGGCGCCGACGGCTTGTACTCCAGGGCGACCGGACCACCGCCGGGAGCCAGCTGCTCGTACGCCTTGTCGGCCAGCGGTCGGACCGCGGCGATCAGATCCAGCCGCTGGGCCAGCAACTCGGCGCCCGCCCGCGCCAGATGCTGGTCCCACACGTCCAGCGTGGACAGGTCCGTCGAGCGACCACCGTGCCGACGGGCCAGCGCCGCCGACTTAAGCAGCGTGTTGCGCTGCTTGAGCACCCGCTCGTAGTCGGAGCGCACCCCCGCCATGCGCGGAGAACGCGCGGTGATCATCTCGTCCAGGAAGCGGCGCCGCTCCCCGGGATCTCCCTTGACCAGGGCGAGGTCCTCGGGCGCGAACAGCACGGTCCGTACGATCCCCAGCACGTCCCGCGGCCTGACCTGCGAGGACCGGTTGATGCGGGCCCGGTTGGCCCGGCCGGGGTTCAGCTCCAGCTCGACCAGCTGCTGCCGATCGCCCTGCCGGACCTGCGCGCGGACGACCGCGCGATCGGCGCCCATCCGCACCAGGGGCGCGTCGGAGGCGACACGGTGGCTGCCGAGCGTGGCCAGGTAGCCGACCGCCTCCACGAGGTTCGTCTTGCCCTGTCCGTTCGGGCCGACGAATGCCGTCACGCCCGGGTCGAGCGGGACCTCGGCCCGGGCGTACGAGCGGAAGTCGGCCAGCGACAGGTGCGTGACGTGCATGGTCGTTCGCCGACCTCCCCCAGGGTTGTGGATCGCCGTGCGACCCTGTGGACAACTTCTTCGGGCTCCGTCGCTTTTTCGGTCTTCGCCGAGCCCGCGCTACTGCTTCTTCTCGACCGCGTGGCCGCCGAACTGGTTGCGCAGCGCGGCGATCATCTTCATCTGCGGCGAGTCCTCCTGACGGGAGGAGAACCGCGCGAACAGGGACGCGGTGATCGCCGGCAGCGGCACCGCGTTGTCGATGGCGGCTTCCACGGTCCAGCGCCCCTCGCCCGAGTCCTGTGCGTAACCCCGCAGCCCGGCCAGGTGCTCGTCCTCGTCGAGGGCGTTCACCGCCAGGTCGAGCAGCCAGGAACGGATGACCGTGCCCTCCTGCCAGGAGCGGAAGACCTCGCGGACGTTCTCCACGGAGTGGACCTTCTCCAGCAGCTCCCAGCCCTCGGCGTAGGCCTGCATCATGGCGTACTCGATGCCGTTGTGGACCATCTTCGCGAAGTGACCGGCACCGACCCGGCCGGCGTGCACCGCACCGGAGTCGCCCTCCGGCTTGAGCGCGTCGAAGACCGGCTGCACCTTGGCGACGTTCTCGGCGTCGCCGCCGTACATCAGCGCATAGCCGTTCTCCAGGCCCCAGACACCGCCGGAGACCCCGCAGTCGACGAAGCCTATGCCCTTGGCGGCCAGCTCCTCGGCGTGCCTCTCGTCGTCCGTCCAGCGGGAGTTGCCACCGTCCACGACCACGTCGCCGGGCTCCAGCAGCTCGGCGAGCCGGTCGATCGTCGACTGGGTGGGGGCACCGGCCGGGACCATCACCCAGACCACGCGCGGGCCCGAAAGCTTGCCCACAAGCTCTTCCAGGCTGTGGACGTCCGCGAGGTCAGCGTTGCGGTCGTATCCGACGACGGTGTGGCCCGCGCGGCGGATCCGCTCGCGCATGTTGCCGCCCATCTTGCCGAGGCCGACGAGACCGAGCTCCATCAGTTGTGTTCCTTAGGTCGCTGTGTGGCGTGAGAGGCACTGTCGTACCTGTGTCCGAGCCTAAACCCGGACTCTCCCGCACAGCTGTGGGCATACGCGCTCATTCGTATGCCCTCACCTGCGACTTCGCTGGAGTCGGCGCTCAGCCGCCGAAGCGACCGCAGACTCAGCCGCTCAGCCGCACCGGCATGATCAGGTACTTGTAGGCCTCGTCCGCCTCGGCGTCCACCGCCGGCTTGCCGCTGAGCAGGGCGGGCTTGGTGGACGTCGTGAACGACAGCTGGGCCACCGGGGAGTCGATCGCGCTCAGGCCGTCCAGCAGGAAGGTCGGGTTGAAGGCGATCGAGATGTCGTCGCCCTCGAGCTGGGCGTCGACCCTTTCCACAGCCTGTGCGTCGTCGCTGGAGCCCGCCTCCAGGATGAGCACGCCCTGCTCGAAGCTGAGCCGCACCGGGGTGTTCCGCTCGGCGACCAGGGCCACACGCTTGACGGCCTCCACGAACGGGGCGGTCTCGATCACGGCGACCGAGTTGAACTCGGTCGGGAACAGCGTGCGGTACTTCGGGAGGTCGCCCTCCAGCAGGCGGGTCGTCGTACGACGGCCGGCGCCCTCGAAACCGATCAGGCCCTCGCCAGCGCCCGATCCGGCCAGCGCCAGGATGACGTTGTCACCGCTGGTCAGCGCCTTGGCGGTGTCCTGGAGCGTCTTGGCGGGGACCAGGGCGACCGCGGAGACGTCCGGGCTCTCCGGCTTCCACAGGAACTCGCGGACCGCGAAGCGGTAGCGGTCGGTGGAGGCCAGCGTCACCGTGTCGCCCTCGATCTCGATGCGCACACCGGTGAGCACGGGCAGCGTGTCGTCCCGGCCGGCGGCGATGGCGACCTGCTGCACCGCGGAGGCGAAGACCTCGCCGGGGACCGTGCCGGTCGCGTTCGGCATCTGGGGCAGCGCCGGGTACTCCTCCACAGGCAGTGTGTGGAGGGTGAACCGGGAGGAGCCGCAGACCACGGTCGCCCGTACACCGTCTGTGGAGATCTCCACGGGGCGGTTGGGCAGGGCGCGGGAGATGTCGGCGAGCAGACGGCCGGAGACGAGGACCGTGCCCTCTTCCTCGACCTCCGCCTCGACGGACACCCGCGCGGACACCTCGTAGTCGAAGCTGGACAGGCTCAGCTGGCCTTCCTCCGCCCTCAGCAGCAGGCCGGCGAGGACAGGCGCCGGCGGACGGGCCGGGAGGCTGCGTGCCGCCCAGGCCACTGCCTCCGCGAGTACGTCGCGTTCCACCCGGATCTTCACCGTAAGCCGCCTCCTGCTGCTGTTGCCTCTGAGTCCTCCGACTCGGTGTCACAGCCCACTGCGACGGGAAGGACACCGGGGACCAGTCTGACGCACCGCACTGACAGTAGGTGCCTGTCGGGGTCAAGTCGCTCCGAGGGGCAGCCGGGCTCGAGACGGCGAGTTGTGCACAGGCCCCGCTTCGAAACGGATTTCCCGCTCTCTCTAGTCGGGAGTAGTAGTAGGGCCTGTGGATACCGTGGATAACCACGTTTTCCCAGCTCAGAGGCAGGATTTTGTCCACCGGTCCTGTGGGTGACGCCGGTGGACAACCGAGGCGTTCTGTGGAGAACAGAAAGTTCTGCACACAGCACCCACAGCCCGGGGCCGGTTCTCCCCAGCTGCGTCCCCAGATTTACCCACGTTTCCCACACCCCAATCCGGCACCTTGGTGTGACGGCTTTCACTCGCGGCAGTGATCGGGGGCGTCGCGTTGCCGAACAGTGGACAGCGATGTGGAGAAGCCGCCGATCGCTGGGGACAACGGCGTCCAACCTGTGGGTTGTCGGTGGACAACTTCGTGCACAGCCTGTGGATCCCCGCTTCGTCCACAGTCTGTGGAGATCGTCCGTCCACGGATCCACAGGGGCATGAGCTGGGCTGATGCCCTTTCGACCGCACAGCCTGTGGATGGTTTCGGGACAACTCCGTGGTCCCCAGGATGTGGACGCAAGAAAGTGGCCCAATCTGTGGAGGAAGGCCGTAACCCGGCCGGTAATCGAACAGCGGATGGCCGCGTCATGACGAAGGGCGCCCCCGGGATCTGCCTCCCGGGGGCGCCCTCGGTGCCGTCGTGCGGCTGCGTCAGCCGTTCTTGATGCGGTTGGTCAGCTCCGTCACCTGGTTGTAGATGGAGCGGCGCTCGGCCATCAGCGCGCGGATCTTGCGGTCGGCGTGCATGACGGTCGTGTGGTCGCGGCCACCGAACTGCGCGCCGATCTTCGGCAGCGACAGGTCCGTGAGCTCACGGCACAGGTACATGGCGATCTGGCGGGCGGTGACGAGCGCGCGGCCGCGCGAGGTCCCGCACAGGTCTTCCACCGTCAGCCCGAAGTAGTCGGCGGTCGCCGCCATGATCGCCGTCGCGGTGATCTCGGGGGCCGAGTCCTCACCGCCGGGGATCAGGTCCTTCAGGACGATCTCCGTCAGCCCCAGGTCCACCGGCTGCCGGTTGAGCGAGGCGAACGCGGTCACCCGGATCAGCGCGCCCTCCAGCTCTCGGATGTTGCGGGAGATCCGGGAGGCGATGAACTCCAGCACCTCCGGCGGGGCGTTGAGCTGCTCCTGCACCGCCTTCTTGCGCAGGATCGCGATGCGCGTCTCCAGCTCGGGCGGCTGGACGTCGGTGATCAGGCCCCACTCGAAACGGTTCCGCAGCCGGTCCTCCAGCGTGACCAGCTGCTTGGGCGGCCGGTCGCTGGACAGCACGATCTGCTTGTTGGCGTTGTGGAGCGTGTTGAACGTGTGGAAGAACTCCTCCTGCGTCGACTCCTTGTCCGCCAGGAACTGGATGTCGTCGACGAGGAGGATGTCCATCTCGCGGTAGCGCTTGCGGAAGCTGTCGCCCTTGCCGTCGCGGATGGAGTTGATGAACTCGTTGGTGAACTCCTCGGAGCTCACGTACCGCACGCGTGTGCCCGGGTAGAGGCTGCGGGCGTAGTGCCCGATCGCGTGCAGCAGGTGTGTCTTGCCGAGCCCGGACTCCCCGTAGATGAAGAGGGGGTTGTACGCCTTCGCCGGCGCCTCGGCGACGGCCACCGCGGCCGCGTGTGCGAAGCGGTTGGAGGCGCCGATGACGAAGGTGTCGAAGAGGTACTTCGGGTTCAGCCGCGCGGTCGGTTCGCCGGGTCCGGTCGCCGGCGCGGGCTGCGCGGCCAGCGGGCCGGGGGCGCCGGTCGTGGGCAGGTTCGGGCCCACGGGGCCGCCGCGGTGCACGTGGCCGGCACCGGCCGGCGGCTCGGGGAGCTCACGGCGGGCGGGGTCGCGCTGGTCGTAGTCGGAGCGCGGCTTGTCGTAGTCCGAGCGCGGCTTGTCGTAGTCCGGGCGTGCCTGCTCGTAGTCGGAGCGGGGCTTTTCGTAATCGGAGCGCGGCTTGTCGTACGACGGCTCGTAGGACGGGCGGTCCATCGCCTGGGGACGGTAGTCCTGCGGCGGGGTGCCGTAGGAGTCACGGTGCGGCTCTCCGTAGGAGTCCCGTTTCGGCTCACCGTACGGGTCGCGGCGCGACTCCCCGTACGAGTCCTGCGACGGCGACGCGTACGGGTCCCGCTCGGGGAAGCCGAGGCGCTGCTGCTGCCAGCCGTACTCGTCGTGGGACGGGCGCGGCCAGGCGCCGGGCTCGGGCCGCTGGTACTCGGACGGGTAGGCGGGCCGGGCCGTGGGCAGCTGGTCGTCGGCCCGATGGCGGCCGTATCCCTCGTACTGCCCGGTGGGGAGCTCGGGCTCCTCGTAGCGCGGCTGCGGCTGCTGCTGGGCGGGAGGCGCGGGCGGGGCCGGGAGGTCGCCCGCGGAGTCGTCGACGGTGATCGCGATCCGGATCGGGCGGCCGCACTCGCGGCTCAGGGTCTCACTGACGATCGGGGCGAGCCGGCCCTCCAGTACGCCCTTCGCGAATTCGTTCGGTACGGCGAGCAGCGCGGTGTCCGCGACCAGCGCGAGCGGCTGGCAGCGCCGGATCCAGTGCTCGTCCTTGGTCTCCACGCCCTGGCCGCGACCCTCGCCGAGGAGCTGCTCGAGTACTCGTGGCCACACTGCGGCAAGATCGGCAGGTACGTCAGCCACAGGGACACGCTCTCTCACAGGTCCCACGAACGTGTGGTCACGGGACGGATCGGGATGTACATCGGCGGGGCGGGGGACAAAGGAACGAATCGGAGTCCAGTCACGGTAGTCAGGGCGGCGGGTGCGGTTCAAGTTGTTGTCCCCAGCCTGTGGACAGTGTCTCTGCGTGGCTCCCGGTTTGACCGGATGGCCCAGCCGCGCGTACCGTAACCAGGTCGAGTTGTCGATGGCTGCTGCCGCCTGCCTCCGATGGGCACAGATCGCTGAAGGTGATCGGGAAGCGGTGCACTCGGGCGTGACGCGAGCTACTCGTGGGCGCACGGTGACAGCCAGGGCGGCACCCCGCCACTACCGATTTATTTCTGGAGCCCCCGAGTGAGCAAGCGCACCTTCCAGCCGAACAACCGTCGTCGCGCGAAGACCCACGGCTTCCGGCTGCGTATGCGCACCCGTGCCGGCCGCGCGATTCTCGCGTCCCGCCGTAGCAAGGGTCGCGCCCGCCTGTCCGCCTGATTCCGATCAGGTCATGACGTCGTGCTGCCCACCGAGAACCGGCTGAGGCGGCGCGAGGACTTCGCGACCGCGGTACGACGGGGTCGCCGGGCCGGCCGCCCGCTCCTCGTCGTCCACCTTCGTAGCGGTGCCACGGACCCGCACGCGCCTGGGGAGAGCGCTCCCCCGACGCGTGCGGGTTTCGTCGTGAGCAAGGCCGTGGGTGGCGCGGTCGTGCGGAACTCAGTGAAGCGCAGACTTCGCCATCTGATGCGTGACCGAGTGGCCCTGTTCCCCCCCGGTAGCCTGGTAGTCGTACGAGCGCTGCCCGGAGCGGGCGACGCAGACCACGCACAGCTGGCCCGAGACCTGGATGCCGCCCTTCAGCGGCTGCTGGGAGGGGGCGCGCGATGAAGTACCCGCTGCTGGCTCTGATCAAGCTGTACCAGTGGACGATCAGCCCACTGCTCGGGCCGGTGTGCAAGTACTACCCGTCGTGCTCCCACTACGGCTACACGGCCATCGACCGGCACGGTGCGATCAAGGGCACGGCACTCACCGCCTGGCGCATTCTGCGGTGCAATCCGTGGTCGCTGGGTGGGGTGGACCATGTTCCGCCGCGCAAGCGCCCGCGGTGGCACGAAATGCTGCGTGACGCCTGGCGGGCACGCAGGGGCGGGCCCTCCGCCGCCGAACCGGCCCTCGAGGGGAAGCTTCCTTCCGAGCCTCCTTCGAGCCCGGCCGCAGAGACCTCGTCCCATGCCCAAGGAGCATGATTAGTGGACACGATTGCCAGCCTCTTCAGCTTCATCACGACACCCGTTTCGTGGGTCATCGTCCAGTTCCACACGGTGTACGGCGCCATTTTCGGCCCTGACACCGGGTGGGCCTGGGGCTTGTCCATCGTCTCCTTGGTGATCCTGATCCGTATCTGCCTGATCCCGCTCTTCGTGAAGCAGATCAAGGCGACCCGGGCGATGCAGACGCTCCAGCCCGAGATGAAGAAGATCCAGGAGCGCTACAAGAACGACAAGCAGCGCCAGTCCGAAGAGATGATGAAGCTGTACAAGGAGTCGGGTACCAACCCGCTCTCCTCGTGCCTTCCCATCCTGGCGCAGTCCCCGTTCTTCTTCGCCCTGTACCACGTGCTCAACGGCATCGCGTCGGGCACGACCATCGGCGTCATCAACGAGTCGCTGCTGGCCAGTGCCCGTAAGGCGCACATCTTCGGAGCTCCGCTGGCGGCGAAGTTCAAGGATGGCTCCGCCACCGTCCAGGCCCTGGGCGCCACGGTCACGGATGTACGGGTCGTCACGGCCCTCATGATCATCATGATGTCCGCGTCGCAGTTCTACACGCAGCGTCAGCTGATGACGAAGAACGTCGACACGACCGTGAAGACGCCGTTCATGCAGCAGCAGAAGATGCTGATGTACGTCTTCCCCGTGATGTTCGCCGTCTTCGGTATCAACTTCCCGGTCGGTGTCCTCGTCTACTGGCTGACCACCAACGTGTGGACCATGGGCCAGCAGATGTACGTCATCCACAACAACCCGACCCCGGGTTCCAAGGCTCAGGCCGCCTACCTGGAGCGTCTGACCAAGCACGTCACGCACCACGGCAAGGTCAGTCGGCGCAGCGAGAAGGCGATCATCAAGGCGATCGTCGCCAAGGGCCGCGACCGCAACGAGTTCGAGCGCAAGTTCATCAACGGCCTGACCAAGGCCGGCCTCGCGGCCCAGGCCGACGGGTCCGTGGTGAAGAGCGAGGGTCAGACCGTCGCACAGACCGAGGACGGTGTGACCACCACCACCGCCACCGCTGCCAAGCGTCAGCAGCCCAAGCGCCAGTCCAAGGCCCAGCGTCAGTCCGGCGGGCTGAAGCAGGCGGGCGAGGGCGCGCCGTCCATGTCGCTCGAGAAGTCCGACGAGCCCGAGGACGCCCAGCCGGACGCCAGGCAGGACGCCAAGCCCGCCGTCGCCAAGAACGCCCCTCAGAAGCCCGGTAACGGCACCCGCAGCAGGGCCCAGTCCGGGCAGCGCAAGGGTGGCCCGCAGCGGCCCAAGTCCCCCTCCAAGAAGTAAGAAGGAGCCCATCCCGTGACGGAAGGCACCACCTCCGCCGCTGCCGAGGGTGCAGACACCCTCACCCGCCTGGAGCAGGAAGGCGAGATCGCGGCGGACTACCTCGAGGGTCTGCTGGACATCGCCGACCTCGACGGCGACATCGACATGGATGTCGAGGCCGACCGTGCCTCTGTGTCGATCATCAGCGACACGGGCAGCCGCGACCTGCAGAAGCTGGTCGGCCGGGACGGCGAGGTGCTGGAGGCGCTGCAGGAACTGACGCGGCTGGCTGTGCACCGGGAGACCGGGGACCGCAGCCGGCTCATGCTGGACATCGCCGGCTACCGGGCCAGGAAGCGCTCGGAGCTGTCCGAGCTGGGCGCCAAGGCCGCCGCGGAAGCCAAGAGCAGCGGTGAGCCCGTGAAGCTCAAGCCGATGACCCCGTTCGAGCGGAAGGTCGTGCACGACGCGGTCAAGACCGCGGGCCTGCGCAGCGAGTCCGAGGGCGAGGAGCCGCAGCGCTTCGTCGTCGTGCTGCCCAACTGATTCGGTTCGTACGTTCCCCGGCCCCGTCTGTTGCGCAGGCGGGGCCGAATTTTGTCAGCCTGGTAGTTCTGGTGGTCGGCGCTGATGCGCTGATGCGGTACGGAAGGACGGTCCCCGTGACGGAGGCAGCGGAGCTCCCCCCTGTGCCCGAGCAGGCGCGGGAGGTGTTTGGTGATCGCTTCGCCGATGCTGTGCGTTATGCGGAGCTGCTCGCCGAGGCGGGCGTGCAGCGCGGGCTGATCGGCCCCCGTGAGGTGCCCCGCCTCTGGGAACGGCATCTGCTCAACTGCGCGGTGCTCTCGGAGGTGGTCCCCGAAGGCGTCACCGTGTGCGACGTCGGCTCGGGTGCCGGCCTGCCGGGGATTCCGCTGGCGCTCGTCAGAAGCGACCTGAAGATCACTCTGCTGGAGCCGCTGCTTCGGCGGACGAACTTCCTGACGGAGGTCGTCGAGCTGCTGGGCCTGGACCATGTGACCGTTGTGCGTGGCCGTGCCGAGGAGGTCATGGGCAAGGTGCCGCCGGTGCATGTGGTGACGGCCCGCGCGGTCGCTCCCCTGGACCGGCTGGCCACCTGGGGCATTCCGCTGCTGCGGCCGTACGGCGAGATGCTGGCGCTCAAGGGGGACACCGCGGAGGAGGAGTTGAAGGCTGCGGCCACGGCGCTGAGCAAGCTCGGTGCGGTGTCGACGTCCGTCCTCCAGGTCGGTGAGGGAGTGGTGGATCCCATGTCCACCGTGGTGCGGGTAGAGGTCGGGGAGAGCCCTGGCGGTGTACGTTTCGCGGCCAAGCGAGCCAAGGCGGCCCGTACGGGACGCACACGCAGGCGTCGGTGAGACGTACTCCACACAAGCTGCCAAACCCAGGCATGACGGAGTGTCGCGACAGTCCGGACGGCCGGGCTGTGCATCGTGTTTCACGTGAAACGTCGCTCACTGCTGCACGGCATCATCAGTCGCGGCCGCGCCGCGGCCGAACCGCGTGACCGGAAGCCTCTTGGTTCACTCGGAGAGGCAACGGAGTTGTCCACAGAGGTGGATTTCTCCACAGATCGCCAGGCCTCACTGGTTCACGACCCCGAAGGCATGGCAGGCTCTGTTCATTGCGAGCCTGAAGTCGAGGAGAGTGAATCCTTGCGGTCCGACGCCAACATCGCGGGACCGATGACCGATCCGGTCCCCGGTCCCCGTACCGAGTCGACGGGGGCGGATGTTTCACGTGAAACACCGCCCCCGATGGACGACACTCCCATCGGTCGTGCTGCCCAGCTTGCGGTGGAGGCTCTGGGTCGTGCCGGTGAAGGCCTGCCACGGCCTGAACAGACCAGGGTCATCGTGGTCGCCAACCAGAAGGGCGGTGTTGGCAAGACGACGACGACCGTCAATCTCGCCGCTTCGCTGGCCCTGCACGGTGGTCGGGTCCTGGTGATCGACCTCGACCCCCAGGGCAACGCTTCCACTGCCTTGGGGATCGACCACCACGCCGAAGTCCCATCCATCTATGACGTGTTGGTCGAGAGCAAGCCCCTGGCGGAGGTCGTCCAGCCGGTTCCTGATGTGGAGGGCCTCTTCTGCGCCCCTGCCACGATCGATCTCGCCGGTGCGGAGATCGAGCTGGTGTCCCTGGTGGCACGGGAGAGCCGACTGGACCGGGCGATCCGGGCCTACGAGCAGCCTCTGGACTACATCCTGATCGACTGCCCGCCCTCGCTCGGACTGCTGACGGTCAACGCTCTGGTGGCGGGCCAGGAGGTCCTCATCCCGATCCAGTGCGAGTACTACGCGCTGGAGGGTCTGGGGCAGTTGCTGCGCAACGTCGACCTGGTGCGGGGTCACCTCAATCCCGCACTGCATGTGTCGACGATCCTGCTCACCATGTACGACGGCCGGACGCGGCTCGCGTCCCAGGTCGCGGACGAGGTGCGCACGCATTTCGGTGACGAGGTGCTGCGGACGAGCATTCCCCGCTCGGTACGTATCTCCGAGGCGCCGAGCTACGGGCAGACGGTGCTGACGTACGATCCAGGCTCGAGCGGTGCCCTCTCCTATCTTGAGGCGGCGCGAGAAATCGCCCTGAAGGGCGTCGGTGTCAGCTATGACCCGGCCAACGCCCACATCGGCGCACAGAGCAACCCGAGCATGGTGGAGGGGATCCAGTGAGCGAGCGACGGAGGGGACTGGGTCGTGGTCTCGGCGCCTTGATCCCTGCTGCCCCGACGGAGAAGAACCCGGCTTCGGCCGCGGTGGGAGGTTCGGCGTCCACGTCCCCTGCAGCGGTGCCGGTCCTGACGACCGACCGGGGGGTGGCTGCCGCGAAGGTGGCTACGCTGCCGGCGGTCGCTGAGGAAATCGAGGAGCCGTCGGCGCCTGGTGCCGCGGAAGCGCATGCGGCTCCTGTGGGGGCCCACTTCGCGGAGATCCCTCTCGACGCCATCTCGCCGAACCCGCGCCAGCCGCGTGAGGTGTTCGACGAGGACGCGCTGCAGGAACTGGTCACCTCCATCAAGGAGGTCGGCCTCCTCCAGCCCGTCGTCGTACGGCAGCTGGGCTCCGACCGGTATGAGCTCATCATGGGCGAGCGGCGCTGGCGGGCCTGTCGTGAGGCCGGGCTCGAGGCGATCCCGGCGATCGTGCGGGCCACGGACGACGAGAAGCTCCTCCTGGACGCGCTGCTGGAGAACCTGCACCGCGCTCAGCTGAACCCGATCGAAGAGGCGGCGGCCTACGATCAGCTGCTGAAGGACTTCAACTGCACCCACGACCAGCTGGCGGACCGGATCGGCCGTTCCCGCCCGCAGGTCTCCAACACCTTGCGCCTGCTGAGGCTCTCGCCGAAGGTCCAGAACCGAGTGGCCGCCGGCGTGCTCTCCGCCGGGCATGCGCGGGCACTCCTGTCCGTCGAGGACCCGGAGGAGCAGGAGCGCCTTGCCTACCGGGTCGTGGCCGAGGGACTCTCTGTCCGGTCCGTCGAGGAGATCGTGACCCTGATGGGATCACGGCCGAAGAGGGCCCAGCGGTCCAAGGGGCCGCGGGCCGGTTCTGTCCTCTCTCCGGCTCTGAACGAGCTCGCCACGCGTCTGTCGGATCGTTTCGAGACCCGGGTGAAGGTGGACCTGGGGCAGCAGAAGGGAAAGATCACCGTCGAGTTCGCCTCGGCGGAGGATCTCGACCGGATCCTGAGCACGCTCGCTCCGGGCGAGAAGCTGAAGCTCCAGAAGAGTCTCTCGGAGGGGGACGCCGAGGACGTGGAGGGCTGAGCCTGCGGCCGGGCGAGGGCTGCTTCGTCCGGCTGACCGAGGGAGCGGGGCGTGTTGCGGTGTGTACCGGAACACGACCCGCTCTTTGCGTTCAGTCGGTGTCGAGGGAATCCCATCGTGGATACGATGCGATCAGGTAGGGCGCATCCACCTGGTGGCACCTCTGAGGGGGAGGCGGGGGCCATGCGATCGGTGAGCCGGTCCGGACTGGTGAGGGCGGGCCTCGGGCTCGGTGCGGTCGGCGGGTTCGTCGGCAGCCTGCTGAGGGAACGGAGCACACTGACAGCAGCTCGCGAGGCCGCGGGCGAAGGAAGTGAGGAACAGCCTTCATGGGGCGCCGGCTCGTACCGCTCACGCTGGACAACCTTCAGGACCTTCCCAAGCGCTGTCGCTCGTGCGTCTTCTGGGAACTGGACCCGGTCAGCGGTGAAGCCGCGATAAAGGCGGGCACGGCAGCGTTGGAGAAGGAGGCATGGATCTCCGCCGTGCTCTTGGACTGGGGATCCTGCGGCCGGGTCGTCTACGTCGACGACATCCCTGTCGGTTTCGTTCTCTACGCTCCCCCGGCCTACGTCCCACGTTCCACGGCGTTTCCCACGAGCCCGGTCTCCCCGGACGCGGTGCAGTTGATCACCGGCTTCATCATGCCGGGCTACCAGGGACAGGGGCTCGGCCGAGTGATGGTCCAGACGGTCGCCAAGGATCTCCTGCGCCGGGGATTCAAAGCGATCGAAGCATTCGGTGATGCCCGCTGGAAGGAACCGGCCTGTCTGCTGCCGGCCGACCATCTGCTGGCCGTGGGCTTCAAGACGGTCCGGCAGCACCCGGCTTATCCTCGGCTGCGGCTGGAGCTGAGGTCGACCCTCTCCTGGAAGGAAGACGTGGAGATGGCGATCGACCGGCTGCTGGGAGCCGTGCAGAAGGAACCGGCGCTGCGCCCCCTCTGAAACGAATGGGCCAACCCCGAGGGGTTGGCCCATTCGTGTTTCACGTGAAACGTCACTCGGCGATGAAGTCCTCAAGGTCGCGGACGATCGCGGCCTTGGGCTTGGCGCCGACGATGGTCTTGGCGACCTCACCGTGCTGGTACACGTTCAGGGTCGGGATCGACATGACGCCGTACTTCGCAGCCGTGCCCGGGTTCTCGTCGATGTTGAGCTTGACGATCTCGATCTTGTCGCCGTATTCAGCGGCGATCGCCTCGAGGGACGGCGCGATCTGACGGCACGGACCGCACCAGGCGGCCCAGAAGTCCACGAGGACAGGCTTGTCGCTCTTGAGGACTTCCTGCTCGAAGGAGTCGTCGGTCACGTTCTTCAGGTCGGCCACGGATGGCTCCTAACTGGTGCGGTGGGGTGGAAGGGGGTCAGACGGCGGTCTTCTCGGGCTCGGCCGGCTCCTCGTCCGCGAGAGCGGAGAGGAAGCGCTCGGCGTCCAGGGCGGCGGAGCAACCCGTACCGGCCGCGGTGATCGCCTGTCGGTAGGTGTGGTCGACCACGTCACCGGCGCCGAAGACACCGGTCAGGTTGGTTCGGGTGGAGGGAGCGGCGACCTGCAGGTAGCCCTCCTCGTCCAGGTCCAGCTGGCCCTTGAACAGCTCGGTGCGCGGGTCGTGGCCGATCGCGATGAACAGGCCGGTCACCGGCAGGTCCGAGAGCTCGCCCGTCTTGAGATTGCGCAGCTTGAGGCCGGAGAGCTTCTGGTCGCCCTGGATCTCGGCGACCTCGCTGTCCCAGACGAACTTGATCTTCGGGTCACCGAAGGCGCGCTCCTGCATGGCCTTGGAGGCGCGCAGGGTGTCCCGGCGGTGGACGATGGTCACGGACTTGGCGAAACGGGAGAGGAAGGTGGCTTCCTCCATCGCGGTGTCACCGCCACCGATCACGGCGATGTCCTGGTCCTTGAAGAAGAACCCGTCACAGGTGGCGCACCAGGAGACACCCCGGCCGGAGAGCGCGTCCTCGTTCGGCAGACCCAGCTTGCGGTGCTGTGAGCCGGTGGTGACGATGACGGCCTTGGCCCGGTGGACCGTGCCCGCGGTGTCCGTGACGGTCTTGATCTCTCCGGTCAGGTCGACCGAGACGATGTCGTCCGGGATCAGCTCGGCACCGAAGCGCTCCGCCTGGGCGCGCATGTTGTCCATGAGGTCGGGACCCATGATGCCGTCGCGGAAGCCCGGGAAGTTCTCCACCTCGGTGGTGTTCATCAGCGCACCGCCGGCGGTGACAGCGCCCTCGAACACCAGGGGCTTCAGCGACGCTCGCGCGGTGTAGAGCGCCGCCGTGTAGCCGGCGGGCCCGGAGCCGATGATGATCACGTTACGGACGTCGCTCACGGCTTGATTCCTCGTCTCTGGTCTGTGTCAGTCGACCGGTGGGAGTTCCTTTCGGACCTCTCACCCCACCCAACGGATCCTAAGGGGCGTGCATTCCCGGTGTGTCAGGGCACACGGGTCCACCCACGGTACGCATAACCGCGTCGGGCCGGGACGAAGCTCCCTTTGCTCAGGGACGTGCGAGCGACTGCTTGACCAGGACCTTGCCCGCCGAGACGGACTGTCGGCTGATGCACGAAGCGTCGATGACGTAAGCCGTGACCCGGGCGCGGTCGGAGGGGTCAGAGAGCACGACGAGGAAGGCGGTCTTTCCTTCGTACGTCCCTGTCTTCGCGCCGAGGATGTCGCCGTGGGCCTGGATGCCCTTCCGGACGCACTCCGGTACGGGGGCGGAAGGCTGGATCAGGGTCTTCGTACTCTCGCCCTGCTGCGGACTGTTCTTCGTCGACTTGGTCGAGTTCGTCGAGAGAAGACCGTCCACCTGGCTCCTGATGTCGCTTCCGGAGAAGGTGCCGATGGAGGTCGCCCGGGGACTCTGTGCGGTGGTGTTCGACCCGCCGAGTGACTGCAGGAAGAAGGAGAGGGACCCCAGGACGGCAGCGGTGAGGATGGACCCCAACACGACGAACCTGCGGCGGCGGCCGCGTCCGCGGCTCTGACGGCCCGGCCCGGTCGCCGCGCGGGAGTGTCCGGCGGGACGGTCCGCAGGGGCCGGTGTTTCACGTGAAACGTGGGCGTCGACGTCCGTGGCAATCGGTCGCGCTTCGGCAGCGAGGGCGGCGTCGATGCGGTCGGCGACATCGGCAGGCATGTGGGTCGGCCCCGGCAGGGTGCCCAGGAGGGCCCGGATCTCTTCGAGCGAGGACTGGACTTCGGCGCAGAGCTCGCACTCCTGTAGATGACGGCGCAGATCATCGGTTCGGGACGCTGGCAGGAGACCTTCGGTGAGGTCGGAGATTTCGGCGATGTCCGGGTGCCCAGCCGTGTCTGTCGTGGAACTCACGCTCGCCCACCTCCACCCTTCACTGTGTCCTGAGACCCCGCTGCGGGTGGGACGGATGTCTCCTGCGCCCGGTTCCGTGCCAGGTCCGGTTCTTTTCCGTCGCCGTCGCCGGAGCTCCCCGGCCGTAGATGGGAGAGCAGTGGCAGGAGTCTGGCTCTGCCCCGGGCGCACCGGCTCTTCACCGTGCCCGTCGGCACGTCCAGGACACGGGCGGCTTCTGCGACGGGGTAGCCCTGCATGTCCACGAGGACGAGGGCCGCGCGCTGATCGGCGGGGAGGGTACCGAGCGCCTCCAGGAGCTGGCGGTGCAGATCGTTCCGCTCGGCCGGGGCTGAGGCCTCCTCGTGCGGATCCAGCAGCTGTTCCAGGCGCTCGGTGTCGTCGACGGGAGCGGTCTTCCGGGACGCCGCCTTGCGGGCACGGTCCAGGCAGGCGTTCACCGTGATCCGGTGCAGCCATGTCGTGACGGCCGACTGGCCCCGGAAGGTGTGCGCGGCCCGGTAGGCCGAGACGAGCGCGTCCTGAACGGCGTCAGCGGCCTCCTCGCGGTCCCCCAGCGTCCGGAGGGCCACGGCCCAGAGCCGGTCCCGGTGGCGCCGCACGATCTCACCGAAGGCGTCGGGGTCACCTTCGACGTGGCGGGCGAGGAGGTCTTGATCGCTGACGGTCCCGTCCGTGGCCTCGTCCAATGGCTTCCCTTCCCACCCGGGCTCCCCGAGTCGGCTCTCAGGATCCGTAGACCTTGATTTCCGAGACACCGCCCCGGTAAGTGTCCGCGCTGCTGTCCTGCGGGAGGCTGGTGATGTGGATCAGGACATACCGTGTCTTGATCGGCTTCTTGAGGCCGGTGGACAGGCTGCTGCCGGCTTTGCTCAACTGCGTGATGCGCTGCGGGTAGCTTCCCAGATCGGATGATCCGGAGCCTTCTCCGTCGGCGGCCAGGACTTCGACGGTTTGACCGCTCCGGTAGAAGTCGATGTCCAGCTTGGTCACCGTGCGCACCGAGCCGAGGTCGACGATGATGCCGCTTCCTTCCTTGCGCGGCGCCAGATTGCCGAAGTTCGGGTAGCCCCGGTACTGCGGGGTGACCCAGGCCGTGCCGGGATTGCCGTCCACAGACAGGGAGACCTCGTCCTCCTTGATGCCGGACCCGCTGGGCGCGAACTCCGCAGCTGACGAGATTTTGAGGAGCTTACCGGCGAGAACGGGGTTCTTCTTGCCGCTCTTGCCGCCCCCGTCCGTCGTCTGCGTCCTCGGCGTGTCGTCGGACTTGCCGTCCTGGCCCAGCAGGGCGTCCGCGAGCTGCCAGCTGCCTAGGCCCAGGGCGGCGATGAGAAGGGCGGAGACCGCCCACTTCAGCGCCTTGCCGGTGCGGCTCTGCAGTGGCGGCGGCGGGGTCGTGAGCGGCTGGGTGATGCCCGGGTGCGCGGCAGGCCGGCCGTACGTGCCCTGCTGGTACGTGGTGCGCTGGTACTCCGGCGGCGCCGTGAAGGCGGGCTCCGGCGGCCGGATGCGGGGCATCTCGCCGATCGCCTTCACCAACTCCTCCGGAGTGGTGCACGGCGACTCGTGCCGGGAGGCCGTCGCGCCGTCGTTCGCCAGCGCCCGCATGGCGAGTTCGGACAGCCCTCGGTGGACGCCGGCCCGCACCTGGTCCGGCGGGATCAGCCCGATGTCCTTGGGCAGGCCGGACAGGCCGTAGGCGTCGTTCTCGTACGGCCAGCGCTGGGTGAGCGCCGCGTACAGCAGGGCGCCGATCGCCTCGGTGTCGGTGCGCTGCGGGGTGTCGGAGCTGATGCCGCGCAGCGCCGCGTTCACGGCGAGGCCGCGGATGCGCCACTGGCCGGTGGAGGCGCGCAGTACGGCGTTCGGGTTGAGGCGCAGATGGGCGAGGCCCTCACGGTGCGCGGCGGCCATGGCGGAGGTGACCTGGCTGACCATCTGGTAGGCGTCGTGCGGTTCCAGTGGCCCGGCGGACAGCAGCGTGGACAGTTCGGTGGCGTCGGGAAGCCATTCGTGCACGACGTACACGAGGTCGTTCTCGTCGACGGCGTCCAGAACCTGGACGAACCGGGGATCGCCGAGCAGCGCGGAGGAGCGGGCGGCGGCCAGCACCGAGCGGGCCCGTGCGTGCTCCGCGGGCAGGACATGGACGCCGACGGCGCGGCGGAGTTTCTCGTCCACCGCTCGCCAGCTGCTGAATCCGTCCAGACGGGTGACGCACTCCTCGAGGCGATAGCGTCTGGCCAGCTTGTGACCGCTGTGCAGTTCGGGAGGTGAGGCCTTCCCGCGGCCTTCTGTCCCGTTGCTCCCTTCCGCCTCGTCGCTGTCCGTGTCCCGCTCCGGGTTCTGGGCCACCCCGTCGGCCGTGGACTGGTCCGCCTTGGCGGTCAGCGGTTCGTCACCGCTGTTGTCTGCCACGTCGACGGCAGCCGTGCTCCGTTCTGCCACCGTCGTTCCCTGCCTCCCCATCCGTTGCACCCTGTCCGACGCCGAAACCAATTGTGCCCACAGTCCGCCGCTATGCACGACACGCGGCGGCGAACGATGGTTGTGCGCTTACCCTCGCCTCAGCGCCCCAGACGCCCGCGCACCATGCCCACGAGGGAGTTGAGCTCCTCGATGCGCATGCGGCGGGCGGCCGCGAAGAAGACGCCGAGCAGGACGGCACCGCCGGCCAGCAGGGCGGCGAAGGAACCGAGAACGCCCTGTCCGAGAGTGTGGCCGATTCCGTAGCAGGCCGCACCACTGAGCAGTGCGGCGGGTACGGAGGCGATGCACAGCCGGGCGTAGGTCCTGATGACCCGGGAGCCGTCGAGGTCACCGCCGAGCCGCTTGCGCAGCCGCTTCCAGGCGACGCCCACGCCGATGGCGTACGCGAGGCCGTAGGCGGCCGCCATGCCGGCCACGGCCCAGCGGGCGGGGAGCAGGAAGTAACAGGCCCCCGAAGCGGCGGCGTTGACCGCGGCCACGATGACGGTGTTGTAGAAGGGCGTCCGGGTGTCCTCGTAGGCGTAGAAGGCACGCAGGACGACGTACTGCACGGAGTACGGGATCAGGCCGAGGCCGAAGGCCATGAGCATGTAGCCCATGTGGACGGCCGAGCTCGTGCCCGCGGAACCGAAGATCAGCGTGCACATCGGGATGCCGAGCGCGAGGAAGCCGAAGGCGATGGGCACGATGGCGACGGCGGTGGTGCGCAGTCCCTGGGAGATGTCGTCGCGGATGGCGCCGGTGTCGTCCTCGGCGGCCGAGCGCGAGATGCGCGGCAGCAGGGCGGCCATGAGGGACACCGTGATGATGGCCTGCGGCAGGCCCCAGATCAGCTGGGCGTTGGCGTAGGCGGCGAAACCGGTGCCCTTGACTCCGGAGTCCTTGCCGGCGGCGGTGGACAGCTGCGTGACGACCATGGCGCCCGCCTGGTTGGCGAGGACGAACAGGACCGTCCACTTGGCGAGCATCGCGGCCTTGCCCAGGCCGTGGCCCTTCCAGTCGAACCGCAGCCGGATCCGGAAGCCGGTCTCACGCAGGTACGGGATCATGGCCAGCGCCTGGACGACCAGGCCGAGCAGCACGCCGACACCGAGGAGTCGCTGCCCCTCCGGCGGGATGGTGCTGACGTCCATGTGGGAGTTGGCGGCGGTGCCGTACACCCAGATGAACATGCCGAGCGTCACGATGATGACGATGTTGTTCAGGACCGGGGTCCACATCATCGCGCCGAACTTCCCGCGGGCGTTGAGGATCTGACCCATCACCACATGGATGCCCATGAAGAAGATCGAGGGCAGGAAGTAGCGGGTGAAGGTGACCGCCACCTCGTTGGCCGCCGGGTCGTCGGCGATGGTGGGGGACAGCATCCGTACCAGCAACGGCGCGGCGAACATCGCGAGACCGGTGAGCGCGGCCAGCGCCACCATGACCAGGGTCAGCAGGCGGTTGGCGAAGGCCTCGCCGCCGTCCTCGTCCTCCTTCATCGATCGCACCAGCTGGGGCACGAAGACGGAGTTGAGGCCGCCGCCGACGGTGAGGATGTAGATCATCGTCGGCAGCTGGTAGGCCACCTGGAAGGAGTCGGCGAGGAGGCTGAGGCCCAGGGCCGCGGCGATCAGCGCGGAGCGGATGAACCCGGTGAGGCGGGAGACCATCGTGCCCGCTGCCATGACGGCGCTGGACTTCAGCAGTCCGGCGGCCTTGCCGCCCTTCTTCCCGGCGGGAGCCGCGGGGGCGGCGGCCTCCGGGGCCGCGGGGCCCGAGGGGCCGCCGGGGACAGCCGGAGCAGAAGCGGCGGTGCCGAGAGCGATCGTGGAGTCGGTGCCGTAGCTCCCGGCCCCGGAGGGAGGAGCGGAGGGGTACGAGGCCGCCGGGTGCTGCCCCACGGGCGCCTGGGGCCCGCCCGGCGCTGAGGACGGACCCGGCACGGACGGCGGCTCCGTCGACGCGTGTCCGCCGCCCTGCTGCTGGTCCCGGAAGAGGTGCGCGAAGGCGTCCGGCTGGTGCTGCTCCTCGCCGGAGTGCGTGACCAGGTCGTCGACGCCCACGAACTGGGTCGTGCGGGGGTCGTCGCCGTATGGCAGGTACTGCGTCGGACCGGACGGTTCCGGTGCCGGGGTCTGGGCCCAGACATGCGGGTCGGGGGCGTACGGCGAACGGTCCGGCTGGGCGTACGGCTGCTGCTGGGGGTACGTGCCCGGCGGCGGCGGGGGGTGGGCGGCACGGTCGTAGAGCGCCTCGGCGACCGGGTCCTGGGCGGAGAGGTCCTGCGCCCGGTAGGGGTCCTGGTCGTAGGCGTCCTGGAGGTACATGTCCGCCGCGTGCTGCGGCGGTACCTGGCCGGGCTCGGGCGGCTCGGGGTAGCCCGAGCCGGCCGCGGCCTGGCCGCGGTCACCGTCGTACGGCGAATTCATGGTTACCCCACCTCATCGTCCCCGGGCCCACCGGCCACGACATCGCTCAACGGTCCACTCTCTCACCCGTCCCGGACGGGTCGGCGCTTTCCGGTGCGGTGTCCGGTGTCGGGTCACTCGGCTGCCCCTGGTCGTCTGCCCGGGAGCCGCCGCCGGACTCTTGCGTGGGGTGGTCCTCGGGGCCTTCGGGGTTCTCCGGTCCGTCGGTGCCCTCCCCCGCCTCGTCGGGGCCGTCGTCCTCGGCCTGCCGGGCGGCCGCGCGCTTGCGCTGGGTGTACATACGGAATCCGGCGAGGACGAGCAGCAGGACGCCGCCGCCGATGACCAGCATCACCGTGGGGGTGACCTCGGTGACCTTCACGTCGAACGTGACCGGTGCGCCGTACTCCTGGCCGTCCTGCGTGTAGAGCTGGGCGATCACCGTCACCCGGCCGTTGGCGTTGGCGGAAGTGGTGAACTTCACGGACTGGCTGTGCCCGCCGGAGACCGTGACGTTCTGCTCCATGTAGGCCTTGTCGCCGATCTTGAGGCGGGTCGGCATGGTGGAGGTGAGCCGCAGGACGAGGTGGTCGACGGGCTGCACCAGGTTGTTCTGGACGGTCACCGGGATGGTGGCGCTGCGGCCGGAGAGCTTCGTCTCCGACTTGTCGATCAACTTCACCTGCTGGGCGAGGTCGTCGATGTAGTTCTCCACGCCCTGCCGGAAGCCGTCCGCCTTGCTGCTGCTGCCTCGCCAGGACACGGACATCTCACGGTTCATGGCCCGCCCGAAGGGGGTCACCACCCGGGACTGGTCGGTGAGGATCACCTTGAAGTTCTCGAGCTTGTCCTCGGTCCGTGCGATCTGCTCGAAGGCCGACCGGGGCAGCTCCTGCTCGCGCAGCGACGACGGGTAGGCGGACGTGGACGGGATCCTTGTGGTGGCGCCGGGGTCCGGCTTGGCCTTGGCCGCCTCGGAGAGCTCCTGCGACTCGGACCAGTTGCTGTCCCGGAGACCCGTGAGCGCCTGGGCCATGGCCTGGACCTGGGCGATGGACGGCATGCGCTGCGGGGCGACGACGATGCTGCGTTGCTTGTCCGTCTGGCTGCCGAGCTCCAGGCTCTGGGCCAGGAAGCGCTGCACGGCGAGTGTGGTGGAGCCCGCCTTCGTGAGGTCGCCCTCGAACGCCGTGGACAGCCGGGCGTCCGCGACCACCGCTGTGGTGCCGCTGCCGATCGGTCGGGCCGCAGAGGGCGTGTAGGACAGGCTGCCGGTCTCCTGCAGGCTGTCGCTGCGGGCGATCACCTTGTCCGCGCCGGCGGAGGTGGCGACCTTGATGATCGAGGGGTCGACGGCGCCGTCCACCGGCCACGCGAAGTCGGTGTCGGGTGTGACGTGGAGCACGGTCTGCACCGTGGTGGCGGCGACGTCCGTGGCGTCCTTGAGGTGGCTCAGCGATCCGGTGACGCTCGTGCCGTTGTGGGCGAGGGAGGCCAGGTCCGGGTCGGCGAAGGGCAGGGCGACGACCTCCTTGCCCGCGACCGCTTCCTGCAGGTCGGCGAGCCACTGCTTGGCGACCGCCTGATGGGTTCCCGCCGTGGTGGTGTCGCCCGGGCCCTTGATCCTGTAGTTGCCCACCATCGCGTCGACGGACGCCAGCAGATCCGGATCGATCACCCAGGTGACGTCGAGGTCCTTGCCCAGCGCGAGCATCTGCGCAAGGCGGCCACCGGGGGCGATCTCCTTGGCGAGGTCGTCGTTGCGGAAGACCGGTGTCTGCCGTTCACCGGCTCCGGTCTTCGCCATCACGTGGACGCTGGAGATCAGCGGCCACAGATACGTGGTCTTCGTCCTGGTGTCGGACTCGGCCGGCTGCCAGGGCAGGAAGGTGCGCTGGATGCCCAGAACCTGGTCCCACGGCTGGGCGGAGGACTTGCCGGAGAGGGAGACGTCGAACTCGTAGACGCCGTCCTGGCCGAGGTCGAGCTTGTCGACCGGCACGGAGATACTGAAGTGCTCGGCGACGCCCGGGGTGAGCTGGGCGAACTTCTCGACGTACTTGCCGCCGACCTCGGAGCCGACGGAGGCCTGGAGGTCGTCGGAGTGCTTGGCGGTGTTGTCGATCGCCGACCGGGTGTCCAGGTGGGGGCCCACGCGCAGACCCACGTGGGCGTTGGTGACCGCCTGCTTGCCGTTGTTGGTCACCGTGCCGGAGACGGTCAGTGTGTCCCCGTCGGTGGGGGTGCTGGGGGTGAGGGAGTCCAGGGAGACGTCCACCGTGTCGGACGTGGCGGCCTGGGCGGGCGCGGCGGCGGGCAGCTGGAGCAGACCGGCCAGCAGCGGCGCCCCGGCGAGCAGTGCGCCGGTGCGCCGCAGCCAGCGGCGGGCAGGTGAGGGACTCGTCCCCTGGAAGTCTGCCGCCTCGGCCACGCGCTCGCCCGTCCCTCGTCGTCGTCAGTGGTCGTCGGAATGTGCGTCCACGCATGGTAACGATGCCCGGTGAGGGGAAGTGCCGCGGTCTGCTCCGCAAGATCGGGAGGGCGGTGCCGTCCTGCCCCCTATTCCCGGCATCGAGCGGGGAGCGGCGTACGCCCCGAACGCTGGTTTTGTGAGGAAAAGCATCCTTCTGTTCCTGTGGGTGTTCCTCCGTGCTCAATGGAGGCGCTGCCCGGTGCCTGGGCCACGTACTCTCTTCTGTTGTGCCGAACGCCAACGAAGACACTCCCAACGCCCTGAGCCAGGCGCAGCAGCGCGCGGTGAGCGAACTGCTGCGGGTGGCCCCCGTCGCCGACGACCTCGCGCGTCGTTTCCAGGAGGCCGGGTTCTCACTCGCCCTGGTCGGCGGCTCGGTCCGGGACGCGCTCCTCGGCCGGCTCGGCAATGATCTGGACTTCACCACCGACGCCCGTCCCGAGGATGTACTGAAGATCATGCGGCCCTGGGCGGACGCGGTCTGGGACGTGGGGATCGCCTTCGGCACGGTCGGGGCACAGAAGGAAGCCCGTGTGGGAGACGTGGATCGAAGTTTCCAGATCGAGGTGACCACCTACCGTTCGGAGGCGTACGACCGCACCTCTCGCAAGCCTGAGGTGTCGTACGGCGACTCCATCGAGGAAGATCTCGTCAGGCGTGACTTCACGGTGAACGCGATGGCCGTGGCGCTGCCGGAGAAGGAGTTCATCGACCCGCACGGCGGGCTGCAGGACCTGGCGACGCGGGTGCTGCGCACTCCGGGGACGCCCGAGGAGTCCTTCTCGGACGATCCGCTGCGGATGATGCGGGCCGCACGGTTCGCCGCCCAGCTCGACTTCGAGGTGGCCGACGAGGTCGTCACCGCCATGAAGGAGATGGCCGGACGCATCGACATCGTGTCGGCCGAGCGGGTCCGGGACGAGCTGAACAAGCTGATCCTGTCCGCGAACCCCCGCAAGGGGCTGACGCTGCTGGTCGACACCGGACTCGCGGACCGTGTGCTGCCCGAGCTGCCCGCCCTGCGGCTGGAGAGCGACGAGCACCACCGGCACAAGGACGTCTACGAGCACACGCTGATCGTCCTGGAGCAGGCGATCGCGCTGGAGGAGAACGGGCCCGACCTGACTCTCCGCCTGGCCGCACTGCTGCATGACATCGGCAAGCCGCGCACCCGCCGCTTCGAGAAGGACGGCCGGGTCTCCTTCCACCACCACGAGGTGGTCGGTGCGAAGATGACCAAGAAGCGCATGACGGCCCTGAAGTACTCCAACGATCTGGTGAAGGACGTCTCGCGTCTGGTCGAGCTTCACCTGCGCTTCCATGGCTACGGCACCGGGGAGTGGACGGACTCCGCCGTCCGGCGCTATGTCCGCGACGCGGGTCCGCTCCTCATTCGCCTCCACAAGCTGACCCGTTCCGACTGCACCACCCGTAACAAGCGCAAGGCAGCCGCGCTGTCTCGCGCGTACGACGGCCTCGAAGAGCGCATCGCCCAGCTCCAGGAGCAGGAGGAGCTCGACGCGATCCGCCCCGACCTCGACGGCAACCAGATCATGGAGATCCTGGGCGTCGGCCCCGGCCCCGTCATCGGCAAGGCCTACAAGCACATGCTGGAGCTTCGCCTGGAACACGGGCCGATGGAGCATGACGCGGCCGTGGCGGCACTCAAGGAGTGGTGGAGCGAGGAGGGCTGAGGCCAGTGAAGACAGGGCATGTTTCACGTGAAACATGCCCTGCGGATGCGGCCGGGATATGAAGAGGGGCGGTGTTTCACGTGAAACACCGCCCCTCTTCATGTTGCCTGCCTTACTTGTCCTTCAGGCAGAGCAGGAAGTCTTTGCCGTCACCGCTCTCGGTGTACGTGTACTTGAAGTTCTTGGCCTCGCTCGCGCACTTGCTCGACGCCATGGTGTCCGTGGCGTACAGGCCCTCGATCTTGGCGAGCACCACGTACTGCGCCTGCGATGAGCCGCAGTCGACGACCTTGAGCTCCGGGTTGGTGTTGCTGCTGTTGCCGCGGTGCATGCAGTCGCCGACCTTTGCGGTGTTCGGGGCGTGCTGGCTGGACACGTAGCCGTAGATGGCGCCGCCGGCAGCGATAAGGATCACCACGATGGTCCTGATCGTCCGGAAGCTGATCTTGCGCTTCGGGGCCGGCGGTACCGGAGCGTAGGGGGCGGTCGCCTGCTGCGGGAAGCCGGGCTGCGGCGGGTACGGAGCCTGGCCCTGCTGCGGGAAGCCGGGCTGCGGCGGGTACGGAGCCTGGCCCTGGGGCGGGTACGGAGCCTGGTCCTGCGGCGGCGGAGTAGTCACTCGGGGTCCCCCTCGAACACGGATGCGCGTGGCGCGAAATAAGACCTCCGTAAGTTAGCGGCTTCCACTGACAACCTCGTAACTCAGAGGCATTCTGTGTCGTTGATGTGACCCTTACCGATGTGCAAACCGGGCCATAGCCAGCGCAACCGCTCCGTAGAGCCCGGCGACCAGAACCACCAGGACCGTGGAACGGCCGTCCGGCGGGAGCATCAGGGCGGCAACGGCCGCAGCCCCGACGAACGCCACGTTGAAGAGCACGTCGTAAACGGAAAAGATCCGGCCGCGGAAGCCGTCGTAGACGGACGACTGGATGACCGTGTCGGTGGCGATCTTCGCACCCTGGGTGGTCAGCCCCAGGACGAAGGAGGCGGCCATCAGCGGCGGGGTGACGAAGGGCAGGCCGAGTGCGGGTTCCAGCACGGCCGCGGATCCGGCGCACACGGCGATCCAGCGTCCCGGTCCGAGCCGCCCGGCCGCCCAGGGGGTCACCACGGCCGCCGCGAAGAAGCCCGCACCGGACAGCCCCAGCGCCAGCCCCAGCAGCCGGAGGCCGTCGTCGGGGCCCGGGGAGAGGGCGTACCGGCACAGCATCAGCAGCATGACGAGCAGCGCGCCGTAGCAGAAGCGCATCAGCGTCATCGATGCCAGCGCCCACGCCGCATCCCGGCGCGCGGGAGCAGCGAGGTGGCGTACCCCCGCCAGCAGATCGCGAGCGGTCCCGGCGAGAGCCGTGCGCAGGCGTGGCGGTGTGACCGCGCGCTCGGGACCGAGCAGATCGGGAGCCATGGTCAGCGACATGAGAGCCGCGCACAGGTACAGCACGGCCCCCAGCAGGACCACCGCGGTGTCGGAGTCGGACACCACCAGCCGGACCGCGAGGGCGAGGCCGCCGCCGACGGTCGCGGCGAGCGTTCCGGCGGTCGGCGAGACGGAGTTGGCCATCACCAGGCGATCGCTGTCGACGACGCGGGGCAACGCGGCGGACAGACCCGAGAGGACGAAGCGGTTGACGGCGGTGACGCACAGCGCCGAGACGTAGAACAGGGCGTCCGGGACGTCGTCGGACATCAGCAGGGCGGTGGCCGCCGCCAGCAGGGCGCGCAGCAGATTGCCGTACAGGAAGACCTGCCGGCGACGCCAGCGGTCCAGGAAGACCCCGGCGAAGGGGCCGATCAGTGAGTACGGCAGCAGCAGTACCGCCATCGCCGAGGCGATCGCGGCGGCCGAGGTCTGCTTCTCCGGGGAGAAGACGACATAGGCGGCGAGCGCGACCTGGTAGACACCGTCGGCGCCCTGGGAGAGCAGGCGTACGGCGAGCAGGCGCCGGAAGCCGGGGAGGCGCAGCAGGACGCTCAGGTCACGGACGACGGGCATGGGGCACAGCCTCACATGAGGGAGGGTCCCCGGTGTGTGACACCCGGGGACCCTCTCAGCCCTGGCAGGAGCGTTTTTCAGCGTGACCGGACGGTCAGCGCTCGACGTCGCCGCGGATGAACTTCTCGACGTTCTCACGGGCCTCGTCGTCGAAGTACTGCACCGGCGGGGACTTCATGAAGTACGAGGAAGCCGACAGGATCGGGCCGCCGATGCCGCGGTCCTTGGCGATCTTCGCGGCACGCAGGGCGTCGATGATGACACCGGCGGAGTTCGGGGAGTCCCAGACCTCGAGCTTGTACTCCAGGTTCAGCGGGACATCGCCGAACGCGCGGCCCTCGAGGCGGACGTAGGCCCACTTGCGGTCGTCGAGCCAGGCGACGTAGTCGGAGGGGCCGATGTGGACGTTCTTCTCGCCGAGCTCCCGGTCGGGGATCTGCGAGGTGACGGCCTGCGTCTTGGAGATCTTCTTGGACTCCAGGCGGTCCCGCTCGAGCATGTTCTTGAAGTCCATGTTGCCGCCGACGTTCAGCTGCATCGTGCGGTCCAGGACGACGCCCCGGTCCTCGAACAGCTTCGCCATCACGCGGTGCGTGATGGTGGCGCCGACCTGCGACTTGATGTCGTCGCCGACGATCGGGACGCCCGCCTCGGTGAACTTGTCCGCCCATTCCTTGGTGCCGGCGATGAAGACCGGCAGGGCGTTGACGAAGGCGACCTTGGCGTCGATGGCGGCCTGGGCGTAGAACTTCGCCGCGTCCTCGGAGCCCACCGGCAGGTAGCAGACGAGGACGTCGACCTGCTTGTCCTTCAGGACCTGGACGACGTCGACCGGCTCGGCGTCGGACTCCTCGATGGTCTGGCGGTAGTACTTGCCGAGGCCGTCGAGGGTGTGGCCGCGCTGGACGGTGACTCCGGTGGAGGGCACGTCGCAGATCTTGATGGTGTTGTTCTCGGAGGCGCCGATGGCGTCCGCGAGGTCGAGGCCGACCTTCTTCGCGTCGACGTCGAAGGCGGCGACGAACTCGATGTCCCGCACGTGGTAGTCACCGAACTGCACGTGCATCAGGCCGGGGACCCTGGACGCCGGGTCGGCGTCCTTGTAGTACTCGACTCCCTGCACCAGCGACGCGGCGCAGTTGCCGACGCCGACGATGGCTACGCGAACCGAACCCATTCCGGTTGCTCCCTGTGTGTACGAGTGAGGCCCTGAGCGGGTCTCACGTGGCGGTGTCGCCGGGCGTATCCGTCCCGGGGGTGTCCCCGGGACGGGGCAGGACGCCCGGCGATCCAGATGTCGTGTCCTGCTGAGCGGACCCCCCGGACGCGGAACCCTTCAGGTCCCGCCCGGCCCGCTCGCTCTCGATGAGCTCGTTCAGCCAGCGCACTTCGCGCTCCACGGACTCCATCCCGTGGCGCTGGAGCTCGAGCGTGTAGTCGTCGAGGCGCTCCCGGGTGCGCGCAAGGGAGGCGCGCATCTTCTCCAGGCGCTCCTCCAGCCGGCTGCGGCGGCCCTCCAGGACGCGCATGCGGACATCGCGCGACGTCTGTCCGAAGAAGGCGAAGCGCGCCGCGAAGTGCTCGTCCTCGTAGGCGTCCGGGCCGGTCTGGGAGAGCAGTTCCTCGAAGTGCTCCTTACCTTCCGCCGTCAACCGATAGACGATCTTGGCGCGGCGTCCGGTCAGTGGAGCGGCGAGTGCGTCCTCGGACGTGCTCCCCGGTTCCTCGATCAACCAGCCGTTCGCGACCAGCGTCTTGAGGCAGGGATACAGCGTTCCGTAGCTGAAGGCACGGAACACCCCGAGGGACGTGTTGAGTCGTTTGCGCAGCTCGTAGCCGTGCATCGGGGACTCGCGGAGCAGGCCGAGCACGGCGAACTCGAGGATCCCGGCCCGTCGGCTCATCGTCGCCTCCTCTCGCCCCCGTGTCGCGCACCCGGTCACTTATCTCGCGCTGATGTATCGACTCGATACATCTCGACGATAGAACGGCCTTCCGGACGCGACAAGAGGGGGGGTGGTGAACGGGATCACATCACCGATTCGTAGGAGATGAGTTGCCCGGTTTGAGGCGAATCCCGGGGCTCGGTGGGGTTTGGCGGTGCGTAGTCTGTGCGGCATGCACACCACCGGGAACCAAGTGACGACTGGGGGACGTCGTGTCCCCGGTGCGGTACGGGTGAATGCAGGAACGACCGCATCCGTACTTCGGGGGGACCGGAAACCAGCCGCCGTTTCCAGGCGCGCATGGATGCGCCTGCCCGAGGAGTAATCGTTCGATGAGCGAGCACCGTCGCAAACCGCCGCCGCCGCAGGGAGGCGGACGTGCCGCGGCCCGACGCGGCCAGTCCGGCTCGTCCTCCGGCCGCCGTGCGGCTCCGCGTGGCGCCACCGGGTCTCCTTCCGATGCCTACGGCTTTGGAGGCGATGACCACCAGTACGGTGGCCGTGCCGAGGCCCGCCGCGCGGCCCAGAGAAACACCGGCGGGCGCCGCAGAGGGGCCGATGACACCGGTCCGGGCGGCCGGCGTGGCGGCCCCGGCGGCCCTGCCGGCCCCGGGCGCGGCAGAGGCCGGGCCGGCGAGCCCGCCAAAAGGCGCTTCATCGACTACCCCCGGGCGGGCAAGTGGGGCTGGCGCCGGTGGACGCCCTCCTGGAGGCTCGTCTCCGGGCTGTTCATCGGCTTCGTCGGCAGCCTGGTCGCCCTGTTCGGCATCAGCTACGCGATGGTCACGATCCCCAGTGAGAACGACGCTGCCAAGTCGCAGAACAACGTCTACTACTGGGGCAACGGCAAGCAGATGGTGGCCACGGGCACCGGTGTCAACCGGCAGAACATCACCATCGAGCAGATCCCCGATGCCATGGAGTGGGCCGTGATCTCGGCCGAGAACAAGAGCTTCTACCAGGACTCCGGCGTCGACCCCATGGGCATCGCGCGCGCTGTGGTCAACATGGCACGGGGCGGGCAGACGCAGGGTGGCTCGACGATCACCCAGCAGTACGTCAAGAACACCTACCTGAGCCAGGAGCAGTCGGTCAGCCGGAAGTTCAAGGAGATGTTCATCTCCATCAAGGTGGGGACGCAGATCAAGAAGCCGCAGATCCTCCAGGGCTACCTGAACACCTCGTACTACGGTCGTGGTGCCTATGGCATCCAGGCCGCGGCGCAGACGTACTTCGGCAAGAACGCCAACAAGCTCAACCCGAGCGAGTGCGCCTTCCTCGCTGCGCTGCTCAAGGGCCCGACGTACTACGACCCGGCGGGCAACCCGGATCTCGACAAGGCGGCGAGCGCGCAGGCCAACCGCAAGCGCTCGCAGGCACGCTGGAGCTGGATCCTCGGCGAGATGCACAAGGACAAGCGCATCACCGACGCCGAGTACCAGACGGCGATCAGCCACTACCCCAAGCCCCAGGGCCGCAAGGCCAACAAGGGCATGACCGGCCAGATCAGCTACCTTGCCGACACCGCGAAGAAGTACGTCCTGGCGCACTCCAACATCACGGAGGCCCAGTTCGACAGGGGTGGCTACCAGATCTACACGACCTTCGACAAGGCCAAGGTCAACGCCCTGACCGCGGCGGTGAAGAAGATCCAGAAGTCGCGGCTCGACCCGGCGAAGCGGGACTTGGACAAGTACGTCCAGTTCGGCGCCGCCTCCGTGGTTCCCAAGGACGGGGCGATCGTCGCGCTCTACGGCGGTGACGGCTACGAGAACGGCCACTTCACCAACAACGCCGACACCTCCGGCGTTCCGGTCGGTTCGACGTGGAAGCCGTTCGTGCTGGCGGCGGCCATGGAGTACGGGACGTACCGGACCGACGGTGCCCCTGTCTCGCCCATGAGCAAGTACAACGGCGACGACCATCTCAAGGTCAAGAGGCCGGATGGCACGTTCCAGCTCAACAAGGACGGCTCGACCTTCTTCCAGAACAACGAGAGCAACCACCGCTGGGGCTACATCACCCTGCGCAAGGCCATGGAGCAGTCCATCAACACGCCGTTCGTGCAGCTCGGCGTGGATGTGGGCATGACCCATGTTCGGGACGTCGCCCAGAAGGCAGGCATCCTGAAGGGCAGCATGGTGACGGACCTCAACCCGTCGTTCGCGATCGGTACGTCGACCCCCAGCGCGATCCGCATGGCCGACGCCTACGCCACGTTCGCCGGTTCCGGTAAGCAGGTGGACCCGTACTCGGTGGTCTCCGTCAAGCACGACGGCCAGCCGGAGCCCGGCTTCCACAAGCCGACGGTCACGCAGGCGATGGACGCCAACGTGGCGAACAACGTCACGGACACGCTGGAGAACGTCATCCAGAACGGTACGGGGCAGAACGCCAAGGCCCTGGGCCGTACGGCGGCCGGCAAGACCGGTACCACCGACAGCAACAAGTCGGCCTGGTTCGTCGGCTACACCCAGCAGCTGTCGACCTCGGTCGCGATGTTCCGGGAGAACCCCAAGGACCACAAGCTGCTCTCCATGAACGGCACGGCGGGCGTTCCGTCCATCCACGGTGGTGACATCCCCACCTCCGTATGGACCGAGTACATGAAGGTCGCCCTCAAGGGCAAGAACGATCCGGGCTTCCCGGAGGCGGAGAAGATCGGCGAGATCGCGGACGAGCCGGGGGCTCCCACCCCGACGCCGACCCCCACGGTCACGCAGCCGAGCGAGACGCCGACCGAGTCCCCGAGCCCCACGCCCAGCGACACGCCCAGCCCGGAGTCGCCCTCGCCGACCGACACCTGCCACTTCTTCAACTGTGACAACACAGGCGGTGTCGACACCGGCGGCACGGACGGAGGCGTCACCGGTTCACCGACACCCACGGACAGCACCGGCAACGGAGCCAACGGAGGCAACACCAGAGGCAACGGCAACGGCGGAGGCCTCTTCGGCGGACCGACCGGCTGAACCGTAGCCGGCCGTGGCCGCAGTGACGGCGGCGCCGACGTAAGAATGTGAACAGGGACCCGGTCTCGACCGGGTCCCTGTTCCATTTGCGTCTTCGCTCGGCCTGCCGGACGGGAAGGTGGCGCGATCTGATCTTGCTCTGTGACGTTCGCAGGGCTTTGACTTCTGGCTGCGCCCTGTAGGTGATCAAGCTTTTCGAGGGCGCGTCCGCGAAAGTGTCGGAATTGACGGAAATAGGTGTGTCATGCGCATGAAGACAAGCCGGAAGGGGCTCGCTGTCGCCCTTGCCGGGGCCGCACTGACCGTGGGTATGTCAGCCGCCCCTGCGGCGGCGGCTTATCCCGACTACACGTTGATCTGTGACACACCGGACGGGGGTGCGCGAGGCGTTGTGGTAGTCAATGACTGGTATGTCGGAAAGACCGACGTCAAGGTCTCCATCGCCGTCGGTGACAATCTCGCTGACGGTCATCACGTGAGTGTCCGGGTGCTGGGCAAGAACGACGGGGGCGGGCTGATCAGCTGGCCCTGGCACCAGAACTACGACGGAGCTGGTACGAGCAAATCCTGGGGCGGCACGGCCAGCTACTCCGCGGGCCTGTACGACATGGGGGTCCAGGCCGCCGTCTACGAGGGGGACAGGCAAGTGAGCTCCTGCACCGACTGGATCAACAAGGAGTGACCGGCCCCCTCGGCGAGGGGATCCGAGGCCGGCTGCGCAAGGGGGGATCCGCACTCAGGTCCTTACGGCAGGATGTGCCCCATGCCCAGTGCAGAAACGACGCCCGCGAGCGCATACGAGCCCGAGCCGGTCCGGCCCACCCCGGTGGAGCCGGTCCGGCCGACCAGGGAGGACGAGGTCGCCGCGGCCGGCAGTGAGCTGATCGGCGGCCCCATCGGGCGGCGGGCCCTGCTCGGGACGTCCTGGTGGACGCCCGTACGGGTCGTGGCGCTCGTGGCCATCGGCATGTTCGCCCTCGGCCTGGTCCAGAAGGCCCCCTGCTACAACAGTGGCTGGTTCTTCGGCGCGAGCTCCCAGTACACGCACGCGTGCTACTCGGACATCCCGCACCTCTATCAGGGGCGAGGCTTCTCCGATGGGCTGGTGCCGTACTTCGACAAGCTCCAGGGCGACATGCAGTACCTCGAATACCCGGTGCTGACCGGTGTGTTCATGGAGGTGGCCTCCTGGCTCACGCCCCACAGCGGCAGCATCCAGCACCAGGAGCGGTGGTACTGGTTCGCCAACGCCGGGATGCTGATGGTGTGCGCCGCCGTCATCGCCGTCTGCGTCGCCCGCACCCACGCCCGGCGCCCCTGGGACGGCCTCCTGATCGCCCTGGCGCCCGCCTTCGCGCTGACCGCCACCATCAACTGGGACCTGCTGGCGGTCGCCCTGACGGCCGCGGCGATGCTGATGTGGGCCCGGGGCCGCACGCTGGCCTTCGGAGTCCTGCTCGGACTCGCCACGGCCGCCAAGCTCTATCCCGTCTTCCTCCTCGGGCCGCTGCTCGTGCTGTGCTGGCGCGCGGGCAAGTGGCGGGAGTACTTCTCGGCCGTGGGCGGCGCGGTGGTCGCGTGGCTGGCCGTGAACCTGCCGGTGATGCTCTTCGCCTTCGACGGCTGGTCGAAGTTCTACACCTTCAGCCACGACCGGGGCGTCGACTTCGGCTCCTTCTGGCTGATCTGGGCCCAGAACTCCACCGACCCGCCCACCATCGACACGGTCAACCTCTTCGCCACGCTGCTGGTGGTGCTGTCGTTCGTGGGGATCGCGGTGCTCACGTTCACGGCTCCGCGCCGGCCGCGCTTCGCGCAGCTCGCCTTCCTGATGGTGGCGGCGTTCATCGTCACCAACAAGGTCTACTCGCCGCAGTACGTCCTGTGGCTGGTCCCGCTGGCCGTGCTGGCCCGGCCGAAGTGGCGGGACTTCCTGGTCTGGCAGGCGTGCGAGGTCGCGTACTTCCTGGGCATCTGGATGTACCTCGCGTACACGACCAGCGGGGACGCCCACAAGGGACTGCCGACCCACGGCTACCAGTGGGCGATCGCCCTGCACCTGGTGGGCACGCTGTACCTGTGCGCCGTCGTGGTGCGGGACATTCTCATGCCGGAGCGGGACGTGGTGCGCCGCTCCGGGGACGACGACCCCTCGGGCGGGGTGCTCGACAGGGCGGAGGACGTGTTCGTCCTCGGCCCGGCCGCCCACATGCCGGGGCACGCCGCCCACCTCGACGGACCGCACGCCCTCCCGGTGGAGTGGGGCAGCCGGGGACCGGCCGCCCCGGGGACCGGTTCGCTCTGAGCGAACAGGCCGGGCGCCAGACACAGGGAAGGCCGTACACGAACGGTCCGGGAGGACCCGTGTACGGCCTTTCGGCTGCCTGAGCGAGGGTCAGCGGTCGACGATCCGGTCGAACTGCGTGGTGGTGTGCCGCAGATGGGCCACCAACTCCTCGCCCACCTTCGGCTCGGGCGCGTCCGTCGGCACGAACAGGATCGACACCTGCATGTGCGGAGGCTCCGCGAACCAGCGCTGCTTGCCGCCCCAGACGAACGGGGAGAGGTTCCGGTTCACCGTGGCGAGGCCGGCGCGTGCGACGCCCTTGGCGCGCGGCATGACGCCGTGCAGGGCCTTGGGGGCCTCCAGGCCCACGCCGTGCGACGTACCGCCCGCCACGACCACCAGGAAGCCGTCCGAAGCCGCCTTCTGCTGGCGGTAGCCGAACCGGTCCCCCTTGGCGACGCGTGTGACGTCCAGGACGGCGCCGCGGTACTCGGTGGCCTCGTGGTCCCCCAGCCACAGCCGGGTGCCGATCCTGGCGCGGAAACGGGTCTGCGGGAACTGCTGCTGCAGCCGGGCGAGGTCCTCGGCCTTGAGATGGCTGACGAACATCGTGTGCAGCGGCAGCCGTGCCGCGCGCAGCCGGTCCATCCAGCCGATGACCTCCTCGACGGCGTCCGAGCCGTCGGTGCGGTCCAGCGGCAGGTGGATCGCGAAGCCCTCCAGCCGGACGTTCTCTATGGCGGAGTGCAGTTGCGGAAGGTCCTGCTCACTGATGCCGTGCCGCTTCATCGTGGACATCACCTCGATGACCACGCGGGCACCCACGAGCCCGTACACGCCGTCGATGGACGACACCGACCGGATGACCCGGTCGGGCAGCGGCACCGGCTCCTCGCCGCGGCGATACGGCGTCAGCACCAGGAGGTCGCCGCCGAACCAGTCCTTTATGCGCGCGGCCTCATACGTGGTGCCGACGGCGAGGACGTCCGCGCCCAGCCGCGTGGCCTCCTCCGCCAGGCGCTCGTGTCCGAAGCCGTAGCCGTTGCCCTTGCAGACCGGGACGAGCCCGGGGAACTGCTCCTGCACGTGCTTGTGGTGCGCCCGCCAGCGCGCGGTGTCGACGTAGAGCGTGAGCGCCATGGCCGGACCTGGGACCTTTCTCGTGGCTGCGGTGGGGCAGAGGTGTGGACGGTGTGAAGGCTATGGAATCAAACGACCGCGGCTCAACGGCGCGACATGTAGATGTCGAGCGCCTTGTGGAGCAGCTTGTTCAGCGGGAAGTCCCACTCGCCGAGGTACTCCGCGGCCTGTCCACCGGTGCCCACCTTGAACTGGATCAGGCCGAAGAGGTGGTCGGTCTCGTCCAGCGAGTCGGAGATGCCCCGCAGGTCGTAGACGGTGGCGCCGAGCGCGTAGGCGTCGCGCAGCATCCGCCACTGCATCGCGTTCGAGGGCCGCACCTCACGGCCGATGTTGTCGGAGGCGCCGTAGGAGTACCAGACGTGCCCGCCGACGATCAGCATCGTGGCCGCCGAGAGGTTCACGCCGTTGTGCCGGGCGAAGTACAGCCGCATCCGGTTCGGGTCCTCGGTGTTGAGGGCCGTCCACATGCGCTGGAAGTACGACAGCGGGCGGGGCCGGAAGTGGTCGCGCACGGCCGTGATCTCGTACAGCCGCTGCCATTCCGCGAGGTCCTGGTAGCCGCCCTGGACGACCTCGACGCCGGCCTTCTCGGCCTTCTTGATGTTGCGGCGCCACAGCTGGTTGAAGTTCTTGTGGACCTCTTCCAGGGAACGGTTGGCCAGCGGCACCTGGTAGACGTAGCGGGGCTGCACGTCGCCGAAGCCCGCGCCACCGTCCTCGCCCTGCTGCCAGCCCATGCGGCGCAGCTTGTCGGCCACCTCGAAGGCGCGGGGCTCGATGAAGTCGGCCTCGATGTCCCGCAGCCGCTTCACGTCCGGGTTCTGGATGCCGGCCTTGATCGAGTTGGCCTCCCAGCGCCGGATGATCACCGGCGGTCCCATCTTCACGGAGAACGCGCCCTGCTGCTTGAGGTGGGCCAGCATGGGCTGGATCCAGTCCTCCAGATTCGGCGCGAACCAGTTGATGACCGGGCCCTCGGGCAGGTACGCGAGGTAGCGCTTGATCTTGGGCAGCTGGCGGTACAGGACCAGGCCCGCGCCGACCAGCTCGCCGGTCCGCTCGTCGAACCAGCCGAGGTTCTCGGAGCGCCACTCCGCCTTTACGTCTGCCCAGGCCGGGACCTGCATGTGGCTCGCCGACGGCAGGCTCTGGATATAGGCCAGATGCTGCTCTCGACTGATGGTCCTCAGGGTCAGGCTCATTCGGGGCGCTCCTCGGGCTGGTGTGTCCCCATGGGTACAGGGGCTCCGGCTCTAGCGCCGAAGCCTACTGCGCCTTGCGAGCGCCCCGACTGGGCGTACGGGACCTTCGCCCCGGTCCTGGGCCGCCGGGGCGTTCCGCGGTGTTCACGATGATGCCGGACGAAGGGCGTCCGGTGGGTCAGCTGAAGAGGCCGCCGAACAGGCCGCCGTTCGCCATGCCGAGCATGAAGCCGACGCCGGAGGCACCGAGACCCACGATCAGACCGAAGCGTTCACGTGTGGTCACCGAGATCCACTGGCCGCACGCGCCGACGACGAGACCCACCAGGCCGGCCCACGAGCTGAGCAGGTGCAGGCTGTGGAAGAACGAGGTGATGAAGGCCGTGACGCCGAGGACCAGCGTCACCGCCATCAGGGTGTCCTGGAGGGGATGGGGTTTGCCGTCGGTGGCGAAGAGGGATCCGGCGGTGTTGGGTCGCAATGCCTGTTGTGCCATGAGGCACCTCCTGCTGACGCGGCGCACGGTAGCGCCGTCCACACCCGATGTGTACAGATTGGCGGCCTCCCCGGGCGGATTTCAACCGCAAGCCGGGGTGCGGGTACTCTGTACCGTCTGCACCGGTGTCTGCCCAGTCCTGCCAGGACCTGGTCGGGACTTACCGAAGCGGCCCCTGGTTGTCAGTGGTGGCCGATACCGTTGCGTACGCATCACGACCCTCCTGCCACGGAACGACCGTGGCCGCTGAGTCCAAAGGAGGTGGGTTCCACATGCGTCACTACGAGGTGATGGTCATCCTCGACCCCGATCTGGAGGAGCGCGCTGTCTCCCCCCTGATCGAGAACTTCCTCTCCGTCGTCCGTGAGGGCAACGGAAAGGTGGAGAAGGTCGACACCTGGGGCCGTCGTCGTCTCGCTTACGAGATCAAGAAGAAGCCTGAGGGCATCTACTCGGTCATCGACCTGCAGGCCGAGCCTGCGGTCGTGAAGGAGCTCGACCGCCAGATGAACCTGAACGAGTCGGTCCTCCGGACCAAGGTCCTCCGCCCCGAGACCCACTGAGCTCTCCCGCTCGGTTGATCCCGGGATTCGAGTAGCACCAAGCAGCCAGCAGCAAACCCGCCGAGAGGTTCCCCCATGGCAGGCGAGACCGTCATCACGGTCGTCGGCAATCTTGTCGATGACCCCGAGCTGCGCTTCACCCCGTCCGGTGCGGCGGTCGCGAAGTTCCGCGTCGCGTCCACTCCCCGTACCTTCGACCGTCAGACCAACGAGTGGAAGGACGGCGAGAGCCTCTTCCTGACCTGCTCGGTCTGGCGTCAGGCGGCGGAGAACGTCGCCGAGTCGCTTCAGCGAGGCATGCGCGTCATCGTGCAGGGCCGGCTGAAGCAGCGGTCCTACGAGGACCGCGAGGGCGTCAAGCGCACGGTCTACGAGCTGGACGTCGAGGAAGTCGGCGCCAGCCTGCGCAATGCCACGGCCAAGGTCACCAAGACCGCCGGCCGCGGTGGTCAGGGTGGTTACGGCGGCGGCGGTGGCGGCCAGCAGGGTGGCGGCGGCTGGGGCGGCGGCCCCGGTGGCGGCCAGCAGGGTGGCGGCGCTCCTGCCGACGACCCGTGGGCGACCGGCGCTCCCGCCGGTGGCCAGCAGGGCGGCGGCGGTGGCTGGGGCGGTGGCTCCGGCGGCGGTGGCGGCTACTCGGACGAGCCCCCCTTCTAGGCCCTCGGGCCCAAGGGCGGGTCGTACCCAAACTTCTTGATCACACAGGAGAAACACCATGGCGAAGCCGCCTGTGCGCAAGCCGAAGAAGAAGGTCTGCGCTTTCTGCAAGGACAAGGTCACGTACGTGGACTACAAGGACACGAACATGCTGCGGAAGTTCATTTCCGACCGCGGCAAGATCCGTGCCCGCCGCGTGACCGGCAACTGCACGCAGCACCAGCGTGACGTCGCCACGGCCGTGAAGAACAGCCGTGAGATGGCGCTGCTGCCCTACACCTCCACCGCGCGATAAGGGAAGGGTGACCGACACATGAAGATCATCCTCACCCACGAGGTCTCCGGCCTCGGTGCCGCGGGCGACGTCGTCGACGTCAAGGACGGTTACGCTCGCAACTACCTGATCCCGCGGAAGTTCGCGATCCGCTGGACCAAGGGTGGCGAGAAGGACGTCGAGCAGATCCGTCGTGCTCGCAAGATCCACGAGATCCAGACCATCGAGCAGGCCAACGCTGTGAAGGCCCAGCTCGAAGGTGTGAAGGTCCGTCTGGCCGTCCGCTCCGGCGACGCCGGTCGTCTCTTCGGTTCCGTCACCCCGGCCGACATCGCGTCCGCGATCAAGGCGTCCGGTGGCCCCGAGGTCGACAAGCGCCGCATCGAGCTGTCCGCGCCGATCAAGACCCTGGGCGCCCACGAGACGTCCGTGCGTCTGCACCCCGAGGTTGCCGCCAAGGTCAACATCGAGGTCATCGCCGCGTGATCGCTGCGCTCGGCTTGAACAGCTGAGAGAAGGGGCCGCACCCGCCGGGTGCGGCCCCTTCTTGGTTGTGTTTCACGTGAAACGCCGGTTTCCCGTGAAACGTCAGCGCGTTGCGCCGGTGACGATCCAACGGCCCGAGCGGGTGCGCAGCCACAAGGTCAGCATCCGTACGGTCATCATCAGTGTCATGGCCGCCCAGACCGCGGTGAGCCCGCCGCCGAAGACGGGGACCAGCAACGCCACCGGGGCGAAGACCACAAGGGTGACCAGCATGGCCCCGGCCAGATACGGCCCGTCCCCCGCTCCCATGAGGACGCCGTCGAGGACGAAGACCACACCGCAGACCGGTTGGGAGAGGGCCACCATGAGCAGCGCCGGCAAAGCCGCGTCCTTCACGACGGAGTCGCTGGTGAACAGCGGCAGAAAGAGTGGGCGCGTCACGATCACCAGCAGTCCGAGAAACACACCGACCGCCAGTCCCCACTGCACCATCCGGCGACAGGCCTCCCGGGCACCCCGGGAATCATCCGCCCCCAGATAGCGCCCGATGATGGCCTGTCCGGCGATCGCGATGGCGTCCAGGGCGAAGGCCAGAAGACTCCACAGGGACAGGATGATCTGGTGGGCCGCGATGTCGGCGTCACCGAGGCGGGCCGCGACTGCTGTGGCGATCATGAGGATCGCCCGCAGTGAGAGCGTCCGGACCAGCAGGGGCACACCTGCCTGGGCCGAGGCGCGGATGCCGGACGCATCGGGGCGCAGTGACGCCCCGTGGCGGCGGGCTCCTCGGACGACGACGCCGAGGTACACCGACGCCATCCCGCACTGGGCGATCACGGTGCCCCAGGCGGAACCGTCGATACCGAGCCCGGCGCCATAGACGAGCCCGGCGTTGAGAGCGGCGTTGGCGACGAACCCCGCGAGGGCGACGTACAGCGGTGTCCTGGTGTCCTGCAGTCCCCGCAGCACACCGGTGGCGGCGAGCACGGCCAGCATGGCCGGGATGCCCCATGCGGAGATCCGCAGATAGCTGGTCGCGTACGGGGCGGCTGTGGGCGAGGCGCCGAAGAGCTCGACGAGGGCGGGTGCCAGGGGCACCGTGAGGGCGATGACCGCAGCGCCCAGCATCAGTGCGAGCCAGATCCCGTCCATGCCCTGGCGGATGGCCGCTTGGAGGTCGCCCGCGCCCACCCGTCGGGCGACGGCCGCCGTGGTGGCGTAGGCGAGGAACACGAAGACGCTCACGGCTGTCGTGAGCAGGGCCGAGGCCACCCCCAGGCCGGCGAGCTGAGCTGTGCCGAGATGGCCGACGATCGCGCTGTCGGCCATGACGAACAGGGGCTCGGCGACGAGTGCGCCGAAGGCGGGGAGGGCCAGCGCGATGATCTCGCGGTCGTGTCGCCGCCGGTCGACGCTGGAGACCGCGGAAGCCTGTGTCATGGACACTAATCTAATCGTCCACAGGTAATAGGTGCAAACGCCCTGTGTCCATTACTTTCAGTTGCGGATCGCGCGCTTGTGCACACCATCGGGGGTGATCTTGGCCCGACTGGGAAAGTTTTTCTTCTGCACAGCCCGTGGACGGTGAATCCGCAGGTCAGAGCGGCTTCGATGGCAGAATCGAGGGCTTGTTCACAGCGCTGTCCACCGGGTCGTGCACAGGTTTCGGCGAGTTCTCCACAGCATCGGGCCCGTCGTCCACATGGCCTGTGGATAACCAGATTGGCTGACGGTGCCGACGGGCCTACCGTTGTCCGGCGCCCGCTCCTTCCGTCGGCCCAGGAAACCTCGCAAAACCGACACGATGGAACCGGAGTTGGGTCTCTCAGTTGTCAGTGTCGTGCCGTAGAAATGAGGGCACGGCGAGATCCGCCCCGGGCGGACGGGAGGAGGTGGCTCGGTGAGCATTTCCGAGCCCTTGGACGATCCGTGGGCCGACAGCGGTCCCAGCGATCGCCTGCCCGCCTCCCGCCGCAGCAGCGGTGGCCGCGGCCGGGACGAGCAGCACGACCGGGGCGGCGACGGCGGCCCCTGGGACGGCGGTGGTCCTTCCTTCGAGCGGGTGCCGCCGCAGGACCTCGATGCCGAACAGTCCGTGCTCGGCGGCATGCTGCTCTCCAAGGACGCCATCGCCGACGTCGTCGAGGTCCTCAAGGGCCATGACTTCTACAAGCCCGCGCACGAGACGATCTACCAGGCGATCCTCGACGTCTATGCCAAGGGGGAGCCCGCCGACCCCATCACGATCGCCGCCGAACTCACCAAGCGCGGTGAGATCAACAAGATCGGCGGAGCGGCGTATCTGCACACCCTGGTACAGACCGTGCCGACGGCGGCGAACGCCGAGTACTACGCGGAGATCGTGCACGAGCGCGCGGTGCTGCGCCGTCTGGTGGAAGCCGGCACGCGCATCACGCAGATGGGATACGCGGCGGACGACGACGTCGACGAGATCGTCAACCGGGCCCAGGCCGAGATCTACGCCGTCACCGAGCAGCGCACCAGCGAGGACTACCTGCCGCTCGGCGACATCATGGAGGGCGCCCTCGACGAGATCGAGGCGATCGGCTCGCGCAGCGGCGAGATGACGGGCGTGCCCACCGGGTTCACCGACTTCGACTCGCTCACGAACGGCCTGCACCCCGGTCAGATGATCGTCATCGCGGCGCGTCCCGCCATGGGTAAGTCGACGCTGGCCCTGGACTTCGCGCGCGCCGCCTCCATCAAGAACAACCTGCCGAGCGTCATCTTCTCGCTCGAGATGGGGCGCAACGAGATCGCGATGCGTCTGCTGTCCGCCGAGGCACGCGTCGCCCTGCACCACATGCGCTCGGGCACGATGACCGACGAGGACTGGACGCGGCTGGCCCGCCGCATGCCGGACGTGTCGGCCGCGCCGCTCTTCATCGACGACTCCCCGAACCTGTCGATGATGGAGATCCGCGCCAAGTGCCGTCGTCTCAAGCAGCGCAACGACATCCGTCTGGTCGTCATCGACTACCTCCAGCTGATGCAGTCCGGCGGCTCCAAGCGGGCCGAGAGCCGCCAGCAGGAGGTCTCGGACATGTCCCGTAACCTCAAACTGCTCGCCAAGGAGCTGGAGATCCCGGTCATCGCGCTGTCCCAGCTCAACCGTGGCCCCGAGCAGCGCACCGACAAGAAGCCGATGGTCTCCGACCTGCGTGAGTCCGGGTCCATCGAGCAGGACGCCGACATGGTCATCCTGCTGCACCGCGAGGACGCCTACGAGAAGGAGTCCCCCCGCGCGGGCGAGGCCGACCTGATCGTCGCCAAGCACCGAAACGGCCCGACGGCCACGATCACGGTCGCTTTCCAGGGGCACTACTCGCGGTTCGTGGACATGGCGCAGACCTGATCCACGGGCTCGGCCGAACCGGCTCGACGGCCACGGGTCCCGCAAGATGAACTGGCGCCATGACGACATCTCAGCAAGAGCTACTGCCCGGCACTCGTCGTGCCTTGTTGCACCGGATCGCCGTGGCCCAGGCCGAAGGCCGCGCACCCTCGCTGGTTGCGGCGGTGGTGCGAGGCGGACGAGCGGTATGGCACGGCGCGCGGACCTGCGTGGACGGTCATGGGCCCGACGAGAACGTCCAGTACCGGATCGGGTCGATCACCAAGACCTTCACCGCCGTCCTAGTGCTGCGGCTGCGTGACGAGGGCGTGCTCGACCTCGGCGACCGGCTGGAGAAGCATCTGCCGGGAACCGGTGCCGGGGAGGCCACCATCGCCGGACTGCTCGCGCACACGGGCGGGCTGGCGGCCGAGTCGCCCGCACCGTGGTGGGAGCGCACTCCCGGATCGCTGCGCCCCGAGGTGGGTGACGTACTGGGCGAGCAGCCCTTGGTGCATCCGGTCGGCCGCCGGTTCCACTACTCCAACCCCGGCTACACACTGCTGGGTGCGCTGGTGGAGGAGCTGCGCCAAGCCCCCTGGGAGGAGGTGCTCCGACGTGAGGTGCTCGAACCCCTGGGCCTGCACCGGACGAGCGCGCAGCCGCAGGCGCCGCACGCGGGCGGCTGGGCGGTGCATCCGTGGGCCGACGCGCTGCTGCCGGAACCTCTGGAGGACCTCGGCCGCATGGCACCTGCCGGGCAACTGTGGTCGACCACCGGCGACTTGGCCCGCTTCGCGGCCTTCCTGACCACGGGCGACGACCGTGTGCTGAGCGCGGAGTCGGTGCGGGAGATGCGGACGCCCGCGGCGCCGGCTGAGACCGCGGACGTGATGGACGGTGCGACCTATGGACTCGGCCTGCAGATCCAGCATCGTGACGGCAGGCTGCTCGTGGGGCACTCGGGCTCGTTGCCGGGCTTCCTGGCGAACCTCACCATCGGCGTGGCGGACGATGTCGCGGCGGTCGTGCTGGCCAACTGCACTTCCGGCCCGCTGCTGTCCGTGGTGGGTGCCGACCTTGTACGTATCGTCGCCGAGGCCGAGCCACGGATTCCCGAGCCCTGGCGACCGCTGTCCGAGGTCGACCGCTCGGTGCTGGAGCTGGCGGGGCAGTGGTACTGGGGCACACATGCCTTCGCGCTGCGGGTGACAACCGACGGGCTCGTCTCCTTGGGGCCGCTGTCCGGGAACGGCCGCAGCTCGCGTTTCCGGCCCAACGGGGACGGTACCTGGACAGGATTGGAGGGTTACTACGCCGGAGAGCTCCTGCGGCCCGTACGGCGCCCGGACGGAGCCCTCGGGCACCTTGACCTCGGGTCGTTCGTGTTCACCCGTCAGCCGTACGACGAGGGGGATCCTGTGCCCGGTGGTGTGGATCCCGAGGGCTGGCGGGGGATCCGCTAGCGACCTTCGACCGGTGGCTTGTTTCACGTGAAACAAGCCACCGGGCCGCGTTCAGAGCTGGAGTTTGAAACCCACGTGTGAGGCCGCGAAGCCAAGCCGCTCGTAGAAGCGGTGGGCATCGGTCCGTGTGTTGTCGGAGGTCAGCTGCACCAGATGGCAGTCCAGACGCCTGGATTCGTCGATCGCCCATTCGATGAGCCGGGTGCCCAGACCGCTGCCGCGTTCTTCCGTGTGGATGCGGACGCCCTCGATGATCGACCTGGTGGCCCCGCGCCTCGACAACCCGGGAACGATCGTGAGCTGGAGCGTGCCGACGACTCGGCCCTCGCGTACCGCGACGACCAGATGCTGGTTCGGATCCGCCTCGAGCCGCTTGAGGGCGGTGAGGTACGGGCTCAGATCGTCCGGTGACTCGCGCTGTGCGCCGAGCGGATCGTCGGCGAGCATGCTGACGATGGCGGGGATGTCCTCGGCGACGGCGGCCCGTATCTCGAAATGATCTCCCATGGGTGCACTCTATGTGGCCGCCACGGTGAGGGGGGCGAACCGGCGGGCCCAGTCCCCGGGCAGCTCCGTGGCGCCGTACGTCATGACGGAGTTGAAGGTGACGGACTCCAGCCCGCGTTCCTTCACCCACACCAGCAGTGCCTCGTGCCGCACGTCGATGTCAGTACGCAGCGGGCGGTCGGTGCGGGCGGCGAGCGAGGCGAAGAGGGCCTGGGCCGTCTCGGTGTCGCGGGCGATCAGTGGTCCGATGACCTGCGTGTCCATGTTGGGCCAGGCGCCCGCGTACCCGGTGATCCGGCCGTTCTCCTCGGCGACGCGCAGCTGGTCGGTGAAGGCGGGCAGCCGCGTGATGATGTGCGTGCGATCTGCCCCGAACACCTCCTCGTCGAGCCGGAGGATGGCGGCGAGGTCCTCGGCGGTGGCCGCTCGCGTCGCAACCCCGTTTTCCGGCCCACGCGGCGTGAACGGTCCCATGACCATCTCCGCCCGTCCGATGACCTTGAAGCCGAGCTCCTCGTACAGCGGGCGGCCGTACGGCGTCGCGTGCAGGGTGAGCGGTGTCGTCCCCATCGCCGCGACGACATGACGCAGCAGTCGGCGCCCGACGCCCCGGCGGGCGTACCGCTCGGCTACCAGGACCATGCCGAGGGCCCCCAGGTCCGGGCGGTCCTGCGGACCGTACTGCGTGACGATGCATGCGGCGATCAGGCCGCCACCGGGATCGTCGATGCCGTAGCCATGTCCGGCGATGAGGAGGAAGCCCCACTTGTGCTCCTCCCGCGGCCACCCCCGGTCTTCGGACAAGTCGGCGCAGGCGGTGAGATCGCGCAGCGTCAGACGACGGATGGGCAGAGCGTCGAGGGATGGAGTTGGCACGCAGGCCAGGCTGTCCGACCATGGCCCTTGGCGTCCACCCGTTTCGGGCCACACGCAGATGCTTTTGGCCATGTCGTAGCCATCCGCACAGCCCGTGGACAGACTCCGGGTGTTTCACGTGAAACGTCGGCGAACGGTGAGCGTACGGCAGGTCGTCGAAGAGCGGGGAAGTCCCCCGAGGGGAATTCGCCGCACGGTACGAGCGCACCCGTGGAGATTTCCCGGCAACTCGGCCTGCAAGTGGACGCTATGGCGCTGATCCGGTGGTCGTGGCCAGGCGGATCGGTTCGTCGTAATACGGCATGGTCTGGCTCGCATCCGTGAGGCCGGGGCGGAGAGCAGGAACGCCGGCCACGGTGATGTTCGGTGCCGGCGCCGGTACCAGCGCCGGTGCCGGCACCGAACGCGGTCAATGAGGACATCGATCTTAATGATCTCTCGAAGCACTCCCATACGGGGCGAGATCCGTGAGAGGCCTACCAAGGGGCGGACTCAGCCCGGTAATTGGAGAATAATCGGTTCGGCCCCGGCGGATTTCTGGGGGAGTGCGCGGAGGACGGTGGCCGGTAGGGTCGACTTCGATTAGCGTCCGGGTGCGGCGCATTAAGCCGCATTTCCGGGTATGCGACCCTGGGTGACCACTCAGGGGGATGCCGCAACCGACCGCGCGGGAAAGCAGACCCCTTCCGATTCCGGAAGTACGCAGACCGACCGAAAGATGTTCGAGGCGAGGCACACCATGGACGCTCCGACCGCCACGTCGGCGGACAACGGCACATCCGGCGGGGGCGGCTGGTTCACCCCACGCACCGGCCCGGCCGCGGAGACCACTCCGGCCTCGTCCACCACCTCGCCCTCCGAACCGGGCGCCCGCGCCCAGCGCTCCGTGCCCGTCGCCCAGCAAGCTTCCCCGGACGCCCTCCTCATCCGCCGCACCATGGCCGAGGTCGCCCCCGTGGCCGACAAGGCCACCTCGTACTTCTACGCTCTGCTCTTCGTGCGCCACCCCGAACTGCGGTCACTGTTCCCGCCGTCGATGGACACCCAGCGGGACCGGCTGTTCAAGGCGCTGCTGACGGCCGTCGAACACTTCGACGACACCCCCGTTCTCGTCGACTACCTGCAGAACCTCGGCCGTGGCCACCGCAAGTACGGCACCCGGCCCGAGCACTACCCCGCTCTCGGTGAGTGCCTCATCGGTGCGCTGAGCAGGTACGCCTCCGCCGTCTGGGACGGAGAGACAGAAGCGGCCTGGGTGCGGGCGTACACGACCATTTCCCAGGTCATGATCGACGCGGCGGCGGCCGACGAACTGCGCGCGCCGGCCTGGTGGCACGCCGAGGTCGTCGCACACGACCTCAGGACTGCGGACGTCGCGGTCCTCACCCTCCGCCCGGACCAGCCCTATCCCTTCCTCGCCGGCCAGTACACAAGCGTGGAGACACCCTGGTGGCCCCGCGTCTGGCGGCACTATTCCTTCGCCTCGGCCCCGCGCTCCGACGGGCTGCTGACCTTCCATGTGAAGGCCGTCCCCGCGGGCTGGGTCTCCAGTGCCCTGGTCCACCGCGCCCGACCCGGCGACGTCGTCCGGCTCGGGCCGTCGACCGGCTCGATGACCGTCGACCACAGCACGGACAGAGGCTTGCTCTGTCTAGGCGGCGGCACGGGCATAGCGCCCATCAAGGCGCTGGTCGAGGATGTCGCCGAGCACGGCACGCGCCGCCGGGTCGAGGTGTTCTACGGTGCCCGATCCGACCACGACCTGTACGACATCGACACCCTGCTCCGCTTGCAGAAGAGCCACCCCTGGCTCTCCGTCCGCGCGGTCGTCGACCAGTTCCCAGCCCGTCTCCAGCTTCCGGGCGCGGTGCGCGAGCACGGTCCGTGGAACGAGTACGAGGCCTATGTCTCGGGGCCGCCCGGGATGATCCGCAGCGGTGTCGACGCGCTCAGGGACGCCGGTATCCCGGCGCACCGGATACGCCACGACTCGGTCGAGGAGCTCTTGGGCGTGGGGAACTGATCCCTCACCCCAGGTCCGGGGCGTGCATAGCCCGTACGCCCTCGATGTTGCCGTCGAGATAGTGCCGCAGGGACAGCGGAACCAGGTGCACGGACGCGATGCCGACCCGGGTGAAAGGCACACGGACGATCTCGTACTCGCCGCTCGGCTCCTCCACCTCGGGCCCATGGCGAAGCGAGGGGTCCATGGACTCCAGTCGGCAGACGAAGAAGTGCTGCACCTTCACGCCGGTTGCGCCGCCGTCCTCACCGATGTGCTCCACGGTGTCCACAAAGCAGGGCACCACATCGGCGATCTTGGCGCCGAGCTCTTCGTACACCTCGCGGTGCAGGGCGTGGACGACAGTCGTGTCGCTCGGCTCGACCCCGCCACCTGGAGTGACCCAGTAGGGATCGACACCGGGCTTGGTGCGCTTGATCAGGATCAGGTCGTCACCGTCCAGGAGAACGGCACGGGCGGTGCGCTTGACCACGGGTCGGACGGTCATGGGAGAAATGTGGCCCGGTTGGTTCCACGTGAAACATCGCAAAGCGCCACAGGGCGAGCGCATGCGGTGACCTTCGACGGGCCCCCGGGTCAGCACCAGTCGACGGCCGCCCGCTGAAGCCACTCGTACGCGCGGGCGATGTGCGGCATCGCGAGGGTGCCGGTACGCACCACCAGGAAGTAAGTCCGCAGCGGGGGCACGGCGGGCTCGTGCAGAGCGACGATGTCACCGCGCTGGATGGCGCCGTCGCACAGATACCGGGGCAGCACCGCCAGACCCGCCCCCGCAGTGGCACAGGCAAGGACGGCGCGCAGATCGGGGACGATGACGGTGCCCGATACCGAAGGGCGGGAGTCGAAGACGGAAGCCCAGTACCGGGAGACGAAGGGCAGAGACTCGTGCACCTCGACCACGGGCAGGTTCTCCAGGGCGGCCGCACCGTTGCGACGGGGGCTTCCCGAGCCGATCCGCTCGGCCCACCGCGGGGAGGCGATCAGGACGTGCTCCTCGTCGCACAGCGGAGTCGCCGTGAGCAGGGCACCGCGCGGGCGGGCCGTGCTGATGGCCAGATCATGATGTCCGGCGGCGAGTCCTTCCAATATCGCTTCGGCGTTTCCGAAGGAGGCGCGCAGCTCGAAGCCCTGGCCGTCGCTCCCGGTCAGCCCGGTGAGGGCGGGAAGCGCGCGTGCGGCGGTGAACTCGGGAGGGCCGGCGAGATGCAGGGTCCGTGACGAGGACTCCTCGTCGAGCCCGGTCTCGGCTATCTCCACCAGAGCGTCGAGATGCGGAGCGGCCTTGTGGGCCAGTTCGTCACCGATGGTGGTGGGGGTCACCCCGCGGGCCTGCCGAAGGAACAGCGGGCGGCCCAGCTGTCTTTCCAGGGTGCGGATCTGGGAGGTGACGGCCGGCTGGGAGAGGCCGAGGAGCGCGGCGGCACGGGTGAAGGAACCGGCCCGGTGCACGGTCACGAAGGTGCGCAGCAAGGCCAAATCCATGGAACGCCCTCCCCCTCCCCTTCCCCTGCCTTTCTCCCGTCCCCCCGGACAGGGACCAACTATAAATAAGTCGATAGGTCTCTGTCGCTAGCGTGATTGGACACTGACGCAGAGTCAACTAGCCTGGTTCGCGCGGTTCTTCGCGCGCGGAACCGGGACGGTCCGAGCCACGAGGGGGGAGGTTCGGGCCGTCCGTCACACCTGGCCGGATTCGCTCGTGCGTCCGCGCAGCGGTCAGTCAGCCGACTCGTCCAGGGCACGGAGCACATCCGCCACCAGGTCCTCGGGGTCCTCGGCGCCGACGGACAGCCGCACGAAGCCCTCCGGTACCGCGTCCCCGCCCCAGCGGCCGCGTCGTTCCGCAGTGGAGCGAACACCGCCGAAGCTCGTGGCGGAGTCCACGAACCGCAGGGCGCCGAGGAAACGATCGGCACGCGCGCGCGTGGGCAGCGTGAAGGAGACGACGCACCCGTAACAGCGCATCTGCTGTGAGGCGACCTTGTGCGAGGGGTCGTCCGGCAGTCCCGGATACCGCAGGCCGGTCACCTCCGGCCGCTCCCGCAGGGCCTCGGCGAGGGTCAGGGCCGTTGCGTCCTGCCGGTCCACGCGCAGCTGCAGCGTGGCCAGGGAGCGGTGCGCGAGCCAGGCCTCCATGGGGCCGGCGATCGCACCGGCGATCTTGCGCCAGCGGCGTACCGCGGTCATGGTGTCGCCGCTTCGACCGGTGACGTATCCGAGCAGCAGGTCCCCGTGCCCGGTGAGCTGCTTGGTGCCGCTGGCCACGGAGAAGTCGGCGCCCAGTTCGAGCGGCCGCTGCCCGAGCGGTGTCGCGAGCGTGTTGTCGACGGCGACCAGGGCGCCGCGCGCGTGTGCCGCGTCCGCCAGGCTCCGGATGTCGCAGACGTCGAGGCCGGGGTTGGACGGCGACTCGATCCACAGCAGCGCCGCCCCGTCGAGGGCCTCGAGCTGGGCGTCACCACCGGTGGGCGCGGTACGCACCTCGATGCCGTACGCCTCCAGCTGGGCGCGCACCAACGGCAGTGCCTGGTAGCCGTCACTGGGCAGGACGACCGCGTCCCCCGCGCGCAACCGGGAGAACAGCACGGAGGAGATGGCGGCCATGCCGGAGGAGAAGACCAGGGTTTCCACGCCGTCCCGGCCCGGTGCCTCCAGCTCGCCTATGGCACGCTCCAGCAGACTCCACGTGGGGTTCTCGTCCCGGCCGTAGGTGTAGGGGCCGGTGGGGTCGCCCGGCAGGTGGTAGTGGGCTGCGAACACGGGTCCGGGAAGGGTCGGCTCGTGCTTGACCGGCTCGGGGAGCCCGGCACGCACCGCGCGGGTGCCCTCACCGGCGGTGGGCAGACCGTGCTCGGTGTCTCCCGTGCCGTTCTGTGCCCTCCTGCCGCGGTCGTCCGCAGCCGACTCGCTCATGCCGCCCGTCCCTCCAGTTCGTTCCGCACCGCGGCGAGCAGACCGGTGCTCGCCGCCTCCACCATCTCAAGACACTCCTCGAAGCCGTCCATGCCCCCGTAGTACGGGTCCGGTACGTCGAGGTCGACACCCGCGTCCGGGTCGTAGGAGCGCAGCAGCCGGACCTTCCGCGCGTCCTCCTCCGTCGGCGCGAGGCGGCGCAGGGCCTTGAGGTGGCCGGTGTCCAGGGCTATGACGAGGTCGCGGCGGGAGAACCAGGCCGCCTGGAACTGGCGGGCGGTGTGGTCGCTGTCGTAGCCGTGTTCCTCGAGGACGGAGACGGTGCGCGGGTCGGCGCCGTCGCCCTCGTGCCAGCCGCCGGTGCCGGCGCTGTCGACCGTGACGAGCTCCTCCAGGCCGGCCTCGGCCACGCGCGCGCGGAAGACGGATTCGGCCATCGGGGACCGGCAGATGTTGCCGGTGCAGACGAAGCAGACGCGGTAGGTCATGGCGGGCTCAGTCCTCGTCCGGCAGTACGACGTGCAGCGCCCAGGAGACGATCGAGATGATCAGACCGCCGAGCACGGCGGTCCAGAAGCCCTCGACATGGAAGCTCAGGTCCAGCTTGTCGCACACCCAGGAGGTCAGCAGCAGCATCAGCGCGTTGACCACCAGGGTGAACAGGCCGAGGGTGAGGATGAACAGGGGGAAGGTCAGGACCGTCAGGATCGGCTTGACCAGCCAGTTCACCACGCCGAACACCAGTGCGACCGCGATCAGTGTGCCGGCCTTCTTGCCGGTACTGTCACCGGTCAGGGTGATCTTGTCGAGCAGCCACACGGCGACCGCCAGGGCGCCCGCGTTGGCGATCGTCTTGACTACGAAATTCTTCATGTGTCTGATCGTGGCAGACGGGCATGGCAGCGAGCAGTGGGGCGAGGGCGACAACAGCGATGAAGGCATTCCGGCTGGACGAACTGGAGGCGGAGCGCGCCGCCAACGAGGGCGCCTACCTTCAGTTCCTGCGGGAGCGGAACATGTCGGTCGGTCTGTACGCGCTCGACGCGGGCGATCACGACCGGCAGACGCCGCACAACCAGGACGAGGTGTACTTCGTCGTCAGCGGCCGGGCCTCCATCACGGTCGGCCTGGAGACAACCCAGGTGGCGCGCGGCAGCGTGGTGTACGTACCGGCCGGGGTCGCCCACAAGTTCCACCACATCAGCGAGGACCTCCGGGTCCTGGTCGTGTTCTCTCCACCCGAGGCGTGAAGCCGTCCCCGACGATTCCCTAGGGGAACGGTCAGGGGAGGACAAGGGGTGCGAGGCCCCCGCCGGCCCCTTGGCGGACCTAGCATCGGTGGCAGGACTTCAAGAGCACTTCGAGAGCAAGGGACATGGGCAATGGGAGAGATCTTCGCGGGCCTGCCGTGGTGGGTGAAGTGGGTCGCGGTGCCCGTCATCGCCCTGGTCGTGTTCGGCGGCGTGATAGCCAGTGTGGTCGGGTTCGTGATCGGCCTGCTCTTCAAGGCGCTGGTCTTCGTCGCCCTGGTCGGCGGTCTGATCTACATCGTGCGGAAGTTCATGGCGGGCTCCTCGTCGCGCGGCGACTGGTGAGCCGCCAGGGGAGCCGGTGACGGTAACAGGAATCGCCGGTTCCCTCGGGCGGGGGAAGTTTTCCGGGCGGGCCGTCCGCAGGCGGTGGCGGGCGGTTAGAGTCCGGAATTCGCCGCGGGGCGCAGCCCCGGGGACGGCGTACCCCCACCCCGTGTTCCTCCTGCACGGGCTGCCCCTCGCGCTTCGGGAGTGACCCTTTGGCCACGGTCGACACCGCACCCGCTGAACCGCACGCACCCCCCGGCCGGCCCCAGCCGCGTTCCGCCACGTCCCCGGCCCAGCGACCTCCCTCCACGGCGATCCCCGAGCAGCGGCAGCACTCCGGGACCCTCATCGGATCCGTGCAGCGCGCGATGCGCCTGCTGGAGACCGTCGCCGAGCACGAGTACGGCGCCCCCGCCAAGCAACTGGCCCGGGAGACCGGGCTCGCCCTTCCCACGGCGTACCACCTGCTGCGCACCCTGGTGCACGAGGGCTATCTGCGCCGCGACAAAGGGCTGTTCTTCCTCGGTGAGGCGGCCGAACGGCTGAGCAGCAGCGGAGCGAAGCAGAAACGTCGCAGCACGGTCGCCGACGCGCTCGCGCACTGCCGGGATGCCATCGGCGTACCGGTGTACTACGCCATGTACCGCGAGGGTGACGTCGAGGTCATGTGCGTCTCCGACACCCCCGGCAACCCGGCGGTCGAGGAGTGGGCCGACTTCCGGGAGACTGGGCATGCGCATGCCATCGGCCAGTGTCTGCTGTCCCAGCTCGACGAGGACGCCCGCCGGGACCATCTCGACCGTTATCCGGTGCAGTCCCTCACGCCGTACACGGTGCGCGACGGCCACACCCTGCTGCGGCGCCTGGAACGGGTCCGGCGCATGGAACCGGTGACGGAGCGGCAGGAGTACGCGCTGGGCACGGTCTGCGCCGCGATCCCGATCACCGTGGGCACCACCGCGGCCACGATGGCCATCTCCCTGCCGTCCCACCAGGCGGACCGGCTGCTGCCCGCTGCTCAGCAGCTGCAGAGGGAGGTCGGACGGCACCTGGGCTCGATCGCGATCTCTATCAGTATCTGAAAACTCACTCCTTGTGATCTACCGTGCACATTCAGCAAGATTTCACCAGGGTCAAAGGGGTCATTACCGGCCAGTCGGTGTCCTATGACGGGATGGGCGATGCGCGAGTCCGTACAGGCAGAAGTCATGATGAGCTTTCTCGTGTCCGAGGAGCTCTCCTTCCGCATCCCGGTGGAACTGCGGTACGAGACATGTGATCCCTATGCCGTGCGGCTGACCTTCCACCTTCCCGGTGACGCACCGGTGACCTGGGCCTTCGGACGTGAGCTGCTGATCGACGGAGTGGGCCGGCCCTGCGGCGACGGTGATGTGCGCATCGCGCCCGCCGGCTCCGAGGCGCTGGGAGAGGTCCTGATCCGGCTTCAGGTCGGGGCCGACCAAGCCCTGTTCCGCTCCTCCACCCCCCCGCTGGTGGCCTTCCTCGACCGTACGGACAAGCTGGTGCCGCTGGGCCAGGAGGGAGCGCTCGCCGACTTCGACGCCCACCTCGACGAAGCCCTGGACCGCATCCTCGCCGAGGAGCAGAGCGCCGGATGAAGCGTCATGGTCGGGGCGCCAGGTACTCCGGCGCGCCGCGTCGGCACGGAGCAGTAACGCTTCTCCGTACCAGGCCGGCCAGTTGAGCTCACCGCTTCCGGCGTCGGCCCCGGCCGCCGCGCACCGGAGCCGACGGGGCGACGGCGGCCGCCGCAGTCCCCCGCACCGGGCGGTCTGCCGCCACCACCAGCGCCGCGAGGGCGGTGGTGACCGGCACTGAAGCCACGAGGCCGATCGAGCCCACCAGCGTGCGCACGATCTCCTCCGCCACCAGCTCACTGTTGGCGACCGTGCCCACGCTGCTCTGCGCGATGGAGAACAACAGCAACAGCGGCAGCGCGGCACCCGCGTAGGCCAGCACGAGCGTGTTGACCACGGACGCGATGTGATCGCGGCCGATGCGGATGCCCGCGCGGTACAGCCCACGCCACCCCATCGCCGGATTCGCCTCGTGCAGCTCCCACACGGCCGAGGTCTGCGTCACCGTCACATCGTCCAGCACACCCAGTGACCCGATGATGACACCGGCGAGAAGAAGACCGCTCATGTCGATCGACGGATAAAGGCCGTGGATGAGGCCGGTGCTGTCATCGGTGTTGCCGGTCAGCGCGGCCCAGCCGATGAAGAGCTTGCCGAGAACGCCGATCAGCGACAGCGAGATCAACGTGCCGAGGACCGCCACGGACGTCCGGGCCGAGAGGCCGTGGCACATGTACAGCGCGATCAGCATGATGGCGCTGGAGCCGACCACCGCCACGGTCAGCGGATCCGACCCCTGCAGGATCGCGGGCACGATGAAGAAGTCGAGGACCAGGAAACTGATGGCCAGCGCGATCAGTGCCATGACACCGCGCATCCGCCCGACGACCACGACGGCGAGTGCGAAGATGCCCGCCAGCAGCGCCATCGGCATGCGCCGGTTGACGTCGGTGACCGAGTACTGCAGATCCTTCGGAGCCGAAGGCTCGTAGGCGGTCACGACCTTCTCGCCCTCGTGCAACTGCCGCGACTGGTCCGGCTGCACGATCTCGGTGAACGTGCGGCCCTCGTCCTTGCCGGTGTCGACCCGGACCGTCGCCTTCTTGCAGGTACCGCCCGCCTCCTGCTGCGCCGAACCGCCCCCGCCGGTCGAGGTGTCTCCGGCCACGGTGCCGCCGGAAGCGTTCACCGACTTGCAGCTGACCTCGACGACCCTGGTGACCGTGGCCTGCTGGGTCTGCCGGTCGAAGCCGACCCCGGTCCGCTTGTGGGGCGGGGCACCGCCGGGCCACAGAACCACGAGCCCGACCACGACCGCTGCGGTGAACGGGATCAGGACGGCGGCGATGACCTTGCGCAGATGCTTCGAGACGGGTGCGGCCGGTCCATGGCTGTGACTGTGTGAGTGCCCGCGTCCCTCACCGGTCGCATGCGTGTGCCCCGGCGGATGTCGAGACTCGTCGTGTGTCGTGGTCACCGCCCGATCATTGCAAGAAGGGCACGAGACGCACTGTTCACCGCGCCACACATGACGCTAGCGTGGAGGCACCTTTGCACACGCGGGAGCTCGGAGCACCGGGCTGAGAGGGCGCTGACCTCTGTCTTTGCGATGTTTCACGTGGAACGTCATTCAGCCAAGTGATGTTTCACAAGAAACACCGACGACGGAAGCCGCTGCGTCGACCGCCGAACCTGTTACCGGGTAATGCCGGCGTAGGGAGTAGGTCTCATGACCAACAAGGACGCACGCACGCCTGCCTCCACGCAGATCTCCGACGACCAGGAGGCCGGGAAGTCCATCGGCTGGCACAAGGGGTATGTCGAGGGATCACGCCCCGACCTGCGCGTGCCGGTCCGTCAGGTGCACCTCACCAACGGGCAGTCGGTCACGTTGTACGACACCTCTGGCCCGTACACCGATCCACTCGTCGAAACCGACGTCCGCAGGGGCCTGCCGCCGCTGCGGGAGAACTGGATCATCGCCCGTGGCGACACCGAGGAGTACGCGGGCCGTCCAGCCCGCCCCGAGGACGACGGGATCAAGCACACCTCGCCACGGGGCGGCCTGCGCAACCTCGACGCGGTCTTCCCCGGACGGCCCCGCCAGCCGCGCAGGGGCCGCGACAGCAAGGCGGTCACGCAGCTCGCCTACGCCCGTCGCGGCGAGATCACACCCGAAATGGAGTTCGTGGCCCTGAGGGAGAACGTTTCCCCAGAGGTCGTCCGTGAGGAGATCGCGGCGGGTCGGGCCGTGCTGCCCGCGAACGTCAACCACCCGGAAACAGAGCCGATGATCATCGGCAAGCGGTTCCTGGTGAAGGTCAACGCCAACATCGGCAACTCGGCGGTGACCTCCTCCATCGAGGAAGAGGTCGAGAAGATGACCTGGGCGACCCGCTGGGGTGCCGACACGGTCATGGACCTGTCCACCGGCCGCAACATCCACACCACGCGCGAATGGGTGCTGCGCAACTCCCCCGTTCCGATCGGCACGGTGCCGCTCTATCAGGCGCTGGAGAAGGTCGACGGCCGCGCCGAGGAACTGACCTGGGAGATCTACAAGGACACGGTCATAGAACAGGCCGAGCAAGGCGTGGACTACATGACCGTCCACGCCGGTGTGCGCCTGGCATACGTGCCGCTGACCGCGAACCGCAAGACCGGGATCGTCTCGCGCGGCGGCTCGATCATGGCGGCGTGGTGCCTGGCGCACCACAAGGAGTCGTTCCTGTACGAGAACTTCGAGGAGCTCTGCGAGATCCTCGCCGCCTACGACGTCACATACTCGCTGGGCGACGGCCTCCGGCCGGGATCGATCGCGGACGCCAATGACGAGGCGCAGTTCGCGGAACTGCGAACTCTCGGGGAACTCAACCGGGTTGCCAAGCGTTTCAACGTACAGACCATGATCGAGGGCCCGGGCCACGTCCCGATGCACAAGATCAAGGAGAACATCGACCTTCAGCAGGAGATCTGCGATGAAGCTCCGTTCTATACGCTCGGCCCGCTGACCACGGACGTCGCACCGGCGTACGACCACATCACCTCCGGCATCGGTGCCGCGATGATCGCCTGGTGGGGCACGGCGATGCTCTGCTACGTCACGCCCAAGGAGCACCTGGGCCTGCCCAACCGTGACGACGTCAAGACCGGCGTCATCACCTACAAGATCGCCGCCCATGCAGCCGACCTCGCCAAGGGCCATCCGGACGCGCAGGAGTGGGACGACGCGCTGTCCGACGCCCGCTTCGAGTTCCGGTGGGAGGACCAGTTCAACCTCGCCCTGGATCCGGACACGGCACGGGAGTTCCACGACGAGACGCTTCCGGCCGAGCCCGCCAAGACGGCCCACTTCTGTTCCATGTGCGGTCCGAAGTTCTGCAGCATGAAGATCAGCCAAAGCATCACCGAGCGGTTCGGCGGTGCGGCGGCCGAGGGGGCGTCGGCGGAGGAGGTCGCTGAGGGGATGCTCCAGAAGTCGAAGGAGTTCGCGGCGAGCGGGAACCGCGTGTACCTGCCGATCGCGGACTGAACCCGGACAACGGGCGGTCCGTGCCACCGAACGCCCCGGAGCGGGCCGGGAGCACGGACCGCCGCCTTCCTGCAGTGCAGCTTCGCCGTCAACGTCGCGGTGGTCACGGCCGACGACATGCTGGTGGTGAGCCGGCGCGGTGAACGGGTGCGGATGGCTCCGGGGGTGTGGAACTCATCCGTCGACGAAGGGCTTTCCCGCCACATCGGCTCCTCGGGGCGCAGCGCACCCGATCCGCACGCCGTGGCGTGCCGAGGCATGCGGGAGGAACTCTCACTGGAGCCCCAGGAGTACGCGCTGGAACTCCTGGCGTTCGTGCTGGACACGAACAAGCGGCACGGGAGCGGTCATTTCCACACACGGCTGAAGGAGCTCCCGGGCGTGCCCCGTCTGGCTTGCGCCCCCGCCGGGGGCGCAAGCCGGGGGTCATTCCGGCTGGTGCTCCGGGCCGCCGAACTCCGGGCTCGTGTAGTCCGGGCTGGTGAAACTCGGGCGCGAGCCCGGGGCGGTGCCGTCGTCGGGACTGCTGAACCCCGGACGGTCGTAGCCGAGCCGGGGCATGCGCCCGGTCGGCGCCGGCGGGGTCATGCGGTGCAGCGCGGCTGTGCCGGGGTCGGCGAGCGCCTCCTGCAGGAAGGGCACGATGCCGCGCTCCAGCAGCGCCTCGCGCCAGGCCTGCCTGGCCCGGTCCACCGCCTCGGTCGCCTCGGTGTGGGGTCCGCTCTCGAGCGAGGGGTTGTTGCGCAGAGCGGTGAGCAGCAGCCCGACGGCGGCGACCAGGATCGCGGCGGCCGCCATGGCGCCGAACACCCACCCCGTGGTGATCATGGTCTGGGCGAAGGCCGGTGCCGGGTCGAGCATCCTCAGGATGTAGCCGACCAGCAGGAAGATCGCCGCGGCGGTGCCGGCGAGGACGGGTGTGAGGACCGCTACGACGGCGACGGCGCCCGCGCCGTTGGTCTCCGCGACCTCGCCGAGGGAGGCGGCGAGTGTCATCGGGTCCGTGCCCGGTTCCGCGGGTTCGGGCGCGGTGACGGAGGTCGCGGCGGCCGGGGCCGGCCGTCGCAGTTCCTCGCGGACCTTCACGTAGTGCTGGTACTCGGTCGCCGCGGCCGCCGTGATGAGTGCCGAGGCGTTGAGCGCCATGGTGCGCAGCTGTTCCGGGTTGAGCCGCTGACCGACAGCGGCCAGTTCCGGGCGGTGTGGTGCGGAGCGCAGCGCCTCATCGAGGATCCGCTCGTATTCCTGGCGGTCCTCGTTCAGCAGGTGCTGCGGAACGCTGTTCATCTGCATCCCCCGATGCTCCGTAGGGCTTGGGGCTCGCACGTCGACGAGCCGTCGGGCAGAAACGGAGGGGAGCCTGCTACGGATAAGCCGATGGTAGAGCCGCGACGGCGCGCGGTGACAGGGGGTTGCCGGAAATTGGGTGTCTGCCTGCGTTTACGTCGCCGGTGGGACGTCTGCCCGGCGAACGCTCAGGAAGGCGGGGGAAGTTGCTGGACCAGCAGCTTTCCGGCCATGGTCACTCCGCCGTCCATCGCGATGGCCAGTCCGTCGGCGTAGACATGGGGTCCCTCGACCACGGGGCCGCTGTCCTCGTCCTCCTCCTCGGAGCCGACCTCGCCCAGGAGGTAGGGGATGGGGCTGTGGCCGTGAACGATGCGGGTGCCGCCGTACGTATCCAGAAGGGAACGCACTGCTTCGGCGCCGCCCTCGCGGAAGGAGAAGCGCTTGGTGAACTTGCGGAAGAGGTCCCAGACTTCGTCCGCGTCGTTGCGCGTGAGGGTCTCGCGGACGGTGTCGTTGACCGCTTCGATGGAGTCGCCGTAGTCGAGGTAGGCGGTGGTGTCGGAGTGCACGAGCAGGTAGCCGTCGACCTCCTCGACGGCGTCCAGGCGGGCCATCCACTGCAGATGGTGGTCCTGGAGGCGGTCCATGTCGGTCTTCTGGCCGCCGTTGAGCAGCCAGGCCGCCTGGAAGGTGGCGGTGCCGGCACCGGAGTTGACGGGGGTGTCGCCGAACCGCTTGGCGCCGAGCAGCAGCAGCTCGTGGTTGCCCATGAGCGCCTTGCAGTAGCCGCCGGCCGCGGCGGCCTCGGCGGACAGCCGCATCACCAGGTCGATGACGCCGATGCCGTCGGGGCCGCGGTCGGTGAAGTCGCCGAGGAACCACAGCCGGGCGGTGCCCGCGCACCACTGGCCGGCGGCGTCGATCAGCCCCTGCTCCCGGAGGGCGGCGAGCAGCTCGTCGAGGTAGCCGTGCACGTCGCCGACGACGTACAGCGGGCCGGGGCCGGTGCTGGGCTGCGCGGTCGGTGCGGGTGCCGGTTGCGGGGTGGCCTGGTGGGTGTCGCCCCGGTTGATGACGGGCAGGTCGCGCTCGGTGGGCGTGTACCCGTCGGGGTACGCCTCCTCGGCGGCCGGGACGGTGTCGCCGGGGTGGGTGCTGTGGGCGTACGGACCGGTCTCGTGGATGTACGCGGGCACCCGGAAGTCGCGCAACGTCGCCGTGCGCTCCACCTCGGGTCCCTGACCGGCCCCCTGAGTCATCAGACCCCTCCACCATCGCGCCGCATCTGCACCGCATCGGACTGCCTGGTCGCAGCGGCCCGCGGTGTCGTGGGCCCATCATAGGAATGCGGATCGCGCCATGTGATGACCCAGGGGTGGTGAATCGGAGCAAGACGCCAGTTCACCGCGGCTTTCGCCCCGTTTGGGCAGGGGTTAGGCCGCCTGCTGACTCCGGTGCCGACCGTCTGCCGCCCCCCTCGGGCCTCGTGGACGCGTCCCGGGACGCTCCCCTCCCACGCCCGGCCGGGTCGGCCGTCAGCTTCTCTCCGGGGTGCGCGGCGGGCTGACGGTCGTGCGGGGCGGCCGGCGCTGGGAGGAGGTGCGCACGATCAGCTCGGTGGGTATCACCTGTTCCACCGGGTGGTCCGACTCCACGCCTTCGATGGCGTCGATGAGCAGCTGGACCACCGCCGTGCCGATGCGGCGGGGCTTGAGCGAGAGCGTCGTGACGGGCGGCTCGGTGTTGGCGTACACGGCCGATTCGCTGCAGCAGACCAGCAGCAGGTCGTCCGGGACGCGCAGGCCGTAGCGGCGGGCGGCGGCCAGTAAGTCGGTGCCGTTCGGGTCGAACAGTCCGTAGACGGCGTCCGGCCGGTCGGGCCGGGCGAGCAGCCGGTCTGCGGCGACGGCGCCCGCGCAGGGGTCGTGGGCCGGGTATGCCTCGTACACCGGGTCCTGGCCGACCCGCTCGCACCAGCGCAGGTAGGCGGTGGTCGACAGGTGGGTGTAGGTGTCCGTGGTCGTACCGGTGAGCAGACCGATCCGGCGGGCGCCGGCGGCGGCGAGATGGTCGAGGATGTCGAGGACCGCGGCCTCGTGGTCGTTGTCGACCCAGGCGGTGACCGGCAGGGACCCGGCCGGGCGGCCGTCCGAGACGACCGGCAGACCCTGTCTGACCAGCTCGCTGACCACGGGGTCCTGGTCGGAGGGGTCGATGACGACCGTGCCGTCCAGGGCGACGTTCGACCAGACGTCGTGGCGGGAGGTGGCGGGCAGGATCACCAGGGCGTAGCCGCGGGCGAGCGCGGCCGAGGTGGCGGCGCGGGCCATCTCGGCGAAGTACGCGAACTCGGTGAAGGTGAAAGGTTCATCCCCGTAGGTCGTCACGGTCAGGCCGATCAGACCGGACTTGCCGGTGCGGAGTGTGCGGGCGGCGGCCGAGGGGCGGTATCCCAGCCGGTCGGCGACCTCGCGGACGTGGCGGCGGGTGGCGTCCGGGAGCCGGCCCTTGCCGTTGAGGGCGTCGGAGACGGTCGTGATGGAGACCCCGGCGGCGGCGGCAACGTCTCTGATGCCCGCCCGGCCCGACCGGCTGCCTCGCCGTGAGGTTTCCGCGCGGCTCACCTGGTGCTTCCCTGCTGCTGTCATGGCGAGCCGATAGTAGGGCTCAGGTGGTGGGGTAGTGCGGACGCATATGCACGCCTCGGCAGGCACGTTTCTGCATGGCTAAAGCGGGTCAAGTTCCTTAGAAATAAAGGTAGTTGAACGTTATAGAGGCAGGACTTGACTTGTGGGCGGGCACAGGCCTGCCAAATGTCCGATGTTTCGAAGAGGTCTCAACTCACCTTCACGGGTGACGCGCGCCAGGGCGTGAGTTACCGGCGCATAGATATATGTACAGGGCGCCCCCCGATACGTATCCCTTCGTACGGTGATGCCCGTGATGCCCCTGGTGCTGCTGGGCCCGATGGGATCGTCGAGCAGCTCGTAGCAGGTCTTCGCTCAGCTGTACGCAGAGGCGTCGAATCCTCATAAGGTGAGCAGTATTGGAAGCGGGCGGCGCCGACGGTCCGCCGGTGGATGCGAGGAGGACTGCGGTGAGCGAGACGAGCCCCAAGCTGCGCGCCGAGCTGGAGGGTATCCCCACCTACAAGCCGGGGCGCAGTGTCCGATCTGCGGCTGCCGCCGAGGGCGCCGCGGCCGGCGGACCGGTCGCCTACAAGCTGTCCTCCAACGAGAACCCCTACCCGCCGCTGCCCGGGGTGATGGAGACCGTGACGGCGGCGGCCTGCTCCTTCAACCGCTACCCGGACATGGCGTGCAGCGGCCTGATGGACGAGCTGTCGGACCGCTTCGGCGTGCCGCTCTCCCATCTGGCCACCGGTACCGGCTCCGTGGGCGTCGCCCAGCAGCTGATCCAGGCCACCAGCGGACCGGGCGACGAGGTCGTCTACGCCTGGCGGTCCTTCGAGGCGTACCCGATCATCACGCAGATCAGCGGTGCGCGGGCGGTGCAGGTACCGCTCACGCCGGGCGACGTGCACGATCTGGACGCGATGGCGGACGCGATCACCGACCGGACCCGCCTGGTCTTCGTCTGCAATCCCAACAACCCCACCGGCACGGTCGTCCGGCGGGCCGAGCTGGAACGCTTCCTCGACCGGGTGCCCCGGGACGTGCTGGTGGTGCTCGACGAGGCGTACCGGGAGTTCGTGCGGGATCCGGAGGTACCCGACGGCGTCGAGTTCTACCGGAAGCGGCCGAACGTCTGCGTCCTGCGGACCTTCTCCAAGGCCTACGGCCTCGCCGGGCTGCGCGTCGGCTTCGCGATCGCCCATGAGCCGGTGGCGGCGGCACTGCGCAAGACGGCGGTCCCCTTCGGTGTGAGCCAGCTCGCGCAGGAGGCGGCGATCGCCTCGCTGCGCGCCGAGGACGAGCTGCTGGGCCGGGTCGGCTCGCTGGTGTGCGAGCGCACACGCGTGGCCGACACGCTGCGTGCCCAGGGCTGGACGGTGCCCGAGACCCAGGCCAACTTCGTGTGGCTGCGGCTGGGGGAGCGCACGGCCGCGTTCGCGGAGGCCTGTGAGCGGCACGGCGTCGTGATCCGGCCGTTCCCCGGCGAGGGCGTGCGGGTGACCGTCGGGGAGACCGAGGCGAACGACATCTTCCTGAAGGCCGCGGAGGAGTTCCGCAAGGAGCTCTGACCAGTGATCCCTTGCCCGCGCGGAGACATCCCGCGCGGGCAAGGGGCCGGCCGGATCCTGCCTGACGGGGCCGGTCGGCCCGGACCAGGGCCCCCCTCCTCTCCGGTGCCGAACGGGTATGCGGCATAATGGCTTGTGAATGTGAACGCATTCACAAGCTCGCGTTCTCAAGCCCGTGGAGTAAGGAGGCCGGTGACGTGGACCTGGCTTTGGCGCCGGAGACGCTGGCGCGCTGGCAGTTCGGCATCACCACCGTCTACCACTTCCTGTTCGTCCCCCTGACGATCTCCCTGGCCGCCCTCACGGCCGGGCTGCAGACCGCGTGGGTGCGCACGGAGAAGGAGAAGTACCTCAGGGCGACGAAGTTCTGGGGCAAGCTGTTCCTGATCAACATCGCGATGGGAGTCGTCACCGGCATCGTGCAGGAGTTCCAGTTCGGCATGAACTGGTCGGACTACTCGCGCTTCGTCGGCGACATCTTCGGCGCCCCGCTCGCCTTCGAGGCCCTGATCGCGTTCTTCTTCGAGTCCACCTTCATAGGTCTGTGGATCTTCGGCTGGGACAAACTGCCCAAGAAGATCCACCTGGCCTGCATCTGGATGGTCTCGATCGGCACGATCCTGTCCGCGTACTTCATCCTCGCGGCCAACTCATGGATGCAGCACCCCGTCGGCTACCGGATCAACAAGGCGAAGGGGCGCGCGGAACTAACCGACTTCTGGGCGGTACTGACCCAGAACACCGCGCTCAGCCAGGCTTTCCACACCCTCTCCGCGGCCTTCCTGACCGGCGGCGCCTTCATGGTCGGCATCGCCGCCTTCCACCTGTCCCGCAAGAAGCACATACGGGAGATGAAGACCTCCCTGCGGCTCGGCCTGGTCACTGTCGTCATCGCGGGCCTGCTCACCGCGGTCAGCGGCGACGTTCTCGGCAAGGTGATGTTCAAGCAGCAGCCGATGAAGATGGCGGCGGCCGAGGCACTGTGGGACGGCGAGAAGCCGGCCCCGTTCTCGATCTTCGCCTACGGAGACGTCGACAAGGGCCACAACACCGTGGCCATCGAGGTACCCGGCCTGCTGTCCTTCCTCGCCAACGACGACTTCAGCTCGTACGTGCCCGGCATCAACGACGTCGACAAGGCCGAGCAGCAGAAGTTCGGCCCCGGTGACTACCGGCCCAACATCCCCGTCGCCTTCTGGGGCTTCCGCTGGATGATCGGTTTCGGCATGGCGTCCTTCGCCATCGGGCTGGCCGGGCTGTGGCTGACCCGCAAGAAGTTCCTGCTGCCGCAGCACCTGCGGGTGGGCGACGACGAGGTGCCGCATCTCGTCCTGCTCCCGGGCAAGGCGCTCGGCCCCAAGCTCACCGCCTGGTACTGGCGGATCGCGATCTGGACGCTGGCCTTCCCGCTGATCGCCAACTCCTGGGGATGGATCTTCACCGAGACGGGCCGCCAGCCCTGGGCCGTCTACGGCGTCCTGCAGACCCGCCAGGCGGTCTCCCCCGGTGTCTCCCAGGGTGAGGTCCTCACCTCGCTGATCGTCTTCACCGCGCTGTACGCCGTCCTCGCCGTCGTCGAGGTCAGGCTGCTCGTGAAGTACGTGAAGGCCGGCCCGCCCGAACTCACCGAGGCCGACCTCAACCCGCCCACGAAGATCGGCGGCGACACCCGTGACGCCGACAAGCCGATGGCCTTCTCCTACTAGGCATCGGGCCAAGGGAGCTGCACAGTCATGGAACTTCACGACGTCTGGTTCGTGCTCATCGCCGTCCTGTGGACCGGCTACTTCTTCCTCGAGGGCTTCGACTTCGGGGTCGGTATCCTCACCAAGCTGCTCGCCCGTGACCGGCCCGAGCGGCGTGTGCTGATCAACACCATCGGTCCCGTCTGGGACGGGAACGAGGTGTGGCTGCTCACGGCGGGCGGCGTGACCTTCGCCGCCTTCCCCGAGTGGTACGCCACCCTGTTCTCCGGCTTCTACCTGCCGCTGCTGGTCATCCTGGTCTGCCTGATCGTCCGGGGCGTCGCCTTCGAGTACCGCGCGAAGCGACCCGAGGAGAACTGGCAGCGCAACTGGGAGACCGCGATCTTCTGGACCTCCCTGATCCCGGCCTTCCTGTGGGGCGTGGCCTTCGGCAACATCGTGCGGGGCGTGAAGATCGACCAGCACTTCGAGTACACCGGCAACCTCCTGGACCTGCTGAACCCCTACGCGCTGCTCGGCGGACTGGTCACCCTGACCCTGTTCACCTTCCACGGCGCGGTGTTCACGGCCCTCAAGACCGTCGGGGACATCCGGGTGCGGGCGCGGAAGACAGCCCTGTGGGTCGGTCTTGTCACCGCCGTGCTGGCTTCGTCCTTCCTGCTGTGGACGCAGGCCCACAGCGGGGACGGCAAGAGCCTGGTCGCCCTGGTCGTGGCGGTCGTGGCACTGGTCGCGGCGCTCGCGGCCAACCAGAGGGGACGAGAAGGCTGGTCGTTCGCACTGTCCGGACTCACCATCGTGGCCGCGGTGGCGATGCTCTTCCTGTCGCTCTTCCCGAACGTCATGCCGTCGACGCTCAACGAGGAGTGGAGCCTCACCGTCACCAACGCCTCGTCCAGCCCCTACACCCTGAAGATCATGACCTGGTGCGCGGCGATCGCCACGCCGATCGTGATGCTGTACCAGGGGTGGACGTACTGGGTGTTCCGGAAGCGGATCGGGACCCAGCACATCGCTGAAGCAGTGCACTGAGGTGTGTTTCACGTGAAACCGATCGACCCGCGTCTCCTTCGGTACGCCCGCGCGACCCGGCGCTTCCTGATGGCCGTCGTCGGCCTGGGGGCAGTCGGGGCGGGACTGGTCATCGCCCAGGCCATGCTGATCGCCGAAGTGGTGGTCGGAGCGTTCCAGCACGGCCGAACGGCCGGTGAACTGCGTACTCCGCTGATCCTGCTGGCGGCCGTGGCGGTAGGCCGGGCGCTGGTCTCCTGGCTCACCGAGCTGGCCGCGCACCGGGCCGGTGCGGCGGTGAAGTCGGAGCTGCGGGAGCGGCTCCTCGAGCGGGCGTCAGCGCTCGGTCCCGGGTGGCTGAGCGGGCAGCGGACCGGCTCGCTGGTGACGCTGGCGACGCGGGGCGTCGATGCCCTGGACGACTACTTCTCGCGCTATCTGCCGCAGTTGGGGCTCGCGGTGGCCGTCCCGGCGGCGGTGCTGGCGCGGATCGTCACCGAGGACTGGGTGTCGGCGGCGATCATCGTCGGTACGCTGCCGCTGATCCCGCTCTTCATGGTGCTGATCGGCTGGGCCACCCAGTCCCGCATGGACCGGCAGTGGCGGCTGTTGTCCCGGCTGTCGGGGCACTTCCTGGACGTCGTGGCCGGGCTGCCCACACTGAAGGTGTTCGGGCGGGCCAAGGCACAGGCCGAGTCCATCCGGCGCATCACCGGTGAGTACCGGCAGGCGACCATGCGGACCCTGCGGATCGCCTTCATCTCCTCCTTCGCGCTGGAACTGCTCGCCACGCTCTCCGTCGCGCTGGTCGCCGTGACCATCGGCATGCGGCTGGTCCACGGCGACATGGACCTCTACACCGGTCTGCTCGTCCTGGTGCTGGCGCCCGAGGCGTATCTGCCGCTGCGCCAGGTCGGGGCGCAGTACCACGCGGCGGCGGAGGGGCTCGCGGCGGCCGAGGACGTCTTCGCCGTGCTGGAGACGCCTGTGCCGGCGTCCGGGACCGGTGAACTGCTGGCGGCTGCCATGGGCCTGGAGATGGCCTTCGAGGGGGTGACCGTCCGCTATCCGGGACGGTCCGGGGACGCTGTGACGGGCGTGTCCTTCACGGTCGGCCCCGGGGAGACCGTGGCGCTGGTCGGGCCGAGCGGTGCGGGCAAGTCGACGCTGCTGAACGTGCTGCTGGGGTTCGTGCGGCCGGACGCCGGCCGGGTGCGGATCGGGGGAGTCGATCTGGCCGACCTCGATCCCGCACAGTGGCGGTCGCGGATCGCGTGGGTGCCGCAGCGGCCCCACCTGTACGCCGGGACGATCGCGGAGAACGTGCGGCTGGCCCGGCCCGGGGCGGACGACGAGTCGGTACGGCGTGCGCTGCGGGACGCGGGCGCGCTGGAGTTCGTGGAGGCGCTGCCCGAGGGCACCGCGACGATGCTGGGCGAGGACGGGGCCGGGCTGTCCGCCGGTCAGCGCCAGCGGCTGGCGCTCGCCCGGGCCTTCCTCGCCGACCGGCCGGTGCTGCTGCTGGACGAGCCGACGGCCGCGCTGGACGGGGCGACCGAGGCCGAGGTGGTGGCGGCGGTGCGACGGCTGGCGGTGGGCCGGACCGTGCTGCTGGTGGTGCACCGGCCGGCCTTGCTGGGGGTGGCGGACCGGGTGGTGCGGCTGGCCCAGGCCGAGTCGCCGGTCGCCGGGGCGTCCGGGGCGTGGGAAGTGGCCGATGCGGGCGTCGGGGCGCGGGAGGTGGTCGCTGCGGGCGTCGGGACGCCGGGGGCCGACGAGAGGGCGACCGGGGCAGCGGTCACCGAGGACGCGCCGGTCACCGGAACCGTCGCGGCCCGAGCCGGGACGGACCGCGCGGCCTCCTCCGCCGACGTCCTCAGCCGGACCCGCGCCCTCGCCGGGCCCCGGCGCGCACGGCTCGCGCTGGCCCTGTTGCTCGGCTGCCTGGCTCTGGGCAGTGCCGTGGGACTGATGGCCACCTCGGGTTGGCTCATCTCCCGGGCCTCGCAGCAGCCGCCCGTGCTGTATCTGATGGTGGCCGTCACGGCGACGCGGGCTTTCGGGATCGCACGGGCCGTGTTCCGCTACGCGGAGCGGCTGGTGTCGCACGACGCGGTGCTGCGGATGCTGGCCGACACCCGGGTCGCCGTGTACCGGCGGCTGGAGCGGCTGGCGCCCGCAGGGCTGCTGCGGACCCGCCGGGGCGACCTGCTGACCCGGCTGGTCGCCGATGTGGACGCGCTCCAGGACTACTGGCTGCGCTGGCTGCTGCCCGCCGGTACCGCGGTGGCCGTCTCCGCCGCCTGTGTCGGCTTCACCGCGTGGCTGCTGCCCGCGGCCGGGGCCGCCCTCGCGGCGGGACTGCTGGCCGCCGGGGCCGGGGTGCCGCTGCTGACCGGTGCCGTGGCCCGGCGTGCCGAGCGGCGGCTGGCGCCCGCCCGGGGAGTGCTCGCCACCCGGGTGACCGACCTGCTGACCGGCACCGCCGAGCTGACGGTCGCGGGCGCCCTGCCCGCCCGGGCGGAGGAGGCGCGGCGGGCCGACGGCACGCTCACCCGGATCGCCAGGCGGGCCGCCCTCGCCACCGCGCTCGGCGACGGGCTCACCGCGCTGTGCACCGGCCTGACCGTCACCGTCACCGCCCTGCTGGGCGCCCAGGCGGTCACCGCGGGCCGGTTGAGCGGCGTGGCGATGGCCGTGGTCGTCCTCACTCCGCTGGCCGCCTTCGAGGCGGTACTGGGCATGCCGCTCGCCGTGCGGTACCGGCAGCGGGTGCGCCGGAGCGCGGAGCGCGTGTACGAGGTCCTGGACGCCCCCGAGCCCGTGCGGGAGCCCGAGCGGCCCCGGCAGGCGCCCGCATCGCCGTTCCCCGTCGTCCTCAAGGGGCTTGCCGCCCGTCACCCGGGAGCGGACCGGGACGCGTTCACCGGGCTGGACCTGACGCTCGACCGGGGGCGGCGGGTGGCCGTCGTCGGACCGTCCGGGTCCGGGAAGACGAGCCTCGCCCAGGTGCTGCTGAGGTTCCTCGACCCGCGGGCGGGCTCCTGCACGCTGGCCGGTGTCGACGCCCGCGCGCTCGACGGCGACGACGTGCGGCGGCTGATCGGGCTGTGCGCGCAGGACGCCCACCTCTTCGACAGCTCCGTGCGCGAGAACCTGCTGCTGGCCAGGAAGGGCGCCGCCGAGGACGAACTGCGGGACGCGCTCGCTCGGGCCCGGCTGCTCGACTGGGCGGACGGACTGCCCCACGGACTGGACACGCTCGTCGGTGAGCACGGGGCGCGGCTGTCCGGCGGGCAGCGGCAGCGGCTGGCGCTGGCCCGTGCGCTGCTGGCCGACTTCCCGGTGCTGGTCCTCGACGAGCCCGCGGAGCACCTGGACCTGCCGACGGCCGACGCGCTCACCGCGGATCTGCTGGCCGCCACCGAGGGCCGGACGACGCTGCTCATCACCCACCGGCTGGCCGGCCTGGAGGCGGTGGACGAGGTGATCGTGCTGGACGGCGGCCGCGTGGTGCAGCGCGGGCCGTACACGGAACTGGCCGCCGTGGAGGGGCCGCTGCGTGCCATGGCGGAACGGGAGGCGGCGGCGGAGTCGCCGGCCGGCGCCCGCTGACGTGGGCGCCGCCGCTCGCTACGGCCTCCCCGCCAGCAGGCGCTCGATGACGACCGCGACCCCGTCGTCGTTGTTGGCGATCGTCTGTCCCGAGGCGGCCGCCACGACGGCCGGATGGGCGTTGCCCATGGCGTAGGACCGGCCGGCCCAGGTCAGCATCTCCACGTCGTTGGGCATGTCGCCGAAGGCGACGACCTCCTCGTGCGAGATCCCGCGCTCGGCGCAGCACAGGGCGAGGGTGCTGGCCTTGGAGACACCGGGGCCGCTGATCTCCAGCAGGGCGCTGGGGCTGGAGCGGGTGACGGTGGCCCGGTCGCCGATGGCGAGGCGGGCGGCGGTGAGGAAGGCGTCGGGGTCCAGCGTGGGGTGGTAGGCGAGGATCTTCAGGATCGGTTCGTCGGGGGCGGCTCCGTCCGGGGCCAGCAGTGCCTCCGCGGGCGCGAGGTCGTCCGGTATCTCCATGTGCAGCTTCGGATAGTCCGGCTCCTGGTGGAAGCCGTACGTCTGCTCGACGGCGTACACGGTGCCGGGGGCCGCGTCGCGCAGCAGCCGTACGGCGTCGAGCGCGTTGGGCCTCGCGAGCTCGCGCACCTTCACGAACCGGTGGGCGCCGGGGCCGCCGTGCAGGTCGACCACGGCGGCGCCGTTGCCGCAGATCGCCAGGCCGTGGCCGTGCACGTGGTCGCTGACGACGTCCATCCAGCGGGCGGGGCGGCCGGTGACGAAGAAGACCTCGACGCCCGCCTCCTCGGCGGCGGCCAGCGCGGCGACGGTGCGGGGAGAGACCGACTTGTCGTCGCGCAGCAGCGTGCCGTCGAGGTCGGTGGCGATCAGCCGTGGCGGGACGCTGCGGGCCGGGGTCTCGGGCTGTCGAGTCGCTGAGGTCACCCGGCCATTGTCGCGCATATGCCAGCACGGCCGTGCGGGACTTCGCACGGATGAGTCACGGCCGGTTCACGGACCGCACTCGGGCCGGTCAGCGCAGCTGCGTCGGAGCCTCCATGGCGATCTGCTCGAAGACCTTGTCGTCGGCGGCGAAGTCCGAGTCGGGAATGGGCCAGTGGACCACGATCTCGGTGAAGCCGAGCTCCCGGTGGCGGCCCGCGAAGTCCACGAAGGCGTCCAGGGACTGCAGCGGGCGGCCGCGGTCCGGGGTGAAGCCGGTGAGCAGGATCTTGTCGATCCCGGTCACGTCCCGGCCGATCGCGGCGCAGGCGTCGGTGAGCTTGGCGACCTGACCGCGCAGCGCCTCGACCGACTGCTCCGGGGTGCCGTTCTCGTACAGCTTGGGATCACCGGTGGTCACCCATGCCTGTCCGTACCGTGCGGCGAGCCGCAGGCCGCGCGGGCCGGTCGCGGCCACCGCGAAGGGCAGCCGGGGACGCTGCACACAGCCGGGTATGTTGCGGGCCTCGTGCGCCGAGTAGTGCTCGCCCCGGTACGACACGCCCTCCGGGCCGTCCTCGGTCAGCAGCCGGTCCAGCAGCGGAACGAACTCGGCGAACCGGTCGGCCCGCTCGCGCGGGGCCCAGGGCTCCTGGCCCAGAGCGGTGGCGTCGAAGCCGGTGCCGCCCGCGCCGATGCCCAGGGTGACCCGGCCGCCGGAGATGTCGTCCAGGGAGATCAGTTCCTTGGCCAGCGTCACCGGGTGCCGGAAGTTCGGTGAGGTGACCAGCGTGCCGAGGCGGAGCCGGTCGGTGACGGACGCGGCGGCGGTCAGCGTCGGTATCGCGCCGAACCAGGGGCCGTCACGGAAGCTGCGCCAGGACAGGTGGTCGTAGGTGTATCCCGTGTGGAAGCCCAGTTCCTCGGCCCGCGTCCAGGCCGAACGGCCGCCCTCGCTCCAGCGGCGGTACGGAAGGATCACGGTGCTCAGACGCAGACTCATGCCCCCGAGACTAGGGCCTGTCCGGCGGATCAGGTCGCAGGGCACGGGCGGTTCCTCATCGGCGCTGGTGAGCGGGGCGAATGGGGGTGCCCCCGCGCGAGCTCATTCGAGCGTGGGGGAGCGTCCGGCTGCAAGGCGGAGGAGGGCG
>NZ_JBIAVN010000003.1:390473-620149 GCF_042894285.1 Streptomyces sp. NPDC001544 | reverse complement strand
CGACACCCTCCCCATACGACAACGTCGGCTCCCCAGACCACAACAAGGTCTGGGGAACCGACGTCACGCGAAGGCCGGGATTAACCAACAGCGTCGTGCGGACGGACCGGCCCCCGCGGGAAGCCACCGCCTCCCCTGATCGGGAGGCCACCGCTTCAGGTGGGTCGGTTACTGCATGACCGCCATGGCGAGCGCCCGGCGGGCGCGCAGCGAGGCACGCTCGGCCCGCCGCTGCATCCGCCGGGCGGTCGCCAGGCGCACGGCCCGGCGTTCCCGCTCGGCCTCATGCAGGCGCTCGTGCATATGGGCACGAGCCAGGGCTTCTGGGATGAGTTGCATCTCTCGGGTCCTGTTCTGACGCGAGTCGGTCGCGCCGGTGGTGGTGAAGTCTGGGGTCGCGGAGCCTGTGGGCTCGCTGGTGGACGGCTTCATCGGGGCCTGCTTCTGGGGATCGTGCGTGAGAGGGCGGTCGATTGTTCCTGCGATGTTCATGCCGTGACCGGGTTCTTGCGCGGGCGGCCACGCGGCCGCTTCCGGGCGACGACGACACCCTGGACGAACAGCTCGCCACCCCAGACGCCCCAGGGCTCACGCCGCTCCTTGGCCCCGGCGAGGCAGGCCTCGATCAGCGGGCAGGTGCGGCAGAGGGACTTGGCGTACTCGACGTCCGCCGGCGACTCGGCGAAGAAGACCTCCGGGTCGTAGGAACGGCAGGGGACGGGTACGCCGAGGTTCTCGATGGCGTCGTCGAGCGCGGTGAGCGCGGTGAGCGGGATCAAGGTGGGGTCCTTCGTGAGGCCGGGCGGGGGGATCGTTTCGGAAGGCGGTACGGACGGGGCGTGCGCTTCGAGTTGCACGATTCGTCTTCCTCGTCTGGTCGGTCCGGCCGGTTGACCGGGTGTCGGCTTGGTACCGGGTTCTTTTCTTGTCCCGAGGCCCCTTCTCCGCCCTCCCCGTTCGGGGAAAAACAGAAGGGCCGCGGATCCCGGATGGGGTTCCGCGGCCCTGAAGGCGCCGACCTGATCGTCGATCAGGCTGGATCACTCCAGGGTTTTGGCCCACGGAAGGCCCACATCAGGTGGTGCTGCGTCGTCTGCTTCCGGTATCCGGCACCGGCCGCCGTAAAGGCATAGGCCTGTGCCTGTGCCACTACTGCTTCCAGTGCCTTGGTCGGTCGCTCATTGCGCTCACGGACGGGAAGGCCCGCGGAGGCAACGGAGGACGCCGGACGCACGGCAGAGATGCCGGACAGACCGGTGCCCAGGTCCGAGGCGCCGAGAATGCACAGGGAGACGGTCGAGCGATCGGTCAGTTTGGCCGTGCTGACGGTGCTGATGCTGGTGTTGATGCTGATCACTGGACTCGCCTCCTCTCGGCGTCTATGGGACTGGGGTGAACCAGCCCGTTCGGATATGCAAGTACATCACGGAATCGGGGTCTTGGAGAAGGCCGCCGCTTCCGTGCCTAGAACCTATGGGGATTCCCACGGCATGCGCAAACTATTTTTCCGACGAGTTCGCGTCAGTCTTCCCCGGCGTCTGCCGCACCTTCCTGGCCTGCGCAGATGGCCAGAACATCGGCTCCGTAGCGGTTGAGCTTGCGCATGCCGACCCCGGGGATGCGGGCCAGCTCCCCGTCGTCCTCGGGGACCGCCTCGGCGATGGCCATCAGTGTCTTGTCGGTGAAGACACAGAACGCCGGCTGTCCACTGCGCCGGGCCTGCTCCGCACGCCACTCGCGCAACCGCTCGTAGAGCCCCTCGTCCATGTCCGTGGGGCAGTCCTCACAGCGCATCAGTTTCATCTCGCCCGCGTCGGTGAGCGTGCGGCCGCAGACGCGGCAGCGGGCCGGGGTGCGCCGTACCCGCCGTGGGGCGAGGGCCTGCGGGCCGTTCACCGAACCGCGCTCGACACCCCCCGAGGCTCCGGCGGCCGGGCGGCCGACGGTGGCGGCCGAGCCGGGACGCAGGCCGTCGAGGAAACGGCTGGGCCGCCGGGCGGCGCGGCCGCCGGGCGATCGAGCCAGCGCCCAGGAGACATGGAGCCGTTCTCTGGCGCGGGTCACGCCGACGTAGAGCAGACGGCGCTCCTCCTCGATCTGCTCCTCGGTCTTCGCGTAGGTGATCGGCATCATGCCCTCGGCGATGCCGACCAGGAAGACCACGTCCCACTCCAGGCCCTTGGCGGAGTGCAGCGAGGCGAGCGTGACGCCCTGGACGGTGGGGGCGTGCTGGGCGTTCGCCCGCTCGTCGAGTTCGGCGACGAAGTCGCCGAGCGTGGCGTCGGGTCTGGCGGCCGCGAAGTCATGGGCGAGGTTGACCAGCGCGGCCAGTGACTCCCAGCGCTCCCTGACCACACCGGATCCGGCCGGGGGCTCGCTGGTCCAGCCCTCACCGGACAGCACCGCGCGCACCTGGGACGGCAGGGTCACGGCGTCGTCCAGGAGGGAGTCGTTGCCGCCGAAGCGGGCCGCACCGCGCAGCGCGACGCCCGCCTTGCGGACCTCGGGGCGGTCGAAGAAGCGCTCGGCTCCGCGCAGCTGGTAGGGGACGCCGACATCGGCGAGGGCCTGTTCGTAGGTCTCGGACTGGGAGTTCGTACGGAACAGGACGGCGATCTCGGCGGCCGGGACGCCCGTGTCGATGAGTTCGCGGATACGGCGGGCGGCGCCCTCCGCCTCGGCCGGCTCGTCGGTGTACTCGGCGTAGACGGGCTCGGGGCCGGGGGCGCGTTGGGAGACCAGTTCCAGCCGGTGGTCGGCGGCGCGGCCGTGCGCCTGGGCGAGCAGGCCGTTGGCGAGCTGGACGACCTGCGGGGTGGAGCGGTAGTCGCGGACCAGTTTGACGACCGTGGCGCCGGGGTGCCGGGTGCGGAAGTCGAGGAGATGGTCCGGGGTGGCACCGGTGAAGGAGTAGATCGTCTGGCTGGCGTCACCGACGACGCACAGACTGTCCCGGTCGCCGAGCCACAGTTCCAGGAGGCGCTGCTGGAGGGGGCTGACGTCCTGGTACTCGTCGACCACGAAGTGCTGGTACTGCGAGCGGACCTGGTCGGCGACGTCGTGCCGGTCCTGGAGGACGGCGACGGTCAGCAGCAGGACGTCCTCAAAGTCGATGACCGCCCGGTCGCGCTTGAGGTCTTCGTAGACGGAATAGAGCTGGGCGATCTCGGCCGGGTCCCGGGGGACCTCGCGGCCCGCCTTGGCGGCTGCGAGCGGGTAGTCGGCCGGCACGGTCTGGGTGACCTTGGACCACTCGATCTCGGCGGTGACGTCCCGCAGCTCGCCCCGGTCGAGGCGGAGGCGGCAGGCGGCGGCCGCGTCCGCGACGAGCTGGATCTTGCGGTCGACGAGCCGGGGCATGGAGCCACCGATCGCTTTCGGCCAGAAGTACTGGAGCTGGCGCAGCGCGGCGGAGTGGAAGGTGCGGGCCTGGACGCCGTGCGCGCCCAGCTGCCGGAGCCGGCCGCGCATCTCGCCCGCGGCACGGTTGGTGAAGGTGACGGCGAGCACGCTCGAAGGCTGGAGGATCCCGGCGCGCACCCCGTAGGCGATGCGGTGGGTGATCGCCCGGGTCTTGCCCGTGCCGGCGCCCGCCAGGACGCACACCGGACCGTGCAGGGCGGTGGCCACCTCGCGCTGCTCGGGGTCGAGCCCTTCGAGCACCGCGTCGGCAGAGTCCGGTACCTGCGGGAAGAGGGTGGAGTGCGTTGCTGCTGTCACACAGCCATGCTGCCAGGTCGCCGGAGACGGCTGTGACGGTTGTCCACAGGCAGGGCCTCGCGGTCGTACTAATGCGGCAGGCGTCACGCCGGGGCGCCTGCCCGGGCGGGAATGGCGGCCCGGTCGCCTGCGTTCCCCTCCTGGACGACCTTCCCCGAGTGCCACAGAGGAGCGCGAGCGAGATGCAGGGCACCGTGACGATGTACAGCACCACGTGGTGCGGCTACTGCCGCCGGCTGAAGAGCCAGATGGACCGCGAGGGCATCGCGTACACCGAGATCAACATCGAGCAGGACCCGGATTCCGCCGCGTTCGTGGAGAAGGCGAATGGCGGAAACCAGACGGTCCCGACGGTGCTCTTCGCCGACGGTTCGACGCTGACGAACCCGTCACTGGCCCAGGTGAAGCAGAAGATCGGCGCCTGAGCAACGCGCGGCAGCGGCAGAGGGCGGCACCCGGCTCCGGGTGCCGCCCTCTGCCGTTCTGCGGCTCACACGAAGGTGCGGGTCGGCAACGGCTTGCCGTACCAGAGCTCGATCAGCCGGGCGGCGATGGAGATGCCGTAGGGGGGCAGCACCTCACCGGATTCGAAGGCGGCGCGCAACTCCTCCCGGGAGAACCAGCGGGCCTCGTGGATCTCGTCGCCATCGACATCGATCTCGGTCGAGGTGGCCTGGGCCATGAAGCCCAGCATGAGGCTGGACGGGAAGGGCCAGGGCTGGCTGGCGACGTACTCGACCTGGCCGATGCTGATGCCGACCTCTTCCTGGACCTCGCGGCGCACCGACTGCTCGATGGACTCGCCGGGTTCGACGAAACCGGCGAGCGTGGAGAAGCGGCCCTCGGGCCAGTGGACCTGGCGGCCGAGCAGGATGCGGTCCTCCTGGTCGGTGACGGCCATGATCACGGCGGGGTCGGTGCGCGGGTAGTGCTCGGCGCCGCAGGCCGGGCAGCGGCGGATGTGGCCGGCGGCCGCGATGACCGTGCGTTCGCCGCAGCGGGAGCAGAAGCGGTGGGTGCGCTGCCAGTTCTCCAGGCCGACCGCGTGCACCATGAGTCCGACGTCGCGGGGCGAGAGCAGCAGGCCCGCCTCACGCAGGCCAGCGGGGCGCGCGGACTGGTCGATGCGGCCGGGCAACGCGTCCTTCTGGAGCGCGAAGTAGCTGACGCCCTCTTCGTCGATGCCCAGGAAGTAGCGGTGGGCCTCGGTCAGCGGCGCCTCGAAGGAGGGGGTCATGACGAGTTCGGTCCGGCCGTCCGGCGTCTCGTCGATGAGGACCTGGCCGCCGGAGACCACGAAGCAGCGGGTCGTGGGGTGGCTCCACGCCGCTGCGAGCCAGGCCTCGTCGAGCCGGTGGTGGGCGGCCCGGTCGATGCCGCTCGGGGCGGTGAGCGAGATGGGTCGGTCGGCGGTGTGGTCGGTCCAGGTGGTCACGGGTGCTTCCAACTCCCCCGGTGGAACGGATGTGTTTCGGCGGGATGTGCTGCGGCGGGCGGTTCGGCGGGACGTACGGCAGCGGGACGGTCAGGGCTCATGGCGCCAGTGTGCGGCGAGGTCGTCCCACAGGTAGGCACTGGTCTCGACGCCCTTGAGCAGGAGGTCGAGCTCCACCTTCTCGTTCGGGGCGTGCCAGCCGTCGGAGGGGACGGAGATGCCCAGGAAGAGCACGGGTGTGCCGAGGACCTCCTGGAGGTCGGCGGCGGGCCCGGAACCGCCCTCACGGGTGAAGCGGACAGGCTGCTGGAAGGCGCGGCCCATGGCGCGGACCACCGACTGCAGAGCGGGGTGGTCGAGCGGGGTCAGGCACGGGCGGGTGGCCGGGCGGAAGGTGATCTCGTACCGGATTCCGGCGGGCACCTGGTCGGCCGCCCAGGCGCGGACGGCCTTCTCGATGTGGTCGGGGTCCTGTCCGGCGACCAGCCGGAAGGAGAGCTTCACCATGGCGGAGGACGGGATGATCGTCTTGCTGCCGGGGCCCTGGTAGCCGCCGCCGATGCCGTTGACCTCGGCCGTGGGGCGGGCCCAGATCCGCTCCAGGGTGGTGTGTCCGGCCTCGCCATGGGTGGCGTGCGACTTGGCGGTGCGCAGCCACTGCTGTTCGTCGAAGGGGAGCTCGGCGAAGAGGGCGCGCTCGCGGTCGGTGAGTTCGACGACGCCGTCGTAGAAGCCGGGGACCGCCACGCGTGCGTGCTCGTCGTGCAGGGCGGCGACCAGGCGGGCGGCTGCGGTCGCCGGGTTGGGCACGGCTCCGCCGAAGGAGCCGGAGTGGATGTCCTGGTCAGGGCCGTACAGGTGGATCTCGCACTCGGCGAGCCCGCGCATGCCGGTGCAGACGGTGGGGGTGTCCTCGGCCCACATGCCGGTGTCGGAGACGATCACGGCGTCGGCGGTCAGACGCTCGGCGTGCTCCTCGACGAGGGCGCGGAAGTGCGGGGAGCCGGACTCCTCCTCGCCCTCGATCAGCAGCTTCAGATGGACGGCGGGGGCGGTGCGGCCGGTGCCGGCGAGGTGGGCGCGGACGCCCAGTGTGTGGAAGAACACCTGGCCCTTGTCGTCGGCCGCACCGCGCGCGTAGAGGCGGTTGTCCCGGACGACGGGTTCGAAGGGCTCGCTGTCCCAGCCGTCCTCGCGGGCGGCCGGCTGGACGTCGTGGTGGCCGTAGACGAGGACGGTGGGCGCCTGGGGGTCGGCGGCGGGCCAGTGCGCGAAGACCGCCGGGGCGCCCGCGGTCTCCCAGACCTCGACGGTGGGAAAACCGGTGTCCTTCAGCTTGGCGGCGAGCCAGTCGGCGCTGCGCCGCACGTCGTGCGCGTGGTCGGGCTGGGCCGACACGGAGGGAATGCGCAGCCACTCGGCGAGGTCGCCGAGGAAGGCGGTGCGGTGCTGCTCGATGTACGCGCGGACGGCGCTGTCCGGGGTCTGGCTCATGCTCACGAGCCTATCGGCCCGCCCGGGCATCCTCGGCGGGCGGTTCGTCACACTCTGCCTGTCCCAGGAGCAGCCTCTCCAACTCCTCCCGGCCGGGCAACCGCCCGGGCCGTACGACCTCGCCGGTGCGCACGTACAGGAACACGGCGGTGACCGACTCCGGTGGCACCCCCTGCTGCTCCGCCCAGGCGAGCCGGTAGACGGCGAGCTGCAGGGGGTCCGCGGTGCGGTTGCGGCCGGTCTTCCAGTCGACGATCTCGTACGTCGTCCCAGCCCCGTCCCCCGTGTCGTCGTACCGGTAGACGGCGTCGATACGTCCTCGTACGACGCGGCCGGCGAGGGCGAGCTGGAAGGGTGCCTCGACACGGTAGGGGGTGCGGTGTGCGTACTCGGTGCGCTCGAAGGCGTCCTTGAGCGCCTCGAGGTCGCGTTCGTCGGCGATCTCGGCATCGCCGCCGGGCAGCTCCTCCGGCTCCAGCATGGGCAGCGTCAGCTCCTCGAACCGGGCCTCCACCCAGGCGTGGAACCGGGTGCCCCGGCGCGCGGCCGGCTGCGGGGGGCGCGGCATGGGGCGCGCGAGTTCCTGCGCGAACCCGTCGGGGTCGGCGGTCAGGTGCAGTAGCTGGGACGCGGTGAGCGTGGTCGGCAGCGGGACCTCCGTGACGCTCTGCCGGGCGCGCTGGAGCTCCCCGGTGAGGGCGTCGAGGTCGCGGTCCCAGGAGGCGATGGTGCGGGCCTCCTCGGGGGTGAGCGGCGCCGGGGCCTCCGGCTCGGGGGGACGGGGCCGGGCGGCGGGCGGCTCGGGGGCCTTCGCCTGGTGCGGGACCGTGGGGCGGTCGGTGTCCCACGCGTCCCAGTCGGCCGGGTCCTCCGCGAAGGGGTCGTGTTCGTCGTACGGGGGCTGTTCGTCGTACGGAGGCTGTTCGTCGTACGGAGGCTGTTCGTCGTACGGAGGCTGTTCGTCGTACGGAGGCTGTTCGTCGTACGGAGGCTGTTCGTCATACGGGGACCCTTCCTCGTCCGGCGGGGCCGGCCAGTCCGGGTCGTCGTGGGCGCCGGGGTCATGGGTGGCGACCGGGTGGCCGGGATCCCCGGTGGCCAAGGCATCGAGGTGGGCCAGGACGGTCTCGGCGGCGGCGCGGCGGCGGGCCAGTGCCGCGTCGTCCAGCGGCAGCGGCCAGACCTGGTCGGCGGTCGCCCGGTGCAGCGCGGGGTTCTCCTCGTCCTCCTCCGGCTCGTCGGCCCATGCCTCGATCTCGCCGTGACCGGCGGCGCAGTGGTCGTACAGGGCCTGGAGGAAGTCGGACGGGCCGCGGGGTTTCTTCTGGCTGGGGCCCCACCAGTGGCCCGAGCCGAGGAGCAGGGAGCGGGGGCGGGTGAAGGTGACGTAGCCGAGGCGGAGTTCCTCGGTGTGCTGGTGGTCCTTCATGGCCTCGTGGAAGGCCTTCATTCCCCGGGAGTCCCAGTTCTCGACGTCGGGCAGGGTGTCCGCGTCGCCCCGCAGCCGGTGCGGCAGCACCTTGGCCTGGGCGGTCCACTTCTCGCGGCCCTGGCTGCTGGGGAAGGCGCCCTTGACCAGGCCGGGTACGGCGACGACGTCCCACTCCAGGCCCTTCGACTTGTGCGCGGTGAGCACCTTGACGGTGTTCTCACCGCCGGGCAGGGCGTTGTCGAGGCCCTTCTCGTACTGGGCGGCGGTACGCAGGAAGCCGAGGAAGGCCAGCAGGGAGGCTTCGCTCTCGTTCGCCGCGAAGGACGCGGCGATGTCCAGGAAGTTCGACAGGGTCTCGCGGCGGCGCGCGGCGAGGGCGTGCGGCGACGCCGACAGTTCCACCTCCAGGCCGGTGACGGCGAGGACGCGGTACAGGACGTCCATGAGGGGGTCGGCCAGTGAGCGGCGCAGCTCGCGCAGCTCGGCCGCCAGGCGCGCGAACCGTACGCGCGCCTCCGCGGAGAAGGGCAGCCCGTCGTCGTCCGCGTTGTCCTCGACAGGCGATTCGAGGAACGTGTCGAGTGCGTCGGCGAGCGATGTCACCTCGGACGGGTCGACTCCCTCGACGGCCTCGGCGAGCCGACGGTCCGGGTCGTCCTCGGCGCCCACGCGCGCGTGGGACACGAGCAGACGCGCGCGCCGCCCCAGCAGGGCGAGGTCGCGGGGGCCGATGCGCCAGCGCGGGCCGGTCAGCAGGCGGACCAGGGAGGCGTTGGCGCCGGGATCCTGGAGCACCTCGCAGACCGCGACGAGGTCGGCGACCTCGGGCAGGTGCAGCAGTCCGGAGAGGCCGACCACCTCGACGGGGATGTCCCGGGCGACGAGGGCGCCCTGGATCTGGGCGAAGTCGGTCGCCGCGCGGCACAGCACGGCGATCTCGCCGGGGGCCTTCCCGGTGCCGACGAGGTGGGCGATGGAGTCGGCGATCCAGTCGATCTCCTCGGCGTGGGTGCGCAGCAGGGCGCAGCGGACGGTGCCGTCCCGCTCGGCCCCGGGGGCCGGGCGGAGGGCCTCCACGCCCGCGTGCATGGCGCGCAGGGGCTCGGCGAGGCCGTTGGCGAGGTCGAGGAGGCGGCCGCCGCTGCGGCGGTTCTCGCTGAGTGCCTGGCGGGTGGCGGGGCGACCGTCGGCGTGCGCGAAGTGCTCGGGAAAGTCGTCGAGGTTGGCGACGGAGGCGCCGCGCCAGCCGTAGATGGCCTGGCAGGGGTCGCCGACGGCGGTCACCGGGTGCCCGGTGCCGCCGCCGAAGAGGCCCGCCAGGAGGACGCGCTGGGCCACCGAGGTGTCCTGGTACTCGTCGAGGAGCACCACGCGGAACTCCTCGCGCAGGGCCCGGCCGACGTCGGGGATCCGCGCCAGCGCCGCGGACAGGGCGATCTGGTCGCCGAAGTCGAGCAGGTCGCGCTCGCGTTTGGCGGCCCGGTAGCGCAGCACCAGCTCGGCGAGTTCGCGGCGGGCGGCGGCCGTCTCGGGGACCTTGCGCAGTTCGGCGTTGCTGAGTTTGGCGCCTTGCAGGGTCCGCAGCAGGTCGGCGTCCCAGGTGCGCAGGTCCTCGGGGCGTACGAGGTGTTCGGCGAGTTCGGCGTCGAGGGTGAGGAGGTCGCTGACGAGGTCGGCGAAGGAGCGGGTCAGCGCCGGGTAGGGACCGGGTGCCTCGCGCAGTACGCGCGCGGCGAGCTGGTAGCGGGTGGCGTCGGCGAGCAGCCGGGACGTCGGTTCGAGACCGATGCGCAGTCCGTGGTCGGTCAGCAGGCGTCCGGCGAAGGCGTGGTAGGTGGAGATCACCGGTTCGCCGGGCGGGTTGTCGGGGTCGATGAGGTCGGGGTCGGTGACGCCGGCCCGGATCAGGGCCTTGCGGACGCGTTCGGCGAGTTCTCCGGCGGCCTTGTTGGTGAAGGTGAGGCCGAGGACCTGTTCGGGCGCGACCTGTCCGGTGCCGACCAGCCACACCACGCGTGCGGCCATGACCGTGGTCTTGCCCGACCCGGCTCCGGCCACGATCACCTGCGGAGCGGGCGGTGCGGTGATGCAGGCCGTCTGCTCCGGGGTGAAGGGGATACCGAGGAGCTCCTTGAGCTGCTCGGTGTCGGTGATACGTGCGGGCATTCCTCAGAGGCTAGTGGCGGCCACTGACAGCCGATGCCGAACCGGCCCCCAGCGCGGGTTGCAGCCCAGGTCAGCACCGGGGGTGTGGTCCGTCACCCGGGTCACTCGACGACTTGTCGGCCTTCGGGCCGCGCGCTGCACGACGCCCGGAAGGCACAGTGGGTGCAGTGCTGGCCGGTGCTCGGTGTGAACCGTTCGTCGAGGACCTTCCCGGCGGCGTTGGCCAGCAGCTCGCCGACCCACTCCCCCTCCAGCGGTTCCTGGGCCTGCACCTTGGGCAGGGTTTCGCCGCCGTCCCGCTGCGCGGCGCCCTGCCTGAGGTGGACGAGTTCGGCGCCGCCGGGCTCGGGGCGCCCGCCGTCGAAGGCGTCGTCCACGGCGCCCTCTCGGACGGCGAGCTGGTAGACGGCCAGCTGCGGATGCCGTTCCACCTCGCGCGCGGTCGGCGCCTGCTTCCCGGTCTTGAAGTCGACGACGTAGGCCCGGCCCTCGCCGTCCGCCTCGACCCGGTCCATCTGGCCGCGGATGCGCACCTCGTAGTCGCCGGCTGCGAGGGTGACGTCGAAGTCGTGTTCGCTCGCCACCGGTGTCCGCACGGCCTGGTCGAGCACATGCCATTTCAGGAAGCGTTCGAGGGCCGCGCGCGCGTGTCCCTTCTCCTGCTCCGACTTCCAGGGGGCGTCGAACGCCAGCGCGTTCCACACGGAGTCCAGGCGTTCCATGAGGACGTCGAGGTCGGCAGGGGTACGTCCGGAGGCGACCTCGTCGGCCAGCACGTGGACGACGTTGCCGAAGCCCTGCGCGGCGGTGGCGGGCGTGTCGGCCTTCACCTCGCGGCCCAGGAACCACTGGAGGGCGCAGGTGTTGGCGAGCTGGTCCAGGGCGCTGCCGGACAGCACGACCGGCTGGTCCCGGTTGCGCAACGGCACCTTGCTCTCGGTCGGCTCGAACATGCCCCACCAGCGGTAGGGGTGCGCGGAGGGGACCAGAGGACGGCCGTCCTCGTCGGCAAGGGCGGCGAGCCGGGCCAGGCGTCGGGCGGCGGCCTCCCGCAGGGCCGCTGAGGCTCGCGGGTCGACCGTCGTGGCGCGCAGTTCGGCGACCAGCGCGGCCACGGACAGCGGGCGGCGCGGGCGGCCGGTGACGTCCTGTGGTTCGACACCGAGTTCGGTGAGGAACCGGGAGGGCTGGTCGCCGTCGTCCGCGGGCGCCTTCACAGCGGTGACGACGAGGCGGTCACGCGCGCGTGTGGCGGCGACGTAGAACAGGCGGCGTTCCTCGGCGAGGAGCGCCCCCGGGGTGAGCGGTTCGGCGAGCCCGTCACGGCCGATGCGGTCGGCCTCCAGCAAGGAGCCGCGGCGGCGCAGGTCCGGCCACAGTCCTTCCTGGACACCGGCGATCACGACCAGGCGCCACTGGAGGCCCTTGGAGCGGTGCGCGGTCATCAGACGTACGGCGTCGGGGCGCAGCGCCCGTCGGGTGAGGGTGTCGGCGGCGATGTCCTCGGCCTCGATCTCCTCGAGGAAGTTCAGGGCGCCCCGGCCGCCGGTGCGCTCCTCCGCGCGCGCGGCGGTCGCGAACAGGGCGCACACGGCGTCCAGGTCACGGTCGGCGTTGCGGCCGGCCGCGCCACCGCGTCGGGCGGCCCGCTCCAGGCGGGTGGGCCACGGGGTGCCCTCCCACAGGTCCCACAGCGCCTCCTCGGCCGTACCACCACCCGCCAGGCGCTCACGGGCTTTTCGCAGCAGCGCTCCGAGGCGCTGGGCCCCGCGCGCGTACGCGGGGTCGTGGGCGACCAGGCGCTCCGGTTCGGCGAGCGCCAGCGTGAGCAGTTCGTCCGAGGGCCGCGGCAGCGGGTTGCCGGCCGCCCGCTCCTCCTCGCGCAGGGCGCGGCCCAGCCGTCGCAGGTCCGCGGCGTCCATGCCGGCGAGAGGAGAGGCCAGCAGCGTGAGGGCGGTCTCGGTGTCGAGCCAGCAGGAGTCCTGGCCGGACGGCTCGGAGGCCTGGCCGGACTGCTCCGAGTCTTGGCCAGACGGCTCGGAGTCCTGGCCGGACGGCTCGGAGTCCTGGCCGGACTGCTGGGGAGCCTGACCCGGCTGCCGGCGGGCCTGGCCGGGCTGTCCTGCCGCCTCGGCGGCAGCCACCGCGCGGAGCGCCGTCAGCAGCGGTGCCACCGCCGGTTCATGGCGCAGGGGCAGATCGTCGCCGTCGATGTCCAGCGGGACGCCGGCCGCCGTGAGGGCGCGGCGGACCGTCGGGATGGTGCGGGACCCGGCGCGCACGAGGACGGCCATGTCGCGCCAGGCCACTCCGTCCTCCAGATGTGCCCGGCGGAGGATGTCGCCGATGTTGTCCAGTTCCGTGCCGGGTGTGGGGTACGTGTGGACGTCGACGCGGCCGCCGTCCCGCACGGGGGTGAGCTCACGGTGGGCGCGTACCTTGTCGGCCGGGAGGCGGGTCAGCGGCATGCGCTGGGTCAGCAGCCGGGTCGCGTCCAGCAGGGCCGCGCCGGACCGGCGGGAGGTGCGCAGCACCTCGACGGGCGCCGGGCGGCCGTCCGCGCGCGAGAAGGCCCGCGGGAAGTCCAGGATGCCGTTCACGTCGGCGCCCCGGAAGGCGTAGATCGACTGGTCGGGGTCGCCGAAGGCGACCAGGGTGCGGCCGCCACCGGCCAGGGCGTGCAGCAGGCGGACCTGGGCCGGGTCGGTGTCCTGGTACTCGTCGACGTACACGGCGTCGTACCGGGCGGCGAGGTGTGCGGCGGCCTCCGGGCGGCGGGCGAGGAGCACCGCGCGGTGGACGAGCTCGGCGTAGTCCAGGACGCCTTGCAGGTCGATGACGTCGAGGTACTCGGCCAGGAAGGCGGCCGCGGCCCGCCAGTCGGGGCGGCCGATCCGCCGGGCGAAGGCGTCCAGGGCATCAGGGCCCAGGCCCAGCTCGCGGCTCCGGGCGAGGACCGCGCGGACCTCGTCGGCGAATCCCCGGGTGGTCAGACAGGCGCGCAGCTCGTCCGGCCAGCGCACATGGTGCAGCCCGAGCCGCTCCAGCTCCGGCTGTCCCGCGAGCAGCTCACGGACGGTCACGTCCTGTTCGGGGCCGGAGAGCAGGCGCAGGGGCTCCACGAACAGGTCGCTGTCCTGGTGGGCGCGGACCAGGGCGTAGCAGTAGGAGTGGAAGGTGGTCGCCTGGGGGGCGCGGGCGGCCCCTGTGCGCCGGGCCATGCGGTCGCGCAGGTCGACGGCCGCCTTGCGGCTGAAGGTCAGCACGAGGATGCGCTCGGGGTCCCCGCCCCGGGCGATCCGGGCGGCCACGGACTCGACGAGCGTGGTGGTCTTGCCGGTGCCGGGACCCGCAAGGACGAGCAAGGGGCCGGCCCGGTGATCAACCACGGCGCGCTGGGCGGCGTCAAGACGGATGGGATCCGGCTCGGCCGGAGGGGTACGCACCAGTCTGTAAGCGCCACTGTTCCCCTGCCGCACCGGAGGGTGGGGCAGGCGCCTGGTGGAAGAAGAGGAGCTCACGTGGTTCGCCGGTCCTGGTGGGTGTGCTGGTTGGCAGGCGGTCACGCGTACGTGACGGTGGCCGCGGGGTGAGGGGAACGCGCGCAGCCGACGCTACGCCGGGAAAAAGAGCGGAAGCAGGTGCTCCACTTCATCCCTTCCGGCCCTCGTGCCACGCGGGTCCCATCCCTCACGAACGTACGTCATGCCACGGACGTCCCCCCTGTCCCCCTTACGGGCCACAGGTTCCCCTCTTCGGTGTCCGATGGCGGAAGCTGTCAGGTGTGAACCTCCGCGCACTCGTCGCCGTCCCATCGGGCCCGCCTCATGTCGAGGCGGGGCAGATGGCCCTCGGCCGCTCTGGCCGCCTCCTTCAGGGGGGTGCCCTCGGCGCGGTACCGCTCGAGTGCGCGCAGCTCGTGGCCGGGCAGCAGGACGCCGTCCGCGCGGACGACCCGCCACCACGGGACGGCTCCGCCGTACAGGGCCATCACCCGGCCCACCTGGCGCGGGCCGCCCTCCTGCAGCCACTCCGCGACGTCCCCGTACGTCATGACCCGCCCCGGCGGGATGCGCTCGGCCACGTCGAGGACCCGCTCGGCGTACCTCGGGAGCGCGTCCGCGTACTCCGCGCCCGCGTCCTCCGGAAACCCCTGCTCGCTCATCCGCCCCATCCTGCCGCACGCCACCGACAACGGGACGCGGGCCGCGGCAGGACCACCTCTCGCCCTCCGGCGGCGCTTCCGGCAGACTGTGCGCCCCCGCGTTTGCACCCTGATGCCCCCGTGTGTCGGTGCGACATGCCACCATCGTGCGGGCGGTGACTGGTGATACGAGACCAAGAAGAGACGATGAAACAGCAGGGCGTGCACCCCGAAGGCGCGGAGGGCACCTCTGCAGCGGCGTCGCGCCCGGGCACCGCCGGACCGCGCGGGCAGGACTCCGGCCCCGGGGACACCCGGCGGCCCGACAAGGATGCCGCCCCCGGCCCCGGACCCGCTGCTGAGGAGGTGCACGCCGACGCCGTGGAGGGCGACGAACCGCTGCTCCCCGCGCGCGTGCACCGTCCCTCCGACCTGATGCGGCTGCTGGTGGGCATCCTCGCCGTCGCCGTACTGCTGGCGATCGCCGCGTTCGCCCACGGGACCACCTCGGGCCTCGAACAGGACATCAACAAGGGCACCGGCCAGGCACCCGACCTGCTGATCAGGTTCGCGGGGCTGGCGTCGAGCATCGCGATCCTGCTGGTCCCGGTCGCGTTCGCGATCGAGCGGCTGATCAAACGGGACGGGCTGCGCATCGCCGACGGCGTGCTCGCGGCGGTCCTCGCGCACGGTGTGACGCTCGCCACCGACCTGTGGGTCGCCCGGGCCGCCCCGCCGTCCATCCAGGACGCGCTCACCCAGCCCTCCCCCGGTGACATCCACGCCCTGACCGACCCGGTCCACGGCTACCTCGCCCCCGTCATCGCCTACATGACGGCCGTGGGCATGTCCCGGCGGCCACGCTGGCGGGCGGTGCTGTGGATCGTGCTGCTGCTCGACGCCTTCTCGATGCTGGTCACCGGCTACACGACACCGTTCTCGATCATCCTGACCGTGCTGATCGGCTGGACGGTGGCCTACGGCACCCTGTACGCGGTCGGCTCCCCCAACGTCCGGCCCACCGGACAGACCCTGATGGCAGGACTGCGGCACGTCGGTTTCCACCCGGTCAGCGCGGCCCGCGAGGACGCCCCGGACACCGACGGGGACCGCGGCCGACGCTACTTCGTCACCCTGGAGGACGGCCCGCCGCTGGACGTCACGGTCGTCGACCGGGAGCAGCAGGCCCAGGGCTTCTTCTACCGCGCGTGGCGCAACCTCACCCTGCGCGGCTTCGCCACCCGCTCCAGCCTCCAGTCGCTGCGCCAGGCTCTCGAACAGGAGGCGCTGCTGGCGTATGCGGCCATCGCGGCGGGTGCCAACGCGCCGAAGCTGATCGCCACCTCGGAGCTGGGCCCCGACGCCGTCATGCTCGTCTACCAGCACACCGGCGGGCGCACCCTCGACTCGCTGGCCGACGAGGAGATCACCGACGACCTGTTGCGCAACACCTGGCACCAGGTGCAGGCCCTGCAGTCCCGGCGCATCGCGCACCGCAGGCTCGCGGGTGACGCGATTATGGTGGATCGTTCCGGCACGGTGATCCTCACCGACCTGCGCGGCGGCGAGATCGCGGCCGGTGACCTCCTGCTGCGCATGGACGTCGCCCAGCTGGTCACGACGCTCGGCCTGCGGGTGGGCGCCGAACGGGCGGTGGCCTCCGCGGTCGGTGTCCTCGGCCCCGACGCGGTCGCAGACTGCCTGCCGATGCTCCAGCCGATCGCACTGACCCGCTCCACGCGCGCGACGCTGCGCAAACTGGCCCGGGAGCGGGCCCAACGCGAGCGTGACGCCGTGCTCGAGGCGTCCCGGCAGGCCAAACAGGCCCGCCTGGAGGAAGCCTCGGACGACAGCAGACCCGCGCTGGAGAAGCCCGACAAGAAGACCGTGCGGGCCGAGCAGCGGGCCGAGAAGCGGGCCATCGACGAGGCCCTGGAGGAAGCGCGCGAGGAGGACCTGCTCACCCAGATCCGGCACCAGGTGCTGCGCATCAGGCCTCAGGCGCCCGTGGAGCCGGCCCGGCTGGAGCGGGTACGACCGCGCACGTTGATCAGTTTCATCGCCGGCGCGATCGGCGCGTACTTCCTGCTGACGCAGCTCACGCACATCGAGTTCGGACCGCTCGTGGCGAACGCACAGTGGGGCTGGGTCGTCGCGGCCGTGCTGTTCGCCGCACTCAGTTACGTCGCGGCGGCGATGCAGCTCCTCGGGTTCGTGCCGGAGCGGGTGTCGTTCGCGCGGGCCGTGGCGGCTCAGGTGGCCGGCTCATTCGTGAAGATCGTGGCACCCGCCGCGGTCGGTGGTGTGGCGCTCAACACGCGGTTCCTGCAGCGCGCCGGAGTGCGGCCGGGGCTCGCGGTGGCGAGCGTCGGCGGCTCGCAGCTCGCCGGGCTCGGCTGCCACATCCTGATGCTGCTGTCCTTCGGCTATCTGACCGGAACCGAGAAGACGCCGTCGCTTTCCCCGTCCCGGACGGTCATCGCCGGTCTGCTGACGGTGGCGGTGCTCGTACTCGTGGTGACCTCGGTGCCGTTCCTGCGGAAGTTCGTGGTCACGCGCGTGCGGTCGCTGTTCGCCGGTGTTGTGCCGCGCATGCTGGACGTTCTGCAGCGCCCGCAGAAGCTGGTCACCGGCATCGGCGGCATGCTGCTGCTGACGGCCTGCTTCGTGATGTGCCTGGACGCGTCGATCCGGGCGTTCGGTGACGGCACGACCTCGCTGAGCATCGCCAGCGTCGCCGTCGTCTTCCTGGCCGGCAACGCGCTCGGTTCCGCGGCGCCGACCCCGGGCGGCGTCGGCGCGGTCGAGGCCACCCTGACCGTCGGGCTCATCGCCGTCGGCCTGCCCAAGGAGGTCGCCGCACCGGCCGTCCTGCTGTTTAGGCTGCTGACGCTGTGGCTGCCGGTCCTGCCGGGCTGGCTGGCCTTCAACCAGCTGACGCGCAAGGGCGCACTGTAGGCCCTGCCCGGCGTACTCCGGCCCGGACGCACGCGGGGCGTACCTCGTACGGCCCGCGCCCCGCGCGCCCCGGCGGACGCGCCCCCAGGATGGAGGTATGCGCCGCTTCCGGATCCGAGCCGCCGCCCTGGCGTCCGCCGTGCTGCTGTCCTTGCTGCCGGCGGGGTGCGGTGGCGGCGGCAAGGACGGAGACCTGACGGCGCAGAAACTGGACTGGAAGGACTGCCCCGCTCCTTCGGCGGCGGAGGGCGGTGGCAGCGCCCCCTCGCCGCTGCCGGGCGGGACGGCGTGGCAGTGCGCCACGCTGCAGGCGCCGCTCGACTGGAGCAAGCCGAACGGCGATCGCATCGGCCTCGCGCTGATCCGGTCCGCGGCGAGCGGACCGGCGAGCAGGCGCATCGGTTCGCTGGTGTTCAACTTCGGCGGGCCCGGCGGCAGCGGGGTCACCACGCTGCCCGCGTTCGGCGAGGACTACGCCAAGCTGCGCACCCGCTACGACCTGGTCAGCTTCGACCCGCGCGGCGTGGGCCGCAGCTCCCCCGTGGAGTGCGAGAGCGACGCCCAGCTCGACGAGTACTTCCAGCAGGACGCCACACCGGACAACGCCGCCGAACGGGCCCGGCTCCTGGACCGCACGAAGATGTTCAACGCGGCCTGCGAGAAGCACTCGGGGAAGATCCTGCCGCATGTGCGCACCACGGACGCGGCCCGCGACATGGACCTGATGCGGAAGGTCCTCGGCGACGCCAAGCTGTACTACTTCGGCATCTCCTACGGCACCGAGCTGGGCGCCGTCTACGCCCACCTCTTCCCGAAGCACGTCGGCCGCGCGGTGTTCGACGCGGTCGTCGACCCCACGCAGAACGCCGAACAGAGCTCGCTCGGGCAGGCCAGGGGCTTCCAGCTCGCGCTGGACAACTTCGCCGAGGACTGCACCTCCAAGACCACCGAGTGCCCGATCGGCGACACCCCGCAGGACGTCAAGGCCCGCATCGCCAAGCTGCTGAGCGACCTCGAGCGCAAGCCGATCCCCGGGGTCTTCCCACGTGAGCTGACCCAGACCGACGCGACCAACGGCATCGCGCAGTCCCTGTACTCGAAGGACTTCTGGGAGTACCTCACCGAGGGACTGCAGCAGGCCTACGGCGGCGACGGCAAGATCCTCATGCTGCTGTCCGACTCGATGAACGGCCGCGACGAGAACGGCGAGTACAGCAACATCACCGCGGCGAACATCGCCATCAACTGCTCCGACGAGAAATCCCGCTACACCACCGCCTACGTCCAGCAGCAACTGCCCGAGTTCCGCGCCGCCTCGGCCCTGTTCGGGGACTACCTGGCGTGGGGTCTGGTCGGCTGCACCGGCTGGGCCGTGCCGGGCGCCGCCGAGCATCCCGACGTGAGCGCCCCCGGGTCGGCGCCGATCCTCGTCGTCGGCAACACCGGTGATCCGGCGACCCCGTACGAGGGTGCGAAGAAGATGGTGGACGCGCTCGGGAAGGGCGTCGGAGTCGAGCTGACGTACAGGGGACAGGGACACGGCGCGTACGACAGCAAGAACAGGTGCGTGCAGGACGCGGTGAACGGTTATCTGCTGGACGGGAAGGTGCCCGCCGCCGGGACGGTCTGTTCGTGACGCTGTTCCGGACGACCACGCTGTTCCCGACGACCTCGAAATCCCCATGAATGCGCAGGTCAGGAAGTTATCCACAGGCCGGAAACGGTTCCGGAAGATCCGCCTACCATGGCCGGAGAGCTCACCGCCACGAGACGCGGAGGGCACGGGAACGGGGGTGCGCATGTCGCGTTTCGTACGGTGGTCGGCCGCGGTCGCCGCCGCGCTGCTGGTGGCCGGGTGCAGCGGCGGGTCGTCGGGCGCGGAAGAGGGCAAGGGGCGGTCCGGCCCGCCATCGGCGACGCCGACCGGCACGTCCGCCGCGGACCTCCCGGCCTCGCTCGCGTCGCAGAAGCTCGGCTGGGGCCGTTGCAAGGCCACTGGGGGCTCTTCCGCGCCGAGCGGTGAGTGGCAGTGCGCGACGCTGAAGGCGCCGCTCGACTGGAGCAGGCCCGAGGGCGACACCATCGGCCTGGCGCTCGTCCGCGCGAAGGCCACCGGCGGTGACCGCATCGGCTCGCTGCTGTTCAACTTCGGCGGACCCGGCGGCTCGGGCGTGTCGGCCATGCCGGCCTTCGGGGCCACCATGTCCGCGCTGCGCGAGCGGTACGACCTGGTGAGCTGGGACCCGCGCGGGGTCGGGGCGAGCGAGGGCATCCGCTGCCGCAGCGACAAGGACATCCAGGCCGCCGAGTCGGTGGACGCCACCCCCGACACCCCGGCCGAGGAGAGGGCCTACCTCCAGGACGCCACCGACTTCGGCAAAGGCTGTGCGCGAGCCGCCGGGAAACTGATGGCCCATGTCTCGACCACCGACACCGCCCGCGACATGGACCTGATCCGCCAGGTGCTCGGCGACGCCAGGACGCACTATTTCGGCTTCTCCTACGGGACCGAACTGGGCGGCGTGTACGCCCACTTGTTCCCGAAGCACGTGGGCCGCCTGGTCCTCGACGCGGTGGTCGACCCCAGCGCGGACGCCGTGGGCCACGCCGAGAACCAGGCCAGGGGCTTCCAGCGGGCACTCGACGACTACCTGAGGTCGCGGAGCCAGGACCCGAAGCAGGGCACACAGAAGATCGCGGACCTGCTGAAGCGCATCGACGCGCGGCCGCTGCCCACCTCTTCCGGGCGGAAACTGACGCAGACACAGGCCGTCACCGGCATCGTCCTGCCGCTGTACAGCGAGTCCCGCTGGCCGGAACTGACCAGCGCTCTGGCGGCGGCGGAAGAGGGAGACGGTACGGAACTGCTCGCACTCGCCGACGACTACAACGAACGGGACTCCGCGGGGCACTACGGCACGGCGACCCACGCCCAACGGGTCATATCGTGCCTGGACGACAAGGAGCGGCCCACGCTCCGGGAGACGAGGAAGCTGCTGCCCGAGTTCGAGAAGATCTCGCCGGTCTTCGGGGACTTCCTGGGCTGGGACACGGCCGGCTGGTGCCACGACTGGCCGGTGGCCGGACAGTTCGAGACCCCGGAGGTGAGCGCACCGGGCGCGGCGCCGATCCTCCTGGTCGGCAACACCGGCGACCCGGCGACGCCGTACGAGGGCACCCGCGAAATGGCCGACGAACTGGGCCGGGGCGTCGGCATCGAGCTCACCTGGAAGGGCGAGGGCCACGTGGCCTACGGCCGCGGGAGCGACTGCGTCGACTCGACGGTGAACGCCTATCTGCTGAACGGCACGGCACCGAAGGACGGCAAGGTCTGCTCATGACGACGTCGGGGGCTCCACGCAGTCTTGGTGCACGAAGCCCCCGACGCGGGACGAGCGGGACGAGCGGGGCGAGCCGCGGCTCAGTAGACGGGCTTGTCCGGTTCGATCTGGTTGACCCAGCCGATGACGCCGCCGCCGACGTGTACGGCGTCCGAGAAGCCCGCGGACTTCAGGACGGCGAGGACCTCCGCGCTACGGACGCCCGTCTTGCAGTGCAGGACGATCTTCTTGTCCTGCGGGAGGCCTTCGAGGGCGGTGCCCATGAGGAACTCGTTCTTCGGGATCAGCCGGGCGCCGGGGATGGAGACGATCTCGTACTCGTTGGGCTCCCGGACGTCGATGATCTCGATGCTCTCGCCCTCGTCGATCCACTCCTTGAGCTGCTTGGGAGTGATCGTGGAGTCGGCGGCCGCCGCCTGGGCCTCCTCGGAGACGACGCCGCAGAAGGCCTCGTAGTCGATGAGCTCGGTGACGGTCGGGTTGTCGCCGCAGACGGCGCAGTTCGGGTCCTTGCGGACCTTGACCTGGCGGTACTGCATCTCCAGCGCGTCGTAGATCATCAGGCGGCCGACCAGCGGATCACCGATGCCGGTGAGGACCTTGATCGCCTCGGTGACCTGGATGGAGCCGATGGACGCGCACAGCACGCCCAGGACGCCGCCCTCGGCGCAGGAGGGAACCATGCCGGGGGGCGGGGGCTCCGGGTAGAGGCAGCGGTAGCAGGGGCCGTGCTCGGACCAGAAGACCGAGGCCTGACCGTCGAAGCGGTAGATCGAACCCCACACGTACGGCTTGTTCAGCAGCACGCACGCGTCGTTGACCAGGTAACGGGTCGCGAAGTTGTCCGTGCCGTCGACGATCAGGTCGTACTGGCTGAAGATGTCCATCACGTTGTCGGCCTCGAGCCGCTCCTGGTGAAGGATCACGTTCACGTAGGGGTTGATGCCCTTGACGCTGTCCCGCGCGGACTCGGCCTTGGAGCGTCCGATGTCGGACTGACTGTGGATGATCTGGCGCTGCAGGTTCGACTCGTCGACCTCGTCGAACTCCACGATGCCGAGCGTGCCGACGCCCGCGGCGGCCAGGTACATCAGCGCCGGCGAGCCCAGGCCGCCGGCGCCCACGCAGAGCACCTTGGCGTTCTTCAGCCGCTTCTGCCCGTCCATCCCGACGTCCGGGATGATCAGGTGGCGGGAGTACCGGCGGACCTCGTCTACGGTGAGCTCAGGAGCGGGCTCGACCAGGGGTGGCAGCGACACGGGGACTCCGTTGGTCGGTCAAACAGTACGGTTGTTCTTCCCGTAACACTGCCACGGCCTTTTTCATTCCGAGACACCCGTTCCGACACGCGAGACGATCTCGTCCCAGTAGCCGGGCATGCCCTGCCAGGGGTCGGCGCGGCCGCCGCGGTCCGTGCGGTCGGTGAACCAGATGGTCGCCGCGCCCTGCCAGCGGGCGATGCGCAGCGCCTCGTCGAGGTGGCCGCGGGGCACACCGTGCACGAAGTGGCAGAAGCGGTCCGGCGGGTAGTCGGTGGTCCACTCGGCGACCTGCGACCAGCGGTAGTCGCTCCAGGAGCCGGAGAAGGTCACCAACTGGTCGGCGTTCTCGGCGTAGCCCGGATACGGGTGGGTGCCGTGGCCGAGGACGATGTGGGCGTCGTGGCGGAGCACACGGAGGGCGGCGACCGTGCGGCGGACCTCGCCGAGCGCGGCGCGTTCGGCGGGGCAGCGGTCCAGCAGGAAGCCGTCGGCCTGGTACCAGTCGAGGAAGCGGTGCGCGTCGGCGACCAGCTCGCCGAAGGCCCGGGTGCCGTACGCGACGTCGAGGTGGCCGAGGACGCGGACACCGGCGTTGCGCAGCCGACCCGCCGCCTGGAGACAGTCCGGGTCGGGGCGGACGCCGGGGCCCTGGGCGACGTCGAGGACGACCCAGTCCAGGGGCGTGCCGGGCCGGGTCAGTCCGGCCCAGTCGGTCGGCGCGACGAGAGGGTGGGCGTAGCCGGGCACGCCCAGGCCGGTACGGACGCCGGTACTCGCCGTGCCCGACCTGGTGCCGCTCACATGCGGCATGCCGCCTCCATCCAGATGTCGGCCAGGGACTCCTCGAGGTTGATCCGCGGTCGCCAGCCGAGGCGGTCCCGGGCGGTCCGCACGTCGGCCTGCTGCCAGCTGCCACACCCGTCCGGGTACGGGTACGCCACCGGGGAGTGGTCGCCGTCGGGGCGGGGGTGGCCGATGGGGGGCCGCAGCGGTCCGGGCGGTCCGTCGAGTTCGTGCAGTGCGCCGCCGTACCCGGCCACTCGGGCGAGGACGGAGGCGGCGTCCCTCAGGCGCACGGCGCGACCCGAGCCGATGTTGATGACCCCCTGCGCGGCGGACAGCGAGGCGGCGTGGACGGCGCGGGCGACGTCGCGTACGTCGACGAAGTCCCGCTGGACACCGAGCCCGCCGAGCTTGAGCTCGCCGTCGCCGGACTGCATGGCGCGGCGCATCGCCTCGGCGAGCCGGCCGAGCGGGGACCCGGCCGGCGTGCCGGGGCCGACGGGGGAGAAGACGCGCAGTACGACGGCGTCGAGGCCGGAGCCGAGGACCAGTTCGGTGGCCGCGAGCTTGCTGACGCCGTACGGCCCGCCGGGGCGGGGCACGGCGTCCTCGGCGGTGGAGGAGCCGGGTTGGCTGGGACCGTACTCGGAGCCGCATCCGATCTGCACCAGCCGGGCGACGCAGCCGCTGCGGCGCATGGCTTCGCAGACGGTGGCGACGGCGACGGTGTTGTGCCGGGTGAGCTCGCGGGCACCACCGCGGGTGGCTCCCGCGCAGTTGATGACGACGCCCGGGTGGACCGCGTCGAGGAAGCGGGTGAGGGCGCCGGGGCTGCCCGTCGCGAGGTCGAAGCGGACGTCGGCGTCGTCGCCGCGGCCGAGTGCGGTGAGCTGGACGGCCGGGTCGGCGAGCAGGCGGTCGGCGACGAAGCGGCCGAGGTAGCCGTTTGCTCCGATCAGCAGGACTCTCATCGGGCGGCTCCCGGGGTGCGTGCTCCGGATGCTCCGGTGGCTCCGGATGCTCCGGGTCGGGAGGTGGTCATCTGGTGTTCTCCTTCAAGGGGGGTGGTGCGGTTGCCTCCGGCGGTGGGCCGGCGCCTGCGGCTGGGTGGTCAGATCACGGGGCGGCCGCCATGGGGCGGGGAGCCGACCGTGGGTCCGTCATGTCCGGTCTCTCGTCATGTCCGGTCTCGCGTCCCCTCTGCCGTCGGGTCTTCCATCCGGCCCGACCGTTCCGCCCGGTCCGTCCGGTCCTCCGCCGGTGCGTGGGCCGAGGCCCGGGTGAGGGCGCGGCCGGCGTGGACCAGCAGGGCCAGGGCAGCGGTCGCGCAGACGAGAGTGGGTACGCTCCCCGGGCCCCAGGTGTCCACGAGGGACTGGACGGGGGTGGCCAGGAAGGGGCGTCCGGTCAGGCGGCCCGCGAGGATCAGGGCGGGGGCCGCGGCCTCGGTCACGGCTGCGGCGGCCAGGACGAGCGCCGGGGCGTGGCGGTGACGGTGGACGGTGAGCAGGCGGGCCGTCAGGAGGAGGCCGCCCAGGGCGAGGGCCTGGGGGTGGCCGGCGGGCTGATGCAGGGCCGCGCCGCAGAGGGCGAGCAGGGCGGCGAGGGCGCCGAGGTAGAGGACGAACGCGCCGAACAGCAGCGGTCGCACGGCGGCGGAGAACTCCTCCAGGCCCCGGCTGGACGCGAGTCTGCGGCGGGCCCGCACGGTGAACAGGTGGGCGCACCAGGCCGCCGGCGCGCAGCTCAGGAGGAGGGCCAGGAAGGGTGCGGTGGCCAGGGGCCAGGGGCCGTCCGTCGTGCTCGGCAGCCCGTGGGGGCCGCCGTCGAGGGCGGCTCGGAGCAGGCCGTCGCCGAGCAGGGCGTAGGCCAGCAGCCACGCGGTCGACACGCGTGTGCCGGTCGCCGTGTGCCACGCGCGTGTGTCGGCCGGTGTGCTCAGCGGGCCCCGGCGCAGGACCGCGCGTAAGGCGAGGAGCACGGCGAGGAGGCCGGCCGCGGCGATGACAGGACGCGGCCGGCCAGGGGTGATGTGCAGTCCTGTCACCACCGCCGCGCCGAGGGCGCCGGGCAGGAGGGTGAGCAGCGCCCAGCCGAGGTGCGCCCGGGGAGGTGTGGTGGTGTCTGCGGGCGTACGGGTTTCGCCGTCGCGGGACACGCGGGCGAACATCTCCTCGGCGAGCGAGAAGACGTCCCGGTGCCGGAAGCGTGCGGCGGTCCGGTCGGTGACGCCGTGTGCCTCGAGGCCCGCCGCGATCTCCAGCGGGTCCACGGCCCCTTCGCACAGCGCGCGGTGACGGTGCATCAGCCCCTTGACCGGGTCGGCGGCCCCTCGGCGGCGGGCGTGCCCGCGGGTGCCGTCCGAGTCCTCGGTGCCGTCGTGGGCCCATGCTCCGGGACCGTCGGGGGTTCCCGGGTGGTCCAGTTCCTCCAGGCTGCTCATCGTGCCCCCTCCGTCGCCGGCCCGGTGGCCCGTGCCAGTGCGTCGCCGCCGGACCGTCCCGGGCCACCGTGGCCGACGACGCGGGCCGCGGGGTCGGGCCAGTGGCCGGGCAGGTGGGCCTCGGCGGGGACGGCGAACGGGAGGGGGTCACCGGTCTCGTCGAGGATCGGGCGGCGCACGGGGCAGTGCGCGACGATCTCCAGGTAGATGCGGTGGAACGCGGCGACGTTCTGCTCGACGGTGAACAGTTCGAGGGCGCGGGCGCGGGCGGCGGCCCCCAGGCGCGCACGACGCTCGGGGTCGCGCAGGAGTGCCACGCACGCCTCGGCGAGCGCCCGCGGATTGCGCGGGGGGACGACGAGTCCCGTGCCGCCGACGGCCTCGACCACCGCGCCGACGTCCGTGGACACCGTGGCCCGGCCGCAGAACATGGCTTCGACCAGGCTGACCGGGAAGCCCTCGACGACGCTGGAGAGGACGACGACGGTGCCCGCCGCGTAGGCGTCGGCGAGGGTGGGTGCCTCCGGAGCGCCGATCTCCTCGAAGGAGACGGGGTTCTCGCCGACCGCGTGGGCGCCCGTCGCCTCGTCCGGGAAGAGCTGGGCGGCGAGCACCTTGCAATGGCCCAGGTACTCCTGGGCCTCGCGTCCGGTCGCCGCGCCCACGATGCGCAGCCGTGCCGCGGGCTCGGCCCTGCGTACCTCGGCGAAGGCGTGCAGCAGCGACACGAGGTCCTTGGCCGGGTCCACCCGGCCGACCCAGACCAGGGTGTCCGGATCGGCGCGGTCCGGGGACTCGCCGGCCTCCGCGAAGCGGGATGCCTCCAGCCCCGGGTAAACGGTGCGGATCCGGGCGCGGTCCGCGCCGCAGCGCTCCTGCCAGCGGCGGGCGTGGGCGTTGCCGGGCGTGATGATCGCGGCCCGCCGGTAGACCTCGGTGGCGAGCAGGCGGTGGAAGGCGGCGAGCAGGGATCGTACGGCCGGGGCCGCGGTGCCGGGGCCGGAGGTCAGGTAGTGGGAGCGCAGCTGTACGCCGTACTCGGTGACCAGCAGCGGTACCTCGCAGAAGTGGCCGGCGAGGAGTCCGGTCAGGGCCGCGGGGCCGCCGGCCGCCGCGTGGCACAGGTCCACCGAGCCGAGGCCGTCGTCCGCGTACCAGTCGAGGGCGAGGGGGCGCAGGACGCGTTCGAGACGGGCGGCGACGGTGAGCAGTTCGGGAACGCGGGCCTCGCGCGCCGCTCGCTGGGCGCCGGGCGCGCGACAGGCGCGCTCCAGGGCGCGTACGGCGGTCTCGGAGCGCAGCGCGCCGGGTAACCCGCCCTGTTCGCGGGCCAGTTCGGCGAGTTCGAACAGCGCATTGCCGAAACGGTCCGTCAGGTGAGGCGGGGCAGCGACGGAGACCGCGTCGGAGGCCCCGTGCGGGCCTGCTCCGGCGGCCGTGCCCGAGGCCGTGCCGGACGCGGCGTCCGAGGCGGCGTGGGATCCGGCGTCGGACGTGGCGTCCGGCCCGGCACAGACCGCCGCGGCGAGTTCGCCGTAGCACTCGGTGAAGCGTCGGCGCGCGCGCCTGCCGTATGCCGCCCCGTCGTCCTCGGCGGTCCACAGCGGTGCGGTGCGCACCCGGCTGACGTGCGGTGGCAGCGGGACCCATCCCTGGTCCTCCTGACGCCGGCTGCGGCTGAGCGCGTAGATGTCGAACTCGTGCTGCCCGAGCCCGCGTACGAGCCGGTCGCACCAGAGTCCGGCGTCACCGCCCACATACGGATAGCCACCCTCCGTCAGCAGTCCGATGCGCACGTGTGCACCCCCGATCTCACGTCTGGTCGGCCGCCGTTGGTCCCGGCGGCTAGCAGCGGGACGAACGTATGCGGACAAGCAGGTGGCGCGACGGACGGTTGTCCATCGCGCCACCAAAAGGGGTGAACGGTCGTAACTTTCCCGTGCGGGTCGCGTTCTGTCGCGCTAAGCGATCGGGAGGACGCGTGGCGTCACGCCGCGGCCGGCTCCCGGCGGGCAGCCCGCCGCTCGGCCGCGACGTCGGGGTCGAGGGCGGGTACGGCGGCCAGCAACTGCTCGGTGTACGGGTCCTGCGGGTGGTCGTACACCTGGTCGGCGGGCCCGGACTCCACGATCCGCCCGCGGCGCATCACCGCGACCCGGTCGCTGACCTGTCGTACCACCGCGAGGTCGTGCGCCACGAACACCAGCGCGAGCCCGAGTTCGCGTTGCAGCTCACCGAGCAGGGCCACCACCTGGGCCTGGGTGGTGACGTCCAGCGCGGAGACGGGTTCGTCGCAGACGATGACGCGCGGGTCGGCCGCGAGGGCCCGCGCGATGCCCACGCGCTGACGCTGTCCGCCGCTGAACTCGTGCGGGTAGCGGTCGTAGTGCGCCCCTTCGAGCCCCACGCGCTCCAGCAGTTCCGTCACGCGCCCGCGGATGCGCTCCTCGTCCCGGTCTCCCCGCGCGCGCAGCGGGTCGGCGATGGACTCGCCCACGCTGCGGCGGGGGTTGAGGGAGGAGACGGGGTCCTGGAAGACCATCTGCACGGCCGGGTTCACGCCGCTCACGGCGCCGCCCTCGAAGCGGACCTCGCCCGCCGTCGGCTCCAGCAGTCCCACGAGCATGCGCCCGAGCGTCGTCTTGCCGCTGCCGCTCTCGCCGACGACACCTAGGGTCTCGCCCCGGTGGACGGTCAGCGACACGTCGTCGACGGCGGCGAAGGCACCCTTGCCCCGGCCGAACTCGCGCCGCAGACCGGTCGCCTCCAGGACGACCTCCTCGGTCGCCCGCGAGGCGGCGCGCGGCGCGTCCACGCGGGGCACCGCGCCGAGCAGTTCCCGGGTGTACGGCTCGGTGGGCGCCCCGAGGACGGAGCCGACGAAGCCGTGCTCGACCGCCTTGCCGTGTCGCATGACCAGCACCTCGTCGACGCTCTCGGCGGCCACGCCGACGTCGTGGGTGACCAGCAGCAGGCCCATGCCGGTCTCCTCGCGCAGGTTGTGCAGCAGGTCGAGGATCTGGGCCTGGACGGTCACGTCGAGGGCGGTGGTCGGCTCGTCGGCGATGAGCAGCTCCGGCTCGCACGCCAGCGCCATGGCGATCAGGGCGCGCTGGCGCATGCCGCCGCTGAACTCGTGCGGGCGGGAACGGGACCGCCGCGAGGCGTCCGGGATGCCCACCCGGTCCAGCACCTCGACGGCACGCGCGCGTGCCGCCCGCCGTGACGCGCGCGTGTGCACGCGGTACACCTCGGCGATCTGGTCGCCGATCGCGTAGTACGGGTCGAGGGAGGACAGCGGGTCCTGGAAGACCATGGCGGCCTTCGCCCCGCGCAGCCGACGCAGTTCCTCGTCCGAGGCCTGCTGCACATCGGTGCCGGCGACGTGGACCGAGCCGCCGACCCGGGCTCCTGTGCCCCGGTGCAGGCCGAGCAGGGCGCCGGCGACCGTGGACTTGCCGGACCCGGACTCTCCGACGAGGGCGAGGGCGGCGCCCGGCTCCAGCCGGAACGAGAGTCCGTCCACGGCCCTGAGGGACCCGAACGCGACGCTCAGGTCCGTGACTTCCACCAGGCTCATGCGAGCACCACCCGTCGGTCGGCCACCGCGTACAGCACGTCCGCGACGGCGTTGGCGAGGACCACGAAGAAGCCGACGACCAGGACCATGCCGACGACCACCGGCAGGTCGACGACGTTCACCGCGTGCACCAGCTCCTGGCCGATGCCGGGCAGGCCGAAGAGGGTCTCGGTGAGGACCGCGCCGCCGACGGCCGAGCCGACGTTGTTGGCGTTCAGCGCGATGACGGGCGCCAGCGCGCCGCGCAGCGCGTGCCGTCCGACGATCGACCGCTCCCCCACGCCGTACGCGCGGAAGGTGCGGATGTGGTCCTCGGCGAGCGTCTCCAGCATCGCCGCCCTGGTCAGGCGCGCGAACGCGGCGGCCTCGACGAGCGCCAGCGACAGCCAGGGCAGCAGCAGGTTCCACGCCCACTGCTCGGGGTCGTCGGTGAACTTCACGTACTGCGGGAAGGGCAGGAGCTGGAGCTCGCCGCACACGACGATCATCAGGATCAGGCCGATGACGAAGACGGGCGTGGCCCAGCCCGCCAGGGTCAGGGCGGTCAGCACCCGTTCGGTGAGCCGGCCGCGCCGCCAGGCGGAGAGGACGCCGGTGCCGACGCCGAGGACGAGCCAGAGCACCATCGCGCCCACGACCAGCGACAGGCTGACCGGGAGTTTCGACAGGATGATGTCGGTGACCTGCTGGTCACTCTGGTAGGACAGCCCGAGGCAGGGCGCCGGGCAGTGCGCCACCGACGTTCCCGTCGAGTAGTCCTGGCCGGCCAGCAGACCGACGAGGAAGTGCCAGTAGCGCACGTACAGCGGGTCGTCGAGCCGGAGCTGCTGGGCGACCTGGTGCACCTGCTCCGGCGAGCAGCGCGGGCCGCAGGTGATCTGGGCGACGTTGCCTGGGGTGGCGTAGAAGACGACGTAGACGATCACCGAGATGGCGAACAGGGTGACCAGGGCGCCGGCGGCGCGGCGCAGGACGAAACCTCCGAAGCCGTTCATGCCTTGGCCTCCCGCTTCCGGCCGGTGCCGACGCGCAGGCGTGAGGCCGCGCGCGGGTCGAGGGCCGTGCGTATGCCGTCACCGAGGACGGTGAGGGCGAGGACGGTGACGAAGAGCGCGCCCGCGGGCAGCAGCAGGTACTGGGGCGCCGCCTGGTACCAGACGTCGGCGGCGGTGAGCATCTGCCCCCAGGACGGGGTCGGCGGCTTCACGCCGACACCGAGGAAGGACAGGGCCGCCTCGATGGAGATGTTGGTGGGCACGAGGAGCGCCGCGTAGGTGATGACGGGGGCGGCGAGGCCCGGCAGGAGTTCGCGGCGGGCGATGCGCCAGGTCCCCCAGCCGCTCAGCCGGGCGGCCAAGACGTAGTCGAGCCCCTTCAGGGTGAGCGTCTGGGCGCGCACGATCTTCGCCGTGTTGCCCCAGGCGATGAGGCCGATGACCAGCGTGACCAGGACGGGCCGCGGGAAGCTCGACGGCACGATCGCGAGCAGCGCCAGCGACATGATCATCAGCGGCATGGAGACGATGATGTCGGTGACCCGGCTCAGCAGTTGGTCGACCCAGCGGTTGCCGAGCGCGGCCATGACACCGACGGTGACGCCGAGGGAGACCTGCACCACCGTCGCCGCCAGCGCGACCCCGAGGGACACCCGTGCCCCGTACACCAGCCGCGCGAACAGGTCGCGGCCGGTCTGCGGCTCCACGCCGAGCCAGTGGTCGGCACTGACGCCGCCGAACGAACCGACGGGCACGCCACCGCGCGCGGAGTCGATGAGGGAAGGGTGGTACGTGGTGGGGTCCTGGCCCTCCAGGGCGGTGAGCAGCGGCGCGGCGAGCGCGACCAGGACCAGCAGCGCGACGACGACGGCCGCGACGAGGGCGGCGCGCTGCTGCCGCAGCCGCCGCCAGAACTGACGGGCCCCCGAGGCCGCCGGGACGGAGGTGTCCGTCCCGGCGGCCTCGACGGCGACGAGTGCCTCGCTCACGGTGCTACTTCACCGCGACCTGGGAGATGTCCAGGACGCCGGTCCAGTCGCTGATCACGACGTTCTTGATGTCCTTGCCGACCAGGCGCTTGTAGACCGGGTGGAACAGCGGCACGACGAGGGCCTGCTCGCCGATCCTCTTGTCGAGCGCGCCCCACCGCTTCGCGGCGGCCTGCAGGTCGGTCAGCTTGTTGATCGCGTCGATCTCGTCGTTGACCGACTTGTCGTTCAGCTGCCCGGTGTTGAAGTTGGCGCCGTCCTTGACGATCTGCCGGCCGTCGAAGATCGGGGCGAGGAAGGGACCGCCGGAGGGCCAGTCGGCACCCCAGTGGGCGAGGAAGAGACCGGGCTCGGTCTTCACGCTGTGGATCTTGTCCCGGTAGTCGTTGTCCTCCAGGCCCTGCAGCTTGACCGTGATGCCGGCCTTCTTCAGCGCGTCCTGGACGGCGGTCGCGATCTCCGGGCTGGTCTCGAAGTCCTTGCTGTTGGAGTGCGTGAGGGTGAGGGTGAGCCCGGACTTGTAGCCGGCCTCCTTCAGCAGTTCCTTTGCCTTGGCCGGGTCGCCGGTCTTTCCTGCCGGGAAGGGGTCGTACGGCGTGTAGCCGAAGGACTTCTGGTCCGGCAGGAAGGTGGTCGCGGGCTCGGCCAGCGCCGAACCGCCCGCCGCGTTGATGACGGAGGACCGGTCGATGGCGTAGGAGATCGCCTGCCGCACCTTGGCGTTGTCGAACGGCTTCACCTTCGGGTTGAAGGCGAGGTAGTTCGTGTAGCCGAAGTGGCCGGTGCCCACGCGCGCGGCCAGTTCCTTGTCACCGCTCACCTTGGCGAGTTCGGCCGGGCCGAGGTTGGTGTCGGTGGTGACCGCGGCGGCGTCCGCACCCTGGGACGCGGACAGCCGCTGGTTGATCACGGAGGAGTCCAGCCCGGACCTTACGTCGACGGTGTCGGGGTAGGCCTTGCGCTCGGCGTCGACGGCCGTCGACCAGTACTTGTTGCGCTCCAGGACCAGGTGTTCGCCGTCGTTCTCGTTCTTGACGACCTTGTACGGGCCCGAGGAGATCGGGTGGCTCTCGTACTTGGTGCCGGTGTCCTTGCTCTTCGGGACCGGCGTGAACTGGGTCTGCGTGGCCAGGTAGGGGAACTCGCCCTCGGGCTTGTTCAGGTGGAAGACGATGGTCCGGCTGTCCGGCGTCTCGATGGCGGACAGGCCCTTCTTGTCCTTGTACGGCCCCTGGTAGTCCGCCGCGCCGACCAGCCAGTCCCTCAGGTAGGGCGCGCCGCCGGAGAGTTCGGGGGCGAAGGAACGCTCGACGCCGTACTTGATGTCGGCCGAGGTGATGGGGGTGCCGTCCTCGTACTTGAGGCCCTTCTTCAGGGTGTACGTCCACACGGTCGCGTCCTTGTTCGGGCGCCCGGTGTCGGTGGCCAGGTCGGGGACGACCTTGGCGCCGGCCGCGCCGTTCTCGCGGTTGCGGGTGGTGAGCGTGCGGAAGACGAGGGACGGGACGTTGCCGCCGCCGGAGGTGTACAGGCGGGCGGGGTCGAAGTCCGTCTGCGGCTCGGAGTTGAGGACCGTGAGGGTGCCGCCCTTGTGGGGCGTGGAGTCACCACCGGAGGCCTTGGCATCGTTGTCCTTCGGCCCGCACGCGGCGGCGCCCGCTGCCACGACCAGGCTGACGGATGCCGCGGCCAGGCGGCGCGCTCTGATGGACGGTTGACGCATCGGAATGACGACCTCTCGGATGATGAGACAGATGGACGAGGGGTGAGACGAAAATGAACAGACGTCTGCCCCGGCGCCGGGTCGTCGAAAAAACCGTGACCGGGTCACGGAGAGGTGAGGAAACGTCGCGACGCGAACGCCAGGGGGCGGCGTCAGCGACAGTGGATGTCGGCCACGCAGAGCGCGGTCACGCCGATGAGCGCCAGCTCGATGGCGGCGCTGCTGTCGACGGCATGACTAGACCACATGCGCAGAAATATGAACGAACTTTCGGCGCGTGTCAATGTGACGTAAGCGCTGCCTGTCAACTCCTCGGGTACGGCCAGGGATTGGGCAGGCAGTGGATCCCGTCGTGGTTCAGGAACTTGGTCTGCTGCTGCATCACGGGGGCCAGTTCGCCGTCCTTGTCGCAGGTGACATGGCCGTAGCCGAGCCGGTGGCCGACCTCGTGGTTGATGAGCATCTGACGGTAGGGGTGGATTTCGTCGCCGTACGTCTTCGAGCCCTGCGCCCAGCGGTAGGCGTTGATCATCACGCGTTCGGTGGCGGCCGAGTCGCAGGACACATTGTCCTCGGTGGTGTCCAGACCCGACTTGGCGCACCACTCGGCGGTGGTTCCGGGGCTGGCGAGCGTGATCACGAAGTCGGCCTTGCCGGAGCCGACGCGCTCGAAGGTGCGGGCGCCGGCGTGGGCCCAACTGCGGTCGTCGTTGAGGGTCTTCTGCACGGCCTCGGCGAAGAGCCCGCCGTCCAGGCCGAGTCCCTGCTCGATGTCGACGCGGTAGGTGTACTTCCGCCCCTTGCCGGGGGCCTTGTCCGCGCCGGGGACCGCGTCGAACTTCCCCGGGCCCCGCAGGGTGGCGCTCAGCGGGTACTTCTCGCCCATCTTCTGCGCGTACGTCAGCGGCGCCGCGCCCGGCGCCGCTGAGGTCCCGTGCGAGGCGGAGTCGCCGGCGCCGGGGGCCTGGCCGGTGGCGGCCCCGGACCCTGCGGCGGTGCCGTCCTGGCCGTGGGTGACCTGCCCGGCCACGATCACCGCGAGCACGGTGGTGACGGCGGCCGCCGCGATGCCGGCGAACGTCCGCCCCTTGGCTCCCTTCGCCTGCTTGGGCTCACCGGTCGGCGGTACGACGTCGTCCGCGTCGGCGGCCCCGGGGGCGGGGACGTACGCATCGGCGCGCTGCCTGCCGACTGCCGGCCGGGGCGTGAAGACGCCGCCGTCCTCGTCGAAGGCGTCCAGATACTCCTTCCGGGGACCACCGGGACCGCCTTGTCTCGGCACGCCGGTCCCGGGCCCGGCCGCGCCGGAACGCACGGCCCGGCCCCGGAACTCGCCCCAGCCACCGCCGGGTTCCCGCTGCTCGGGGTGCCCGCCACGAGCCTGGGGGCCGCTGTGGCCGACGGCACCGCCGGGAACCCGCTGCACACCAGCGGCCTCGGCGCCGTCCGGCAGACGCGGCACACCACGGGCGGGCGTGCCGTCGGCCGGCCGCGGAGTCCCCTTCGCCGGAGTGCCGTCGGCCGCGCGCGGCACCCCTTGAGCTGGTCCGCCACCCGGCATACGCGGCACACCGCGAGCAGGCGTGCCGTCGGGTGAACGCGGCCCACCGTGAGCAGGCGTGCCGTCGGGCGAACGCCGCACACCACGAGCAGGCGTGCCGTCGGGTGAACGCGGCACACCGCGGGCAGGCGTGCCGTCGGGTGAACGCGGCCCACCGTGAGCAGGCGTGCCGTCGGGCGGCCGCGGAGCCCCCGTCACGGGCTTGCCGTCGGGTACCCGCGGCCCTCCGTATGCCGGTCCCCCGCTCGAAGGCGCCCGGCGCTGTCCGGGCAACGGCACGGGAGCGGTGTCCGGCCGGGCCCCCGGCGTCGTCGGCCGGGCCGCGCCCGACTGGTGCCGGTCCGGCGCGGGGCCGGGCCCGGTGTCACTCCCGGCTGCGGTCTGTGCGGTTGTCTCCGCGGAGTCACCGTTGGGTGCCTTCTCGCGGCGGCTGTGGCGTCCCACGTCGCCCCTCAGCCCCCCGTACCCGTACCCGTGACGGCGCCGTCGCCCCCGGCATCCGCACCGGCGGCGCCCGCGGCGGCGCCCCGGACCGATCCCAGGTCCCCGACCTCGGCGAGCAGTTCCCGGACCGCCGTGCCCACCGTCTCCGGGTACTCCATCATCGCCACGTGCCCGGCGTCCGGCAGGGACAGCAGCCGGGAGTCACGGAAGGCACGGGCCGCCTTCTGGGCCATGCGGTAGCCGACCAGCTGGTCACGGCCGCCGTAGATCAGCAGCGTCGGGGCGAGGACCCGCTCGGCCTGGCGCCACAGACCGTGCTGGCCGCCGAGCGTGTAGGCGTTCACGATGCCGCGCGCGGAGCGCGTCATGGCGTCCCAGAAGTACGGCAGCCGCAGCCGCCGCTCGAGCTCCTCCACGGCGTGCCGGAACGCCTCGGGCGACACCCGCCCGGGGTCCCCGTAGCACAGGGCCATGACGCCGCGGACGCGCTGCTCGGCCGTCCACTCCTTGGTGAACCGGGTGAAGAGCGCGGCGACGCCGGGCACGCCCAGCAGCCCGGTCGGCACCGCGGTCCGCTGCACGCGCAGTTCGGGGAGGGCGGGCGAGACCAGGGTGAGGGTCCGTACGAGATCGGGCCGGACGGCGGCCACGCGCGTGGCGACCGCGCCGCCCAGGGAGTTGCCGAAGAGGTGGACGGGACCGCGCCCGGACGCGTCGAGATGGCGGATCACCGCGCGCGCGTGGGCGGTGACGGAGTAGTCGCCGTCGTCCGGCGGCGGGGAGTCCCCGAAGCCCGGCAGGTCGACCGCCTCGCCGTCGAGGACGCCGTCGAGCTCGAGCATCAGGGCCGACCAGTTCTGCGAGGAACCGCCGAGCCCGTGGACGTAGAGCGCGGGCGGCAGCCCCTCGCGCGCGGGCGGCCGTGACCGGACGCTCAGCGTGACCCCCGGCAGTCTCACCGACCTGAGCCGCTCGCCCTCCGCGACCCTGACGGGCGACACCCTCGGGAGGACGCTCGCGGCCGGGACGGACGGCAATTCGGTCGAAGACATGCAGCAATGTTACGAGACGATCACGTAGTGGTTCATGTGTTCGCCGTCACAGAGTGGAACGTTCCTCTCCGGTCAGTCACTGGTGAGCCGCACAACGATCGGCGGCACACGGCATAGCGCCCACATCGGGTGTCTCCTACGCTCTTACACAGGGCACCCGCATGTGGCCCCTGCTGATTCCAGGGACGTTCGAGGAAGGGAGCCCACCATGGCCTATGACCCCACCGATCCCGAGACGTTCGAGGATCACGAGGCCGAGAACGGCCTCACGGAGATCGACGTCGAGGCCCCCGAGGTCGACGCCGCCGAGCAGCACGCGGACATCGCCCCCGCCCACGACGACCCCCTCACCGGTGTGGACCCGGACCGCGCCAGCGAGGCGGATCTCGTCGAACAGGCACGGGTCGTCTCCCTCGACGAGGACGACTACCGCTGACCGGCGGCCGGCCGTCGGCGCCCCGGTCCACGGCGAGCTGCCCGGTTCAGGGGGGTCCGTACGTCTTTCGCCGGCGTCCGGTACGTGAAATTCTGCGCTCTCACCGCGCACAGCACGGTTACCGAAAAGTACGATGGCCGCGCGGCGCACACCGCATGTGGACGTGATTTTGGAGGCGGCGTGACAGCCATCGAGCAGACAGAGGCGGCACGCCCGCGGGGCACCCGCCTGCCGCGCCGTGCCCGCCGGAACCAGCTCCTGGGCGCCGCCCAGGAGGTCTTCGTGGCGCAGGGGTACCACGCGGCCGCCATGGACGACATCGCCGAGCGCGCCGGGGTCAGCAAGCCGGTGCTCTACCAGCACTTCCCGGGCAAGCTCGACCTCTATCTCGCCCTGCTGGACCAGCACTGCGAGTCGCTGATCCAGTCCGTGCGGAACGCGCTGGCGTCGACGACCGACAACAAGCAGCGCGTCCGGGCGACGATGGACGCCTACTTCGCGTACGTGGAGGACGACGGCGGCGCCTTCCGCCTGGTCTTCGAGTCGGACCTGACGAACGAGCCCGCGGTACGCGAGCGCGTCGACAAGGTCACGAACGAGTGCGCCGAGGCGATCTGCGACGTCATCGCCGAGGACACCGGCCTGTCGCGTCCCGAGTCGATGCTGCTGGCCTCCGGTCTCGGCGGCCTCGCCCAGGTGGTGGCACGCTCCTGGCTGCACAGCGACCGCAGCGTCCCGCGCGATCAGGCGGTGCAGCTGCTGACCTCGCTGGCCTGGCGGGGCATCGCGGGCTTCCCGCTGCACGGCATCGAGCACCACTAGGACCACGCGCCCCCTCGGCACCACACGCTTCGGGGCGTCTGTTCGCGCGTGCTGTTCGCTCCTGGCGTTCTCGCGCGAAGCATGCGGGTCCCCTCACCGGGCTAATGTGTGCTGGTACGGCGCGGAAGGTCGCGCACTCACTGACCGTCGGAGGGACATAGCCGTGGAGGTCAAGATCGGCGTGCAGCACGCGCCCCGCGAGATCGTTCTGGAGAGCGGTCAGAGCGCGGAGGAGGTCGAGCGCGTGGTGGCCGAGGCGCTGGCCGGGAAGACGCAGCTGCTGAGCCTCGAGGACGAGAAGGGCCGCAAGGTCCTGGTCCCGGCGGACCGTCTCGCGTACGTGGAGCTCGGCGAGCCGACGGTCCGCAAGGTGGGTTTCGGCCCGCTGTAGTCCGTACGCGCGAGACGTCCTGAGCGCAGTGTGAAGGGCCCGGTGGCCGGTCGCCGCCGGGCCCTTCACCATGTCCGCGCACGGGCCCACGAGCCTGCACAGGACGCACCCAGGGAGGATTGCATTCCGCAGGTCACGGGTATGACGGGCTACGACCGTGAAGCGCAGCCGGCCGCGTGGGAGGGACCCCCGTCATGTTCTTGGAAGCTCTCGGCTCCGCCCTGATCGGTCTGGGACTCGCCTGGGCCGCGGCGCACCGGCTGGCGCACCGGCTTCCGGCCCGCGCCCTGGTGTTCGGCACGGGCGTCGCCGGAGCCCTCTTCGGTGACTTCGTCACGCACAGCGCGCTGGGCACCGGCATCGTCCTGCCGAGCCTGCTCGGTGCGGCGGTCGTCTCCGCGGCCTCGCTTTCGCTGCTGCTGCGGCCGGCGGGCCGCCTGCGCCGACGATCGGCGCCGGCGTAGCCGGCGACCGGGGGCGCGGCCACCGGCAGGGCCGGGGCCGCTGCCTACGAAGTGCTAGGCCGCCAGGCCCAGCGCCGCCATCCGCTTGGTGTGGCCCTCGGTGATGCGGGAGAACATCTTGCCGACCTCGGCTAGGTCGAAGCCGTCCGCGACACCGCCGACCAGCATCGTGGACAGCGCGTCCCGGTCGGCGACGACCCGCTGGGACTGGGACAGGGCCTCGCCCATCAGACGCCTCGCCCACAGGGCGAGCCGCCCGCCGACGCGCGGGTCGGCGTCGATCGCGGCGCGCACCTTCTCCACCGCGAAGCCGGCGTGCCCGGTGTCGTCGAGGACGGCCAGCACCAGCTCACGGGTGTCGGAGTCGAGGCGGGCCGCGACCTCACGGTAGAAGTCGCTGGCGATCGAGTCGCCGACGTACGCCTTGACCAGGCCCTCCAGCCAGTCGGAGGGCGCGGTCTGCTTGTGGAAGCCGTCCAGTGCCGCGACGAACGGCTCCATGGCCTGGGTCGGCTCCGCGCCGATCTCCGTGAGCCGGTTCCGCAGCCGCTCGAAGTGGTGGAACTCCGCCGACGCCATCTTCGCCAGCTCCGCCTTGTCCTCCAGGGTGGGCGCCAGCTTGGCGTCCTCCGCGAGCCGCTCGAACGCCGCGAGCTCTCCGTAGGCGAGCGCGCCGAGCAGGTCCACGACCGCGGCGCGGTACTGCGGGTCGGCTGAGGCCTTGGCCCAGTCCTGGGCGGCGACCCCGGTGTGTTCGGCGGTGGCGTTGTCAGGCTTGTCAGAGCTCGTCATGAAGCGCACAATAACCCGCTCGCCGCCCCTCGGAAGCCCCTGGTCAACCAGTGTGACGACGACGACGTGACCGAATCGGCCATCGCATGTGCGCGAATCCGGGGTATGGTGGTAATGCGCCTGCTGGATACGCCGACCTTTCTCGACGTACCTCGACAGGCCGCACGCATGAGGATGCCCGGTCGGTGGCCCGATCGGCTCCGACCCGACAGCCCTCCCGGCCGTACAGCTCGACGCTTACGACAACCGGAGGGACCCTCAAGCGGTTCGAGCGCTAGAGCGTCGGCAGAGGTCCCGTGCCACGGCTTGCCCATGGCGGTTCGCCCGTACGGCAGCCGACGTCCCCGGCACGGTCCGACACGACCCCCGCGCTCGCCTCGCGCCGCACACACAGAAGAGGCAGCACCCTGACTACGACGTTTCGTGAACTCGGAATCCTTCCCGAGACCGCCGAGGCCCTGGAGGCCGTCGGCATCACCGCTCCCTTCCCCATCCAGGAGATGACGCTCCCCGTGGCCCTTTCGGGCACGGACGTCATCGGCCAGGCCAAGACCGGCACCGGCAAGACGCTGGGCTTCGGCCTTCCGCTCCTCGAGCGCGTCACCGTCCCCGCCGACGTCGAGGCCGGACGCGCCGCCCCGGAGGCCCTCACCGACGCCCCGCAGGCGCTCGTCGTCGTCCCCACGCGCGAGTTGTGCACCCAGGTCACCAACGACCTGCTGACCGCGGGCAAGGTGCGCAACGTGCGCGTCCTCGCGATCTACGGCGGCCGGGCCTACGAGCCCCAGGTGGAGGCCCTCAAGAAGGGCGTCGACGTGGTCGTCGGCACCCCGGGCCGGCTGCTGGACCTGGCCGGGCAGCGCAAGCTCGACCTGAAGCACATCAAGAGCCTGGTCCTGGACGAGGCCGACGAGATGCTCGACCTGGGCTTCCTGCCCGACGTCGAGAAGATCATCAACATGCTTCCGGTCAAGCGCCAGACCATGCTCTTCTCGGCCACCATGCCGGGCGCGGTCATCGGTCTCGCGCGCCGGTACATGTCCCAGCCCACCCACATCCGCGCCACCGCGCCGGACGACACGGGTGCGACCGTCGCGAACACCAAGCAGTTCGTCTACCGCGCGCACTCCATGGACAAGCCGGAGATGGTCGCCCGCATCCTGCAGGCCGAGGGCCGCGGGCTGGCGATGATCTTCTGCCGCACCAAGCGCACGGCGGCCGACATCGCCGAGCAGCTGCAGCACCGCGGGTTCGCCTCCGGCGCGGTCCACGGCGACCTCGGCCAGGGCGCCCGCGAGCAGGCGCTACGCGCGTTCCGCAACGGCAAGGTGGACGTCCTCGTCTGCACCGACGTCGCCGCGCGCGGCATCGACGTCGAGGGCGTCACCCACGTCATCAACTACCAGTCCCCCGAGGACGAGAAGACGTACCTGCACCGCATCGGCCGTACGGGCCGCGCGGGCGCGAAGGGTACGGCGATCACGTTCGTCGACTGGGACGACATCCCCCGCTGGCAGCTGATCAACAAGGCGCTGGAGCTCGACTTCAACGACCCGGCGGAGACCTACTCGAGCTCCCCGCACCTGTTCTCGGACCTCGGTATCCCCGAGGGCACCAAGGGCACCCTGCCGCGCTCGGAGCGTACGCGCGCCGGGCTGGCCGCGGAGGAGCTGGAGGACCTGGGCGAGACCGGCGGCCGCGGTGGACGTGGTCGCGGTGGCCGGGGCGGTCGCGGTGACTCCCGCGACGGCCAGGCCCGCACGGCCGAGCGCGAGCGTCCGGCGCGTACGCCGCGCCGACGCCGCCGCACGCGCGGTGGCACCGCGCTGGAGTCCGCGCCCGGTACGGCGCCGGTCGAGTCCGCGTCGCCGGCCGCCGAGGCGGTCACGGCGGAGGAGACGACCGCGCCGCGCACGCTGCGCCGCCGTCGCCGTACCCGCGGCGGGGCCGCGGCCGAGGCGGCACCGGCCGTCGAGACGCCGGCGACCGAGTCCGCCCCGGCCGCTGAGGCCGCCGTCGCGACGGCGGAGGGCGAGGCCACGGCCGACGCCGCCGAGAAGCCGCGCCGCCGCCGCACCCGCAAGTCGGCGGAACCGGTCGTGGCACCGGCCGAGGAGGCACCGGCGGTCGAGGCCCAGGTGACCCCCGTCGTGGAGACGCCGGAGGAGAAGCCGCGCCGCCGCACCCGCAAGACGGCGGCTTCCGCCGGGGCAGCGGTCGACACGGCCGAGACCACGGAGGCCAAGCCGACGGCACGCCGCACCCGCAAGACCGCGGCCGCCGCCGAGACCGTGGTCGACACGGCCGAGGCCGAGGCCAAGCCCCGCCGACGCACCCGCAAGGCGGCCGAAGCAGCGGTCGACACCGCCGAGGCCACGGAGGTCAAGCCGACGGCACGCCGCACCCGCAAGACCGCGGCGACCACCCCCGGGGCACCCGCCGAAGCCGAGGCCAAGCCGACGGCACGCCGCACCCGCAAGACCGCGGCTCCCGCCGAGACCGCGGCCGACACGGCCGAAGCCACCGAGGCCAAGCCGACGGCACGCCGCACCCGCAAGACCGCGGCCGCCGCCGAGACCGCGGCCGACACTGCCGAGGCCACGGAGGCCAAGCCCCGTCGCACCCGCAAGACCGCGGCAACCGCCCCCGAGGCACCCGCCGAAGCCAAGCCCACGGCACGCCGCACCCGCAAGACCGCGGCTCCCGCCGAGACCGCGGCCGACACGGCCGAGGCCACGGAGGCCAAGCCCCGCCGCACCCGCAAGACCGCGGCAACCGCCCCCGAGGCACCCGCCGAAGCCGAAGCCGAGGCCAAGCCCACGGCTCGCCGCACCCGCAAGACCGCGGCCGTCGCCGAGATCCCGGCGCAGGCCAGCGACGAGCCGGAGGTCAAGCCGCGGCGCCGTACCCGCAAGACGGCCGAGGCGGCGGTCGACGCGGCCGAGGTCGCGGAGCCGAAGCCCCGCCGGACCCGCAAGGCGACGGCGGCCGTGGAGGCCCCGGAGGCCTGACCGGCCCCGCAAAGCGGCAAGCGACGCAGTGACCGACGGCCCGGCCCACCTCGTGTGGGCCGGGCCGTCGGCGTACCGCCCTTCTCCCGCTCCCGATAGCCTCTGCGCATGAGTCAGCCGCCCACCTTCGCCCCGCCTCCTGGCGCCCGCGCGTACGCGCTGCGCACCGCCCGCGGTGAGTTCGCCGTCGTCGACATGCCCGTGGTCGCCGGTGTCGAGCCCAAGGGGGTCGCGCTGCTGGTTCCCGGGTTCACCGGCAGCAAGGAGGACTTCAACCCGCTGCAGGTGCCGCTCGCGGAGCGCGGGTACCGGACGGTCGCCGTCGACGGCCGCGGCCAGTTCGAGTCCGACGGGCCGGAGCACGAGGAGTCCGCCTACGCACAGGAGGAGTTGGCGCGGGACGTGCTGGCGCAGGCCGAGGCGCTCGGTACGCCGGTGCACCTGCTGGGGCACTCCCTGGGCGGGCAGATCTCCCGCGCGGCCGTCCTCGTCGACCACTCCCCCTTCCGCTCGCTCACCCTGATGGCGTCGGGGCCGGCGCAGATCTCCGTCGGCCAGCAGCAGCGCGTGAAGCTGCTGCGGGACGCGCTCGCCGTGATGACGATGGCTCAGGTGTGGGACGCGATCCAGGCGATGGAGCTGCCCGAGGGGACCGACGCCGGCGAGCTCGACGGCGGTCTCGACGACCGGGCGGACCTGCGGCGGCGCTGGCTGGGCAACAAGCCGGCCCAGCTCATCGCCACCGGGCGCCAGTTGTGCACCGAGCCGGACCGGGTCGCCGAGCTGGCCGCCGTGCCGCTGCCCTGCCATGTGCTGTCCGGCGCGGTCGACGACACCTGGCCGGTGCCGCTCCTGGACGAGATGGCCGTACGGCTCGGCGCCCACCGCACGGTCATCGAGGGCGCGGAACACTCGCCCAACACCGACCAGCCGCTCGCCACGGCCCGTGCGATCGCCGGCTTCTGGGACGGGTCCGGCTCCCCCGCCTAGTACTGCGTCTGCAGGTGCTCCCAGAAGCCGTCCCGCAGGGCGCGGCGCAGGTCGGCCTGGCCGCGCAGGGAGTACTGGAGGATGCCCTCGGCCTCGACGAGGAGGTCCTGGTCCACGGAGCCGGGCAGGTAGGGGTGGCCGGGCAGCAGCTCCACCAGGGCGTCCCGGCCCCGGGCGGCGAGCCACTTCGCCGCGATCTGGGCGCCGGTGAACCGGACGTCGTCGCGGGTGGGCCGGGCGGCGGCGGACACGTCGTAGGCGGGGGCGGTGCGCCGGGACACGTACGGCTTGAAGAACTCGAGGTCGAAGGTGCGCTGGCTGTCGACCTCCCAGAGCAGCGGTTCGGCCTGGTTGCGGCCCTCGGGGGCCTCGATGCCCCAGAGATGGACGCGGGCGCCGTACCCCTGCGCCGCCTCCACGGCCGACACGAGGTCCTCGTCGCCGCCGAGGAGGGCGGCGTCGCTGATCGCCCGGTGCCGGGCGAGGGACTCCAGGTCGGAGCGGATGAGTGAGTCGACGCCCTTCTGCTGGTTGTTGGCGTTGAGGTTGCCCAGGCGCACCTTGACGTCGGGCAGTTCGGCGATGGACTGCTGCTCGGCGGTGTGGATGCGGCGCCGGGCGCCGTCGTACCAGTAGACGCGCAGCAGCCTGCTGTCCGCGAAGATGCTGCGGGCGCGGTCGATCAGCGCGTCGATCAGGCCCTCGGCGTCGAGGTCGAAGGCGCGACGGTCCTCGGTCCCGGCCACCAGCCGGCCGGCGGCCGCGTAGAGATAGCCCGCGTCGACGAAGATCGCATGGGTCGAGGGCGTCTTCGCCACTTCGAGCAGCATGCGCTCGAGCAGTTCGTTGGTCCGGTCGATGCGCGCGCGCAGGGCCGAGAGGTCGTCGTTCATCGACTCCATTGTCCCGGCGGTCACGCTGCGAACACAACTGGTCCCGGTCAGTCTCGTGAACCGGCCTTACCGGTCAGTAGTTAGCCGTTCGAAAAATTTTATTAGCGTAGGGAATGTTTGTAACACACAGCTCGTTGAATACGTATGTCACGACGACACCAGTAGTTCTCCGCAGGAGGATGACCAGACGAAGGGAGAAGCCATGCGCTTCGAGATCATGCGACTCGACGAGGTCGACGGCACCACCGTGGACAGCACCGTCGTGGACGCCGCCTCCGTCAACCGGATCGTGCAGCAGGCCGCGGCCATCGGGCAGCGACTGTGGATCCGACCGGCCGAGACCTCGGCCTCATAACAGACGCGGATCACCGCAGAAGCTTCAGAGCCCCCGTACGGCAACGCTGCCGTACGGGGGCTCTGCGCATCGGTGGCCGTACGAGCGGCTCAGGCGCCCTTGATCACCTGGGTGACGCCGTTGATGATCTGCTGCACCGCGATCGCGGACAGCATCATGCCCGCGAGCCGCGTCACCAGGACGACGCCGCCGTCCTTGATGACCCGGATGATCAGCAGCGAGTAGCGCATCACCAGCCACAGCACGACATGGATCGCGAGTATCGCGGACCACACGGACACCTGGGCGGCGACACCGCCGGCCTTCTGCACGGCCAGGATCACGGACACGATGGCCCCCGGGCCCGCCAGCAGCGGCATGCCCAGCGGAACCAGGGCGACGTTGACGTCCTTGGTCTGCTTGGGCTCGTCCGTCTTGCCGGTGAGCAGGTCCAGCGCGATCAGCAGGAGCAGCAGCCCGCCCGCGATCATCAGCGCGGGGACGGATACGTGCAGGTAGTCCAGGATCTGGTGGCCCAGGACGCCGAACACGGCGATGACTCCGCCGGCCACACAGACCGCTTGGAAGGCCATCCGCTTCTGCACCTTGGCGGGGCGTCCGGCGGTAAGGGCCAGGAAGATCGGGGTGATCCCAGGGGGGTCCATGATGACAAAAAGGGTCAGGAACAGGGAGCCGAAGACGGCGACGTCGAACATGGGTGAGGAACAGGCCTTGCTGGAGGAAGGGGGAAGGGGAAGCGGGGAGGGGAAAGGAAAGGGGGACGAACGTGAAGGGGTGGGCCGAGCTCAGGCTCCGCCGGCGCCCGGCACCGGGAACGCCCCCGTGGCACGTCGCGTGATCTCCCCGTACACCTCGGGGTCCGTCGTGTACTCGCCGAGCGCCACCGTCTTGCGGCTGCCGTGGTAGTCCGACGACCCCGTGACCAGCAGCCCCAGTTCCTTCGCCAGCCCGCGCAGCCGCGTCCGGGCGTCGGTGTCGTGGTCCATGTGGTCGACCTCGATGCCGTCCAGGCCGGCCGCGGCCATGTCGGCGATCCGGGCCTCGGGCACCGTGCGGCCCCGCTTGGCGGCGGCCGGGTGGGCGAAGACGCAGACTCCGCCGGCACCCTTGACCAGGCAGATCGCCTCGAAGGGGTCGGTCTCGTGCTTCTCGACGAACGCCCGGCCGCCGTCGGCCAGCCACTGGTCGGTGAACGCGTCGCTCACCGTGGGTACGACACCCAGCTCGACGAGCGCGGAGGCGACGTGCGGGCGCCCGACCGAGCCGTTCCCGGCGATGCGCCGGACCTGCTCCCAGGTGACCGGCACGCCCAGCTCGTTCAGCTTGGCGACCATGCCCTTGGCCCGGGGCACCCGGTCGTCCCGGACCAGCTCGCGCTCGGCGAGCAGGGCGGGCTCCTCGGGGTCGAAGAGGTAGGCCAGCATGTGCATGGAGATGCCGTCGACCCGGCAGGAGAGCTCGGCGCCGGTGACCAGGGTGAGGCCCGCGGGCAGTGCGGCGATCGCCTCGGCGTGGCCGCGGGTGGTGTCGTGGTCGGTCAGCGCGACCACGTCCAGGCCGGCCGCGGCGGCGTTCCCCACCAGTTCGGCCGGGGTGTCCGTACCGTCGGAGGCCGTGGAGTGGCAGTGCAGGTCGATGCGCACGACGCGGGCTCCAGGCGGGGGCGGTTCGGAAGGGGACACCTAAGGATAGCGGCACCGAGCGGCCCTCTGGTCACACCCGCAGCCCCGCTGCGCCCCCTACAGCCGGTGCTCAGGGTTCCAGCAGTCGCGGGGACAGCGCCCCGCACGGCACCAGGTCCAGCTCCGCCCCGGCGTCCCGCAGATCCGTCAGCACCAGCTCGTCGTACATCAGCAGTCCGGTCGTCTCCGGCCACACCACCGCCCACAGCCACAGCCCCAGCGCCTCACCCGCGAAGACGGCGCGGTCGTCGGGAGTGCGGTAGACGTGCCAGAGCGGGGTCGGACGGCCGGCGGCGAGGACCTTGGCCTGGGGCGGCTTCTCGACGTTCATGTAGGGCCCCGGGTCGGGGGCGTCGATGCCCGCATAGCGCGCGCCGAGGCCGACGCCGAGCTCCTCGGCCACCAGGATCAGCTCACCGACGCCGCCGAGGGGGCCGGGTCCGGAGCAGGCGACCGCGGCGGCACGGCCACCGCTGCGGTCGTCACCCGCGTACCGCACGCCCGTGAACAGCCAGCCGACCGGCAGCGGCCACGGCATCCACACCGGCACCTGCGTGCGGCGCACCACCACGCCGAGGGCCTCGACGCTGGGCGGGATCACGGGCTGCAGGGGGTACACCGACCCGTGCACATCGCACTGCCAGGCATCGGCGAAGAGACCGGGAGCCCTGACCCGGCCACCACACTTCGGGCAACTGGGTTCGCCCCTCATAGGGCTCCACGGTCCTACCCCTGCTGCCTCACGTCAAGGACGATCACCCGTCCGGCGCGAATCGCCTGACCGGCAAGACTTAGATGTATCTTGCATTAATTAGCAACCCTAACCTATTATGTGTAAATACCAACTATCCGATGGGAGAGAAAGGCATGGACACCCTCGATGCGGGAGCCGGCGGGCTCCTGCGGCAGCCCAAGGCGGTCTGGGCGACGGCCGGCGCGTCCGTCGTCGCCTTCATGGGAATCGGTCTGGTCGACCCGATCCTGCCGTCCATCGCCCAGGGCCTGAACGCCACCCCCGGCCAGGTCTCCCTGCTCTTCACCTCGTACTTCCTGATCACCGCCGTGGCGATGCTGCTCACCGGCTTCGTCTCCAGCCGCATCGGCGGCCGCGGGACCCTGCTGCTCGGCCTGGCCTTCGTGGTGGTCTTCGCCGCCCTCGCCGGCACGTCGGGCTCGGTCGCCGAGCTCGTCGGGTTCCGGGCCGGCTGGGGACTGGGCAACGCCCTGTTCGTGTCGACGGCCCTCGCGGTCATCGTCGGCGCGGCGGCCGGAGGCAGCGCTGCGGCGATCCTGCTGTACGAGTCCGCCCTCGGCCTCGGCATGGCCTGCGGCCCGCTGCTGGGCGCGGCGCTCGGCAACGCGAGCTGGCGCTACCCGTTCTTCGGCACGGCCGCGCTGATGGCGATCGGCTTCCTGTGCATCACGGCGTTCCTGAAGGAGCAGCCGAAGCCCGCACGGAAGACCTCGCTGCTCGACCCGCTCAAGGCGCTCGGCCACGGCGGTCTGGCCACGGCGGCGGCCTCGGCCTTCTTCTACAACTACACGTTCTTCACCGTGCTGGCCTTCACGCCGTTCGTGCTGAACATGACCCCGTACCGCTCGGGCGCGGTGTTCTTCGCCTGGGGCCTGCTGCTCGCCGTCTTCTCGGTGCTCGTCGCACCACGCCTGCAGGAGCGGTTCGGCTCGCTCAAGGTGCTCGGCGGCTCGCTGGTGCTGCTCGCGGCGGACGTCCTCGTCCTCGGCTACGGCGGCCACACCGCCGCCATCGTCTGCACGATCCTGTCCGGCGCCTTCATCGGCCTGAACAACACGGTGTACACCGAGCTGGCCCTGGGCGTGTCGGACGCGCCGCGCCCGGTGGCGAGCGCGGGCTACAACTTCGTACGGTGGTTCGCGGCCGCGGCGGCGCCCTACTTCGCGCCGAAGATCGAGGAGTGGACCGACATCCACATCCCGTTCCTGGCCGCGGCGGTCACCGCGGTGCTGGCCGCGCTGGTCGTCCTCGTACGACGGGGCGCCCTCACCCACGAGGCGGAAGAACTGCAGCCGCGGCACGCCACCGAGGACAGCGTCACCGTCTTCGCCAACTGAGCGTCCGCCGACGGGACTTGGTGAGCTTGCTCACTCCAGGGGGACGGACCTGCGGGAAGGATCCCGCAGGTCCGTCCCGTTCGTCAGCCAGCGCTCCTGGAGGGCCTGCGCACCGTGCACCCGCTTCCAGGCGGCCTCGTTCGGGGTCATCGGCAGCAGCGGCAGGAACCGCACCGGGTCCAGCGGCTCGTCGAGCCGCAGGTCCTCGACCAGACCGCCCGGCTCACCGACCAGCACCGAGGTGAAGGGGGCACCGGGCCACAGCGGCTCACCCACGTCCAGGGAGGCGCCCGGGGCCACCACCACGCCCTCCACCTGCGGGGACGCGGCGAGCACCGCCAGCGGACGGAGCACCTTGTCGGTTTCCGCCACGCCCGCCCGCACGGACAGGACCAGCTCGGCGCGGGGGCCCTTCACGGGGTCGGCCAGCACCGCCGTGGGGTCCGTCATGGGGTGCGCGGACATGCCCAGCGTGGCGTAGCGGACGACGTCCCCCTCCTGGAAGCGGAGCACCTCGATGCGGTCCGTGCCGAGAAAGGTGACCGCGGCGCGCGCGTCCGGTTCACCCAGCGCGGTGCTCAACCGTGCCTCGACCAGAGGAAGAACATCAACCATGCGGTGAGCATAGAACTCGTCAGCAGCGGGCAAAGCGGCGCCTTGACACTTCGGGCGACTGATACTCTGAGCCGGTGGTTCGGGGCAGCACGCAGAAGCGTGGCTATCGGGTCCCGACGCCGACGAGACTCCCTTACGAGGGACCGGCCGGAGGAGGTGGGGCTGTCATGGATCGAAGTCGACCGTGCAGTACCACTCGCTCTTCCGGCTGCTGATTCTGTTTCTGGCTGGCTGCCGCCTTCACGTTCGCGTCGTCGTTCGGTCGTCGTTCGGCCGTCGTTCGGAAGAGCACTTCGTTCGCTTTGCCTGATCTGCCTGATCTCCATCAGTTCTGCATCAGTAGCGAAGACGCCACCGCGACGGTGCGGTGCTCCCCGCTTTGTGGACGTGCCAAACATCCGCGGTGAAAACGTCCTCATTCCGGGTAGTTCCACCCGCCGCCGGCGGTCTTTCGTTGCTCGCCCGCGAAGGAGCCTGCCCATGTCGATGATCCGCGATCTGCGTGCCGTCGTCCGCCCCTCCCGCGTCTCGCTGCGCAAGGAAGCCGGCGTGTACGACACCACCCGTGACCCCGCCACGCCGTCGGCCGTCGTCGACTGCGCCGTCTACCGCGACGGTTCCCGCGTGGACTTCGGCAAGTCGCCGACGCCGCAGGAGGCGATGCGCCAGGTGCGGCGCGACGGGGGCTTCGTGTGGATCGGGCTGCACGAGCCGACCGAGGCCGAATTCGCCGGTATCGCCACCGAGTTCGGGCTGCACCCGCTGGCCGTCGAGGACGCCGTGCAGGCGCACCAGCGGCCCAAGCTGGAGCGCTACGACGACTCGCTCTTCACCGTCTTCAAGACCATCCACTACGTCGAGCACGACCGGCTCACCGGCGACAGCGAGGTCGTGGAGACCGGCGAGGTCATGTGCTTCACCGGCCGGGACTTCTTCATCACCGTCCGGCACGGCGGCCAGGGCTCGCTGCGGGCCCTGCGGCACCGGCTGCAGGACGACCCCGAGCTGCTCGCCAAGGGCCCCTCGGCGGTGCTGCACGCCATCGCCGACCACGTCGTCGACGGGTACATCGCGGTGGCCGACGCCGTGCAGGACGACATCGACGAGGTGGAGACCGAGGTCTTCTCGCCCGGCCGCAAGGGCGGGGTGTCGCGCGGTGTGGACTCGGCCCGGATCTACCAACTCAAGCGTGAGGTACTGGAGTTCAAGCGCGCGGTGTCGCCGCTGCTGCGGCCCCTGCAGTTGCTGAGCGAGCGGCCGATGCGGCTGGTCGACCCCGACATCCAGAAGTACTTCCGGGACGTCGCCGACCACCTCGCCCGGGTGCAGGAGCAGGTGCTGGGCTTCGACGAGCTGCTGAACTCCATCCTGCAGGCCAACCTCGCGCAGGCGTCCGTCGCGCAGAACGAGGACATGCGGAAGATCACGGCCTGGGCCGCGATCATCGCCGTGCCGACGATGGTGTGCGGGGTGTACGGCATGAACTTCACGTACATGCCCGAGCTGCACTGGAAGTACGGCTACCCGGTGATCATGGGCATCACGGTGGTCATCTGCCTCGGCATCCACCGCACCCTGAAGCGCAACGGCTGGCTGTAGGGCCGCCTGTCGACGCCTGGTTAGGCTGGGCGCCATGACAAGTCCTGAGCTGCTCGACCGGGCCCTCGTCGAGGAGGCCACGAAGAAGTCCGGCCTCATCTGGGTCAAGGGCGCCGGCTCCCCCGCCGCGCGTGCGCTGTGGCACGTGTGGCACGAGGGTGCCGTGTGCCTGGTCGGCGACGGGCCCGGGGAGCAGCCGCTGCCCGGCCTGACCGACGGCGGCTCGGCCGAGGTCACCGTGCGCAGCAAGGACAAGGGCGGCCGGCTGGTCACCTGGACGGCCACCGTGTCCGAGCTGGCGCCCGGCTCCGAGGCGTGGGAGGCGGCGGTCGCCGAGCTGAAGGGCAAGCGGCTGAACGCGCCGGACGGCGAGGCGATGACGCGGCGCTGGCTCAGCGAGTGCCGGGTGCTCCGCCTGGTTCCGGTGGGGGTGTCGGTGCCGTTGCCCTCGGGCAGCCTGGCCGAGCCGCCGCTGCCGACGCCCGCGACGACGCGTCGGCCGATCCCGGCGGGGCTGCCGCGGCTGCTCGCGCGGCGGCGCAAGGGCAGGTAGCGGGGCCGGCCTCGGCTCGGCACGACCGGCGGCCACCGTGGTGCTGAGCGGCGTCGCGGCAGGCGTTTCCGACCGCTGTTCGGACAGGCCCGGGCAGACCCCCGTGGGCCCCGGCCCGGGATAGTCCGCCGCGACGGCGATCAGCCACGACGTCGGCCCCCGGCGGTGCCGAACCGACCGCCACCCGCCCGGCAGCCCGCCGGCAGGCAACGGTGCCGAACCGACCGCCACCCGCCCGGCAGCCCCCGGCAGGCAACGGTGCCGAACCGACCGCCACCCGCCCGGCAGCCCCCGGCAGGCAACGGTGCCGAACCGACCGCCACCCGCCCGGCAGCCCCCCGGCAGGCAACGGTGCCGAACCAACCGCCACCCGCCCGGCAGGCCCCCGCACCCCTACGACGTCGGCAGCTGCCTGCCGTAGTCCACCGTCTCCCCCTTGGCCGGTTGCGCGACCGAGAAGTCCTTCCCCCAGTCCGAGAAGCGGAGCGTCCCCGCCCCGCCGCCGCGGACCAGGCGCAGCGGGTACGGCTTGCCCTCCAGGGAGACGTCCAGCGTGCCGCCGGAGCCCTTGTCGCCGGTGATGCGGACGGTACGGACGCCGGACTGCTCGTAGTGGCCGTCCTTCGCCAGCGTGCCGTGCAGGGCCAGCAGTCCGGAGAGGAGGAGGTCCTTGTCCGTGAAACCGCTGAACTTCTTGTACGCGGGGTCGCGCGTCGGCACCCTGACGTACTTGCCGTCGAGCTTGCCCACGGCCCCCGCGGTGCCGTCGCTGCCGTCGGCGTGGTTCCAGAAGTCCGCGTTCGCCTTCAGATACAGCTGCTTGCCGACCCGCAGCAGCCGGAAGGCCGCCCCCTTCGACGTGACCGACCCGGTGCCGCCGTCGTCCTTCAGGCGCATGTCGAGCGTGTACGTGCGCCCGCTGGTGACCACGGTCCCCGACAGCCGTACCGCACCCGCGGACCGGGCCGCCGTCAGCGCCTGGGACTGGATCCGGTCCGGGCCGAGCTTTCCCACCCCGTTGGTGCCCGCGTCCGGATCCTCGCTGCTGCACCCCGCGAGCGCCGCCCCTGTCACGACCAGTGCGCACGTCGCGCTCACCAGCGCGGCCCGGCGGGTACGGCCCTGGGCAATCGCAGTCACAGGTGGGGCTGCCTTTCTGACGGGTCCTGAGCGGCGTACGGCAGCGTACCGGGGCGCCGGACCGCGGGCGGAGCCGGTCCGTCCGGACTGCCCACCGGCGCACCCGCCCTCGGGACGGGCTAGCCTGAAGCCCACCCGAGCGGGCAATTCGGAAAAGGAGCGCACCTAGGGGGTGTCCTGTGGATCATGCCGAGGTCGCGGGCCCTGGCACGCACATCTGCGGCGTTGTCGTCGGTTGCCAACGCTCCGCGTTGGCGCCCTCCTCCGCCTTGCAGCTGCACGCACCAGGCCCCGCTCGGCCCAGACATTCAGGCACCGCCGGACCATATCGACCTGATCCACAGGACACCCCCTAGCGCGACAGCCCGAAGCACACCGTACGAGAAGGAAGCGCAACCATGGCAGCCGGCGCCCCCCGGATCTTCGTCTCGCACCTCGCCGGTGTCCCCGTCTTCGACCCGACCGGCGACCAGGTGGGCCGCGTCCGCGACCTGGTCGTCATGCTGCGCGTCGGAAGACGCCCCCCGAGGCTGCTCGGACTGGTCGTCGAACTGGCCACCCGGCGCCGTATCTTCCTGCCCATGACCCGGGTGACCGGCATCGAGTCCGGACAGGTCATCACCACCGGGGTGCTCAACGTGCGCCGTTTCGAGCAGCGGCCCACCGAGCGCCTGGTCTTCGGGGAGCTGCTCGACCGGCGCGTCACCCTGGTCGAGACCGGCGAGGAGGTGACCGTACTGGACCTGTCGGTGCAGCAGCTGCCGGCCCGCCGGGACTGGGAGATCGACCGTGTCTTCGTGCGCCGGGGCAGGAAGGGCAGCGCCTTCCGCCGGGCCAAGGGCGAGACGCTGACCGTCGAGTGGTCGGCCGTGACCGGGTTCTCGCTGGAGGAGCACGGGCAGGGCGCCGAGAGCCTGCTCGCCACCTTCGAGCAGCTGCGCCCCGCCGACCTGGCCAACGTGCTGCACCACCTCTCCGCCAAGCGGCGTGCCGAGGTCGCCGCCGCCCTCGACGACGACCGGCTCGCGGACGTCCTCGAGGAACTCCCGGAGGACGACCAGATCGAGATCCTCGGCAAGCTGAAGGAGGAGCGCGCGGCGGACGTCCTGGAGGCCATGGACCCCGACGACGCGGCCGACCTGCTCGCCGAGCTGCCCGAGGAGGACAAGGAGCGGCTGCTGAGCCTGATGCAGCCCGGGGACGCGGCCGACATGCGGCGTCTGATGGCGTACGAGGAGCACACCGCGGGCGGTCTGATGACCACCGAGCCGATCGTGCTGCGGCCGGACTCCACCGTCGCCGACGCCCTCGCCCGGGTCCGCAACCCCGACCTGTCCCCCGCGCTCGCCGCCCAGGTCTACGTCTGCCGCCCGCCCGGCGAGACGCCGACCGGCAAGTACCTGGGCACGGTCCACTTCCAGCGCCTGCTGCGCGACCCCCCGTACACGCTGGTCAGCTCGCTCGTCGACGACGACCTGCAACCGCTCGACCCGGACGCCGCGCTGCCGGTCGTCGCCGGGTTCTTCGCCACGTACGACATGGTCGCGGCACCCGTCGTCGACGAGTCCGGGGCGCTGCTGGGGGCGGTCACCGTGGACGACGTACTGGACCACATGCTGCCCGAGGACTGGCGGGAGACGGAGTTCGACCTGAACGAAGAGGACACCGGAGGCACGGCGGCGGGCGAGGGGGCTGGTGTCCATGGCTCCTGAGCGTGAGAGCGGCACGCGCGAGCGCACCCCGGCGGGGGCCACGGCCACCACCCGGCCGCGCGCACCGCGCCTGGACCAGCCACGGCCGCCCCGGCACCGGTTCCTGCCCGAGTGGGATCCGGAGGCCTTCGGCCGGCTGTCGGAGAAGATCGCCCGGTTCCTGGGCACGGGCCGGTTCATCGTCTGGATGACGGTCGTCATCGTGCTGTGGGTGGTGTGGAACGTGGCCGCGCCGGCCGCCCTGCGCTTCGACAACTACCCGTTCATCTTCCTGACCCTGATGCTGTCGCTGCAGGCCTCCTACGCGGCGCCGCTGATCCTGCTCGCGCAGAACCGGCAGGACGACCGGGACCGGGTCAACCTCGAACAGGACCGCAAGCAGAACGAGCGGTCCATCGCCGACACCGAGTACCTGACCCGTGAGATCGCCGCGCTGCGGATGGGCCTGGGCGAGGTGGCCACCCGCGACTGGATCCGCTCCGAGCTCCAGGATCTCGTCAAGGAGCTGGAGGAGCGGCGGCACCACGACGGGCACATGACGATTCCGGTGGTCCCGGCAGTTCCGGCAGAGCGGACGGAACGGTCGCCGGGACGTGACGCAGACGACCGCTGAGGGGCTACCCGGAGGCCCCTCGGGGCGCCGTACCATCGTCGTATGGCTACGGAAGACGCGGTGCGCGAGGCACTGGCGACGGTGAACGACCCCGAGATCAACCGACCCATCACCGAACTGGGGATGGTCAAATCGGTGGAGATCGGCGCGGACGGGGCGGTCGCGGTCACCGTGTACCTGACGGTCTCCGGCTGCCCGATGCGCGAGACGATCACGCAGCGCGTCACCGACGCGGTCTCCCGGGTCGAGGGCGTCACCCGCGTCGACGTCACGCTCGACGTGATGAGCGACGAGCAGCGCAAGGAACTGGCGAACGCCCTGCGCGGCGGCCAGTCCGAGCGCGAGGTCCCGTTCGCCAAGCCCGGCAACCTGACCCGGGTGTACGCGGTCGCCTCCGGCAAGGGCGGCGTCGGCAAGTCCTCGGTGACGGTGAACCTGGCGGCGGCGATGGCGGCCGACGGTCTGAAGGTGGGTGTCGTCGACGCCGACATCTACGGCCACTCGGTGCCGCGCATGCTGGGCGCCGACGGCCGCCCGACCCAGGTCGAGAACATGATCATGCCGCCGTCCGCGAACGGCGTGAAGGTCATCTCCATCGGCATGTTCACCCCGGGCAACGCCCCCGTCGTCTGGCGCGGCCCGATGCTCCACCGCGCCCTGCAGCAGTTCCTGGCGGACGTCTACTGGGGTGACCTCGACGTGCTGCTCCTGGACCTGCCGCCCGGCACCGGCGACATCGCCATCTCCGTGGCCCAGCTGATCCCGAACGCCGAGATCCTGGTCGTGACGACCCCGCAGCAGGCGGCGGCCGAGGTGGCCGAGCGGGCGGGCTCCATCGCCGTCCAGACCCACCAGAAGATCGTCGGCGTCGTCGAGAACATGTCCGGGCTGCCCTGCCCGCACTGCGGGGAGATGGTCGACGTCTTCGGCACGGGCGGCGGCCAGCTCGTCGCGGACGGCCTCACCCGGACGACGGGCACGACGGTCCCGGTCCTCGGCAACATCCCGATCGACGTCCGCCTCCGCGAGGGCGGCGACGAGGGCAAGCCGGTCGTCCTCACCGACCCGGACTCCCCGGCGGGCTCCGCGCTGCGCGCCATCGCGGGCAAGCTGGGCGGCCGGCAGCGGGGGCTGTCGGGGCTGTCGCTGGGGATCACGCCGAAGAACAAGTTCTGACGGGGGCGGCCCGGAGCCGCCCGACGGCACAAGGCCCTACGGCGAGGGGGCGCCGAAACCCAGCGGCGCCCCTTCGTCACGTGTAGGCGGAAACATCCTTGATCACGGCGAAGCCCAGCCCGTACGCGCTCATGCCCCTGCCGTACGCCCCCAGGTGCACCCCCTGCTGCGTCGTCCCGGCGAGCACCCAGCCGAACTCGGACTCACGGTAGTGGAACGGCGCCGGTACGCCGTCCACGGGCAGCGACAGCGTCGACCACTCGGGGCCGTCCAGGTCGTCCGCCAGGGCCCACGCCGTCTCCGTCTGCTGCTCCAGCCAGTCGTCGCGCAGGCTGTGGTCCAGGTGGCCGGGCCAGGTGCAGGACAGCAGGCCCACGCCGGCCAGCCAGGCCGCGGAGGAGACCGACGTCGCCTCCAGCAGCCCCGTGCCGTCGGCGCTCCTGCGGGGCGGGTTCGCGGCCACGGTGACCACGACCGCGAACTTCTCCCTCGGCTCGTCCGTGGCGGGGGCGACGTGCTCGTTGCGTACGGAGGGCTCGTCGCCGTGCCCTATCGACCCGTGCGTGACGGCGCCGTCGGCCGCCGTACCGACCTGCATCAGCCGGCGCGGCCCGGTGAACGCCTCGTCGAGGCCGTACCACGGGAAGGGCGCCAGCAGGTAGCCGTCGACCGTGCGCCGGGCGGAGGGGGCCTGCTGTCCGCCCTCCGCGGCCGGCGCCTGCGCGGCTGACCGACTTGTCGTCTCCATGTGCCCGGACGCCTCCTTGCTCTCGTCGGGCCGGGACGGCCCGCCCCCCTTTCGGGCGTACTCGCCCGGCCCGCACAACAACTCGGCAGCATATCCACACCGCCGGGAGCAGCAGCGAAGCCGCCCGGCACGTGCGTCCGCACGGGCGGCCGGTTCAGCGCGGGGGCGCGATGCTCAGGTGGCGTCCGCGTCGAAGGGCGGACGGTCGTCCTTGTCCGGGTCCTCGGGCTTCTTGGCCATGTCGACACGCCCGCCGGCGGAACCGGAGGAGCCGGCACCCGACGGGGCGGAGGCCTCCGCCCCGTGGCCGTTGACCGCGTCCGTGACCTCGGCCATCTCCTTCTTCAGGTCGAAGCCGTTGCGGATCTCCTTCAGCCCCAGCTCGTCGTTGTCCAGCTGCTTGCGGATGAAGGTCTTGGGGTTGAGGTCCTCGAACTCGAAGTCCTTGAACTCGGGGCCCAGTTCCTGCCGGATGTCCTGCTTGGCGCTCTCGGAGAACTCGCGGATCTTCCGCACCGTCCGCGTGATGTCCTGGATCACCTTCGGGAGCTTGTCCGGACCGAAGACGAGCACGGCGAGCACGATGATCGTCACCAGCTCGAGTGGTCCTATGTCATTGAACACCTGAAGCTCCTCGCGATGTCCTCGGTCCTCGGCCCTCAGCGGTCTGCGGTGCGGGTCTTCCGTGGTCCGGGCCGGATCCACGGTACCCGGCGTTCCCGTCGGACCGGTACCGTCCCGAGGTGTCCGACCGGGTGTGGACGGCCGGTTTTCCGGGTTGTTTGCCTTGTCGGACCATGAGTGGGGGCCCGAGCTGTGAGGTTTTCCGTCAGTTGCTGCCGGACGACCCCAGTACGAGCGGTACCTCCCGCGTCCGCCCGCCGCTCCGGACGGTGAGGAGAAGCCGGTCGCCGGGGCGGTGGGCGCGGGTCCTGACGATCAGCTCGTCGCCCGAGTGCACGGCCTTGCCGTCGACCTCGGTGATGACGTCACCCGCCTTGAGGCCGGCCCGGTAGCCGGGGCCGCCGACGGTGACCGCGGGACCGCCGTCCCCGCCCTTGACGCCGATGCGGGCGCCGTCGCCGCTGTAGTCCATGTCGAGGATGACGCCGATCACCGGGTGGGTCGCCTTGCCCGTGTTGATCAGTTCCTCCGCGACGCGCCTGGCCTGGTTGACCGGGATGGCGAAACCGAGGCCTATGGAGCCGGCCTGGCCGCCCCCGGAGTCCGACCCGCTGTCGGCGGAGCGGATGGCCGAGTTGATGCCGACGACACGGGCCAGGGAGTCGAGCAGCGGCCCACCGGAGTTGCCCGGGTTGATCGGGGCGTCGGTCTGCAACGCGTCGACGTACGACACGTCGCTGCCGTCCCCGCTCTCGCCGCCCGCCGTGATGGGCCGTTCCTTGGCGCTGATGATGCCCGAGGTGACGGTGTTCGCGAGGTCGAAGGGCGCGCCGATGGCGACGACGGGATCGCCCACCTGGACGTTGTCGGAGTTGCCGAGCGGCAGGGGCTTCAGCCCGCGTACACCGCTGACCTGGACGACGGCCAGGTCGTAGCCGGTGTCCCGGCCGACGATCCGGGCCTTGGCGGTCTCGCCGTTGCTGAACGCCACCGTGATCTCGCCGTCGGCCGCGGCGGGCTGGACCACATGGTTGTTGGTGAGGATGTGGCCGCGCGTGTCGAGGACGAAGCCGGTGCCGGTGTCCTGCTCGCCGTCGCCCTTCACATGCAGGGTGACGACGCTGGGCAGCGCGCGGGCGGCGATCCCCGCCACGCTGTCCGCGGGGCGCCCGGTGGGCTCCTTGCCGGCCTGCGGCAGCCGTACGGTCCCCGGGCCGCCGTCGCGCTCCAGATACGCGCCGACGACACCGCCGACGCCCCCGGACACGAGCGCGAGCAGCAACGCCCCGCCCGCGAGGGCCCGGCCGGCCCGCCCGCGCCGCTGCCCCGCCATGGGCACGGCGGCACCGGTCTGCTGGAACGGGGCGTGCGCCGGGGACGCGGCGGCCCAGGGGTCGTAGCGGTGCCAGGGGCCGGGGGGCGGCGCGTCCGGGGGAAGCTGGGCGGGGGCAGCGGGGGGCGCGGCAGGCGGTGGGCCCGCGGGCGCCGGAACCGCCGGTGTGTGGGTCGCCGCCGGGTGCTGGACCGGCGGAGCAGGTGCCCAGGGCCCCGGCCGGCCGTACGGCGGCGTGCTGTACGGGTCGGGGTCGTGCAGGGGCCTGGGCCGTTCGACGGACGGGGCAGCCGGACCGGCGACGGACACCGGACCGACTGCGGACACCGGACCGACTGCGGACAGCGGACCGGCAGCAGACAGCGGACCGGCAGCGGACACCGGACCGGCAGCGGACACCGGGTCGGCAGCGGACCCCCGGCCCACCGGCTCACCGGCGTCCTGCCCGGCCGGCGACGCAGCCTCGCCCACCGTCCCCTCGGGCTCCCCCACGGCCGGGCCCGGCGCACCCCGCGGTGGCCCTGCCGCCTCCACGACGGAGTCCCGCACGGCCGGGGCCCCCGGAACCGCAGGCCCCCGCACCACCCCAGGCCCACCGGACTCCCCCGCAACCGGCCCCACCGGAGCCGCAGGCTCCGGGACTGCCTCCCGGCCGGGCATCGGTGCGTCAGAAGGCGCGGTGCCTGCCTCGTGTTCTCCGGCCACGCGCGGGGCCACGGGATCGTCCGGGCCGGTCGCAGGGCCGCCGGGGCCGCGCGTCGGGACCGGTGCCGGGTCGGCCAGTTCGAAGTCGCCCTCGGCCGTGGCGGCGCGTGCGGCTCGGGCCGGCTCGAAGTCGGCGCCGCCCTGCCCGGTCTCCCCCTGCTGGGCCCCGTTCCCCTCGTTCATGTTCTCCCCACCGCTCGCCGCGGCCCGGCTTGTCCGTGGTGGCCGCGGATCGTCGATTCCGCGCCCCCGTCACACCGCGGGCACGACCCACACAGGATTCAACCAGGTGTGCGGGCCGTGACGCAGAGCGCCGGGTCAGGGAGCCGTGCGGGAAGACGTGGAGGGCGTGGAGGGCGAGGGGACGACGGGAACGGAGGTGCTGTCGGGGACGGGTGCGGCGAGCAGGCCAGGTCCGGTGACCTCGGGGATCGAGGACCACGTGGTCAGGGTGAACGGCGGGGTGGGACCGATCGGCCGTATCAACGGGGACATGACGCCCGCACCGGCCACCAGCGGAGTGGCCGACGCGGTCTGCTGCTCCCGCCCGGCGGGGGACGGCAATCCGGGCAGCAGAGGCGCGGCCACCGAGGTCGGCGCCGCAGACGTCTGCCCGAGCCGTGTGCCCTGCGCCAGCAGCGGTGCGGCCTGACGGCGGCGCTGGTTCTCGGACGCCGGGGTCGCCCCGGAGCCGGTCGTGCGGGCCGGAGCCACGCTTCCGCCGGTGCCCGAACCGCCACGCGCGTCCGCGGCCGGGTCGGCCGGGAAACCGGTGGTCACGCCGCCCAGCGCGACCGCGGCCAGGGACACCGCCCCGGCGGCGACGAACGCGAACCTCCGCCCTCGCGAGGCGGACCGGTCGGCGTCCGCGCGGCCGACGGGATGGATACGGAAACCGCGGTCGGCGACGGCGGCGGGGGTGTGCGGGCGGGCGGGGACGTACCCGAAGGCGAACCGCTCGCCGCGGCTCACTCCGAAGACGCCGGTGTCGGCGGCCCTTGCGGAGAACCCCCCGGGCGACGGCGAGCCACCGCCATCCGCATCACCTCCCCCAGGGAGCCCCTGGAGACGGGCCAGGAGACTCTCCGAGGGAGGCGGCGGGGCCGCCTCCGCGAACACGTTCTTCAGACGGCGCTGGGCGTCCGCCTCCGCCTTGCACCGGGCACAGGTGGCCAGGTGGGCCAGGACGCGCTCACGGGCCTCATGACCGAGCTCTCCGTCCACCAGGGCGGAGAGCCGGTCTCCCAGATGCTGCTCTGCCAACTGCCCCTCGGCAGGTTTCGGCCGTGATCCACTCACGCGGTCGCGCCCCCTCCTCCCAGGACGGGGACACGGGGCACGAAGGAGCGCCGCCGCTCGGCCGCCCGGGCCTCCGGCGAGCGGTGCGCCAGGGCCTTGCGGAGCTGGGAGCGGCCGCGGTGGATGCGGGAGCGCACCGTGCCGAGCTTCACGCCGAGGGTCGCGGCGATCTCCTCGTACGACAGCCCCTCGATGTCGCACAGCACGACGGCGGCGCGGAACTCCGGCGCGAGGGTGTCCAGGGCCTGCTGGACGTCCGCGTCGAAGTGCGCGTCGTTGAAGATCTGCTGGGGGGTCGGCTCCTTGCTGGGCAGGCGCTCGGCGGCGTCCTCACCGAGGGCGTCGAAGCGGATGCGCTGCTTGCGCCGGACCATGTCCAGGAAGAGGTTGGTGGTGATGCGGTGCAGCCAGCCCTCGAAGGTGCCCGGCGAGTACGTCGACAGGGAGCGGAAGACACGGACGAAGACCTCCTGGGTGAGGTCCTCGGCGTCGTGCTGGTTGCCCGTGAGACGGTACGCCAGCCGGTAGACCCGGCCGCTGTGCGTGCTGACGATCTCCTCCCAGGTGGGCGGAGTCCACGCCTGCCCGTCCGCGTCGGTGGAGAAGGTCGCGGTCTGGGCGACGTCGGCCGTGTGGCCGTGGTCGGCAGCGGTGTCGTTCACGGATTTCGGCCTGCCCGCCGAGCCGAGGAAGCGCCGCAGCACTCCTCCCCGGTCCAAAGGCGTGGCCGCACCTCCCCTGTCAGCTCTGGTGGTGTCCAGTGGAGCCCCTACCATAGCCACCTCGTCCGTTAGCTCCGGATAAGCGGTTTTACGAGAATTTGATCTGTGCTGACACGGCTCGTGCGGCTGCGTCAGCACTTGCTCGGCGCCCTGCTCCATCTCCAGCCCCCCGTCGGGATCCCCCGTGACTCGCTCACCCCTTTAAACGCCCGGTCCCATCTGCGGGTTCCCGGGGCAACGGATACAGTCACGCCAGGCAAACACGGGACAGGAGAGGGCCATTACCGGCAACCGGCTGACGAGCTCGGCGTTCGCCGACGCCTTTGTCGCCGAGGACGACGCTCTGCGCTGGGCCCGTGACCGGGCCAGGGAGGCCGGGCTGCGCTCGGTGACGCCCGGCACCGGCGCCGCGCTGCGGTTGCTCGCTGCCACCGTGGACGCGAAGGCGGTCGCGGAGATCGGCACCGGTACCGGCGTCTCCGGGATCCACCTGCTGCACGGGATGCGCCCGGACGGGGTGCTGACCACCGTGGACCCCGAACCGGAGCACCAGCAGTTCGCCCGGCAGGCCTTCCGTGCCTGCGGCTTCGCCAGCAACCGCGCCCGCTTCATCCCCGGCCGCGCCCTGGACGTGCTGCCCCGCCTCGCGGACGCGGGCTACGACCTGGTCTTCTGCGACGGTGACCGCCTGGAGTACCTGGACTACCTCGCCGAATCGTTGCGCCTGCTGCGTCCGGGGGGCCTGGTGGTGTTCGAGGGCGTCTTCGCGCACGGCCGGACGATGGACTCGGGACCGCAGCCCACGGAGGTGCTGCGGCTGCGGGAGCTGCTGCGCACGGTCCGGGAGAGCCAGGAACTGGCCCCGTCCCTGCTGCCGGTGGGCGACGGCCTGCTGTGCGCGGTCAAGCGGTGACAGGTGGCCGTACGTCGTGGGCGCCCGTCGCGGCCGTCCGTCACGCCGTCCGTCGTGCCGTCCGGCGCGCCCGGGCGTGAACGCCCGACGGGCGGGTACGCGAGAAAAGCGAGAGTGGGGACAGTCTGGGGACGCGGCCGGCCCCGGCACCATGGAGGCGCCGGGGCCGACCGGAAGTACAGGATCGCCGGCGCGTCAGACGACGACCTTCTTGAGGGCGTCGCCGAGCGCCTCGGCCTCGTCGGGAGTCAGCTCGACGACGAGCCGACCGCCGCCTTCGAGCGGAACTCGCATGACGATGCCCCGCCCCTCCTTGGTCACCTCGAGCGGGCCGTCACCCGTCCGCGGCTTCATGGCCGCCATGCTCGTTCCCCTTCCTGAAACCCAGCTCATCGTCAGCCGACGGCCCTGGGCGGGCACGCACGGTCCGGACGGACACGCGACACCGGCATCGAACACATTGCTTCCAGGCCATTATCCCGCATCGCACGACCCGATGACCAACATCAGTAGGCATCGCTTGGGCAACGCGCGCGAGCAAAACCACTCAATTCGGCGATGCGACTGCGATACTGCGCCACCACGCGGACGTCCGGGGGGCCCAGGACGCGAGAACATTCTTTGACGCAGGTCACACGTCCGGTCCGATACGCCGACGGCGATCTCGGCCATGCTGTCCTTCAGACACCGGACGTACCGAGCGGTACGCCGGGCCGTGACACCGGAACCGGAGGGGACACGCCATGGCCGACACCGTGCTCTACGAGGTCAGCGACGGGCTCGCGACGATCACGCTGAACCGCCCCGAGGCGATGAACGCGCTGAACATCGCGACCAAGGTCGTGCTCCGGGAGGCGGCGGAGGCGGCGGCCTCCGACGAGGCCGTACGGGCGGTGCTGCTGACCGCGGCCGGGGACCGGGCGTTCTGTGTGGGACAGGACCTCAAGGAGCACATCGGGCTGCTGGCCGCCGACCGGGAGACCGGCTCGGGGCACACGATGAGCACCGTGGGGGAGCACTACAACCCGATCGTGCGAGCCCTGACCGGCGCGCCGAAGCCGGTGGTCGCGGCGGTGAACGGGGTCGCGGCGGGGGCGGGCTTCGGCTTCGCGCTCGCGGCCGACTACCGGGTGGTGGCGGACACGGCGGCCTTCAACACGTCCTTCGCGGGCGTCGCCCTGACCGCCGACTCCGGGATCTCGTGGACGCTGCCGCGGGTCGTCGGCCCGGCCCGCGCGGCCGACCTGCTGCTCTTCCCGCGCAGCATCACCGCGCAGGAGGCCTACGAACTCGGTATCGCGGGCCGTCTCGTGCCCGCCGGTGAGCTGCGGGCGGAGGCCGAGAAGACGGCGCGGGCCCTGGCCGAGGGGCCCACGGTGGCGTACGCGGCGCTCAAGGAGGCCGTGGCGTACGGGCTCACCCACTCCCTCGAGGAGACCCTGGAGAAGGAGGACGAGCTCCAGACCCGGGCGGGACAGTCCGAGGACCACGCGATCGCGGTGCAGGCCTTCGTGAACAAGGAGAGGCCCAAGTACCTGGGCCGGTGAGGTCCGGGCGCTCAGGCCCGTCGCGCCGCGCAGGTCACCAGGTGGTCGTCCACCAGGCCGCACGCCTGCATCAGCGCGTAGGCCGTCGTCGGGCCTACGAAGCGCAGGCCCCGCTTCTTCAGGGCCTTCGACAGGGCCGTCGACTCGGGCGTGACCGCCGGGACGTCCGACAGGGTCTTCGGCGCGGGGCGGCCGTCCGGGTCGGGTGCGTGGGACCAGATCAGCTCGTCCAGCTCCCCCGGAGACCAGTCGACCAGCACGCGCGCGTTGGCGAGCGTCGCGTCGATCTTGGCACGGTTGCGGATGATGCCGGGGTCGGCGAGCAGGCGCTCTCGGTCCTCGTCGGTGAAGGCGGCCACCGCCTCGATCCTGAAGTCGGCGAACGCGGCGCGGAAGCCCGGGCGGCGGCGCAGGATGGTGATCCAGGACAGGCCCGACTGGAAGGCCTCCAGGCTGAGCCGCTCGTAGAGGGCGTCGTCGCCGTGGACCGCGCGGCCCCACTCCTCGTCGTGGTACGTCACGTACTCCGGGGCGGACAGCGCCCACGGGCAGCGCGGCAGCCCGTCCGGGCCGGCGAGGGCGGTGCCGTCGCTCACTGCTGCTCCTCCTGGGCGGGCTTGTCCTGCGGGGCGTGGGCCGCCGCGTGGGCGCCGGCCAGCGCGGACTCCAGGTCGGCGATACGGGCGTCCCGTTCGGCGAGTTCGGCGGCGAGGCGGCCGAGTGCGTCGTCCACGTCGGCCATGCGGTACCCGCGGGGCGCGAGCGGGAAGCGGAGGTTCTCCACGTCGGCGCGGACGACCGGGCGGTCCGGCGGCAGCGGGTCGTCCAGGCGGTCCGGGGCGGCCTCGGGCAGCGGACCGCTCTCGCCGCCGCCCACCACGGCGAGAGTCACCGCGGCGACCACGACGGCGAGCGCGACGACCAGGAACAGAAACATAACCATCGCTGAGGGTCCCCACGCTCGTGTACTCGTTGTCGAAAGTGCTGGGTCCGATCGTGCCATGCGAGGCTGACGGTTAGGGTCGCAGGCGGCTGCGGAGACGGACGTACTAGGAGAGGTCACAGGGGATGCTCAGGCTGGGCAGGCGGGAATTCGGGCCGCACGAGCCGGTGATCATGGCGATCGTGAACCGGACCCCGGACTCCTTCTACGACCAGGGGGCCACCTTCCGTGACGAGCCGGCCCTCGCGCGCGTGGAGCAGGCGGTGGCCGAGGGCGCCGCGATCATCGACATCGGCGGGGTGAAGGCCGGGCCCGGCGAGGAGGTGTCCGCGGTGGAGGAGGCGCGGCGCACGGTCGGGTTCGTCGCCCAGGTGCGGCGGCGGTTCCCCGACGTGGTCATCAGCGTGGACACCTGGCGGGCCGAGGTGGGGGCGGCGGTCTGCGAGGCCGGGGCGGATCTGCTCAACGACGCGTGGGGCGGGGTGGACCCGGGGCTGGCGGAGGTCGCGGCGCGGTACGGGGTGGGGCTGGTGTGCACGCACGCGGGTGGCGCCGAGCCGCGGACCCGGCCGCACCGGGTGACGTACGACGACGTCATGGCCGACATCCTGCGGGTGACGCTGGGGCTGGCCGAGCGGGCGGTCTCGCTCGGGGTGCCCCGGGAGTCGGTGCTGATCGATCCCGGCCACGACTTCGGGAAGAACACGCGGCACAGTCTGGAGGCGACGCGGCGGCTGGACGAGATGGTCGCCACGGGGTGGCCGGTGCTGGTGTCGCTGTCCAACAAGGACTTCGTCGGCGAGACGTTGGACCGACCGGTCAAGGAGCGGGTGGTGGGGACGCTGGCGACCACGGCCGTCTCGGCGTGGCTGGGGGCGCGGGTGTACCGGGTGCACGAGGTCGCGGAGACCCGGCAGGTGCTGGACATGGTGGCGTCGATCGCGGGCCACCGGCCCCCGGCGGTCGCCCGCCGGGGCCTGGCGTAGCCCACCGGGGGCCGCCTGCGCTTTCTCGCCCCCGCGGTGCCCCGGCCGGGGGCTGATGAGGCTTCCCGGCCCCGGCACGCCCCGGCCAGGCCCTCGCCCGCGGTTTCCTCGCCCCCGCCGCCCCTACCCTTCCCGTCCCCAGGTGCTCCGCCCCTTCGACCCCGCTGGGGGCTGCGCCCCCTGGACCCCCGCGGGGCTCCGCCCCTGCACCCCGCCGGGGCTCCGCCCCGGACCCCGTCGGCCTGAACGGCCTCGTCCTCAAACGCCGGACGGGCTGGATTGGATGGCCGCGCCTTCCAGCCGACCCGCACGGGTGGGTGGGTGGGCATAGGCCCGGGGGTCTGGGGGCGGAGCCCCCAGCAGGGCACGATGCCCACCCACCAAGACCCCGCGTCAGCGGCCCGCTTCCTTGGAGACCAGGGCCACCGCCTCGTCCACCTCGTCCGTGACGTGGAAGAGGAGGAGGTCCTTCTCCGCTGCCTTGCCCTGGGCCACCAGCGTGTTCTTCAGCCAGTCGACCAGACCGCCCCAGTACGCGCTGCCGAAGAGGACGATGGGGAAGCGGGTGACCTTCTGGGTCTGGACGAGGGTGAGGGCCTCGAAGAGTTCGTCGAGGGTGCCGAGGCCGCCGGGCAGCACCACGAAGCCCTGGGCGTACTTGACGAACATCATCTTGCGGACGAAGAAGTACCGGAAGTTGAGCCCGATGTCGACGTAGGGGTTGAGCCCCTGCTCGAAGGGCAGCTCGATGCCGAGGCCCACCGAGGTGCCGCCGGCCTCGCAGGCACCCTTGTTGGCCGCCTCCATGGCACCCGGGCCGCCCCCCGTGATGACCGCCCAGCCCGCCTGGACCAGGCCGCGGCCGAGGCGGACGCCGGCCTCGTACTCGGGTGAGTCCACGGGCGTCCGGGCCGAGCCGAACACGCTGATGGCGGGCGGGAGTTCGGCGAGGGTGCCGAAGCCCTCGATGAACTCCGACTGGATGCGCAGGACCCGCCAGGGATCCGTGTGCACCCAGTCGGTGGGGGCGCGCTCGTCCAGCAGACGCTGGTCCGTCGTGCTCGCGGTCACCTGTCCGCGCCGTCTCAGGACCGGTCCCAGCCGCTGCTCCTCCGGTGGCTGCTTCTTGCCCTCGGGGTTGCCGGTAGCCATGTGCGCTCCCTCCGCTTGCCGGGTCTTTCCGCCTCAGCGTAGATCGCCGGGGGTTACGGACGGGGGACGTGCGCGTGTCCGCCACGAAGCGGCGGCCGGGGCGCCCGTCCGGTCAGTCCGTGAGCCAGGCGCGCAGCCGTTCCTCACCCGCCAGGATCTTCCCTGTTCCGACTCGTTCGTCCCGCTTGTGCGCCAAGTGCGGGTTGCCGGGACCGTAGTTGACCGCGGGGACACCCAGGGCCGAGAACCGGGAGACGTCCGTCCAGCCGTACTTCGGCTGCGGGGTGCCGCCGACCGCCTCGATGAACCGGACCGCCGCCGGGTGGGACAGCCCCGGCAGCGCCCCGCCGCTGTGGTCGTCCACCACGAACTCCTCGACACCGCAGTCGGCGAAGACCTCGCGGACGTGCGCGACGGCCTCCTCCTGCGTACGGTCGGGCGCATAGCGGAAGTTGACCGTGACCACGCACTCGTCCGGGATGACGTTGCCGGCCACGCCGCCGCTGATCCCCACCGCGTTCAGGCCCTCGCGGTACTCCAGACCGTCGATGACGGGGTGGCGCGGCTCGTACGAGGCCAGGCGGGCCAGGACGGGGGCCGCCGCGTGGATCGCGTTGGAGCCCATCCAGGCGCGCGCCGAGTGGGCCCGCTCGCCCCTGGTCTTCAGCAGCACCCGCAGGGTGCCCTGGCAGCCGCCCTCGACCTGGCCGTCGGACGGTTCGAGGAGCACCGCGAAGTCGCCCGCCAGCCATTCCGGGTGGGCCTCGGCGACGTGCCGCAGGCCGTTGAGGTCGGCGGCGACCTCCTCGTTGTCGTAGAAGACGAAGGTGAGGTCGCGGTTGGGGGCCGGGACCGTCGCCGCGATGCGGAGCTGGACCGCGACGCCCGACTTCATGTCGCAGGTGCCGCAGCCCCACAGGACGCCGTCCTCGTCGAGGCGCGAGGGGACGTTGCCGGCGATGGGCACGGTGTCGATGTGGCCGGCCAGGATCACCCGTTCCGCCCGGCCGAGGTCGGTGCGGGCGATCACGTTGTTGCCGTACCGGTCGACCCTCAGGTGCGGCAGGGCACGCAGCGCGCTCTCGATCGCGTCCGCGAGCGGCTTCTCGGCACCGCTCTCGGAGCGGAAGTCGACCAGCCGCGCGGTGAGCGCGGCGGCGTCCAGAGTGAGGTCAAGCGTGGTGTCGGCCATGACTTCGACCCTAACCTGCCACCGGCACCCGGCTCGGGGACCACAGGGAGCTCCAGTACCTTGTACGGGTGCCAGAGCCGTCCCCAACTACCCCTGGCGTTCCCAGTGGTCCCGGCAGTCCGGGTACTCCGAACGCCCCCAAGCGCCGTGGCCGCCTCCTCCGTTTCGGGGCGGCCTTCGTGGTCCTCCTCGCCGTCGCGGGCTATCTCGTCGTCCAGTACGTCACCGGGGGCGGGGGCGCTCCGGGCTGCCGGGTCGTCTCGGCGAAGGGCGACGGGGCGTCCTACGAGTTCACCCCCGAACAGGCGGTGAACGCGGCGACGATCACCGCCGTCGGCACCGGACGCGGCATGCCCGAGCGGGCGGTGGCCATCGCGCTGGCGACCGCGCTGCAGGAGTCGGGGCTGCGCAACATAGAACACGGGGACCGCGACTCGCTGGGCCTGTTCCAGCAGCGGCCCTCGCAGGGCTGGGGCACCGAGAAGCAGATCATGGACCCGGCGTACGCGGCGGGCATCTTCTACGAGCACCTGGCCAAGGTCCCCGACTACGCGGAGCTGCCGCTCACCGTGGCCGCGCAACGCGTGCAGCGCAGCGGCTACCCGGAGGCGTACGCCAAGCACGAATCCGACGCCACGCTGCTCGCCGCCGCGCTGACCGGGCGCGCGGCGGCCACCCTGACCTGCGACGGCCGTCCGGGGACACAGGTCGCGGCGGTCGGCCCGGACGGGGTGCGCACCGCACTGGTGCGGGACTTCGGGCGCGACGCCCTGCAGGAGGCCGGCGCCGAGGTGAGCGACAAGGGGGCGGCGACGCCGTCGCCGAGCGTGACGGCCGAGGCGCACGGGCGGACGGTGACCGTGCCGGTGCCCGTCGACGTGCCGGCGCACGGCACGAACGGCCGGACGGAGCGGGCGAAGCGGACGGCGCGGGAGCGCGGCTGGCAGTTGGCACACTGGGCGGTGGCCAACTCCTCGGCCCTGCACATCGAGCGGGTGTCCTACGCCGGGCGCGAGTGGGCCGCCGGGAGCACGCGGAGCCGGTGGCGCAGCACCGGGTCCACGAGCGCCGGCGGCGCCGGGACGGCGACGGATGCCGTGCGGATCGTGACCGGGCAGTAGTACGGGAACTCACCCGTCGGGGTCATGCGGTGCGGGTCGGGGGTGCGGGTGCGCAGGTTTTCGCGCGGTCACCCTCCGGCTCGCCGAACCCTTGCGAAAAAAGGGCCGTAAGGTTTCTGCAAGGCACCCCTCGGAACACCTTTCGCCCGCTTTTATCCACAGCAGATAATGCGATGCGTTATCAATTCGTTACCCGTCGCCTCCGCAACCTTCGCGGGACTCGTGCGGTATTCACTGCGTCCGAGTCCGGACGATCAGTTCATTTCCCTTCCGCGAAGGAGCATCATGTCCCTCCCCCTGACCCGCCGGATCGCCCGTGCCGCGCTGCTTGTCGCAGCGGGAGCGGCCGCCGGGGTCGGTGCGGCCGGCTCCGCCGGCGCGGCCACGAACCTGCCTGCCACCCCGAACACCGGCGGGCTGACCGCACTGGACGGGGCCAGCGCCGGCAACGCCATCGACAGCACCACGCAGAACGTCACCGGGGTCGCGGGTGAGACCGGTGGCCAGGCGGTCAAGAAGGCGGTGCCCGCCGCGGGCAAGACCGGCGGCAAGCTTCTGAAGAAGGCGACGCCGGCGGCGCAGCGGACCGCCGGGGAAGTGGCGGGAACCACCGGCGGTGTCGTGGGCGACACCGCTTCCACGGCCACCAAGGGCGGGCTGCCGACGGGTTCCCTCACCAAGGGCGGGGTGCCGGGGGCGTCGCTCCCGGTGGCCAAGGGCGGCCTGCCGACGTCCTCGCTCCCGGCCGCGTCGCTGCCGAGCACCAAGGGCGTGCCCCAGCTCGGCGCCTGAGTCCGGCTGCCGATCTTCGCGGCGAAGGGGCCCGGGATGTCTCCCGGGCCCCTTCGCCCTGTGCCGCCCGCGTCTGCGGCATGATCCGCCGGACAGGCCCTAGTCGGTCAGCCTGCGCACCGCGGCCGCGATCCGCTCGTCCGTCGCCGTCAGGGCGACGCGGACGAACTTCTCGCCCGCCGGGCCGTAGAAGTCGCCCGGGGCGACGAGGATGCCGAGGTCGGCCAGGTGGGCGACCGTGGCCCAGCAGGACTCGTCGCGGGTGGCCCACAGGTAGAGGCTGGCCTCGCTGTGCTCGATGCGGAAGCCGTGGGCGAGGAGGGCGTCACGCAGGGCGGTGCGGCGGGCCGCGTAGCGCTCGCGCTGCTCGTGGACATGGGTGTCGTCGCCCAGCGCCGCCACGACGGCCGCCTGGGTGGGGGCGGAGGTCATCATGCCGCCGTGCTTGCGGATCTCCAGCAGCGGGCCCAGGACGGCCGGATCGCCGGCCAGGAAGGCCGCGCGGTAGCCCGCCAGGTTGGAGCGCTTGGACAGCGAGTGGACGGCCACGATGCCGTCGTACGAGCCGCCGTTCACCTCCGGGTGCAGGACCGAGACCGGGTCGGCCTCCCAGCCCAGCTCCAGGTAGCACTCGTCGGAGACCAGCAGCACGCCGTGCTCGCGGGCCCAGGCGACGATCCGGGTCAGCTCGTCCTTCGCCAGCACCTGTCCGGTGGGGTTGGAGGGTGAGTTCAGCCAGAGCAGCTTGAGGCCCTCGGGGTCCAGCTGAGTGGGATCGTCGTACGCCTCGTACTCGGCCCGGGCCAGGCGGGCGCCGACCTCGTACGTCGGATAGGCCAGACGGGGGAAGGCGACCCTGTCACCGGGGCCCAGGCCCAGCTGGGTGGGGAGCCAGGCCACCAGCTCCTTGGAGCCGACGATCGGCAGCACGTGGCGGTGGGTCACCCCACGGGCACCGAGGCGGCGCTCGACCCAGCCCGTGATCGCGTCGCGCAGCGCCGGGGTGCCCCAGACCGTCGGGTAGCCCGGGGAGTCGGCCGCGGCGATCAGGGCCTTCTGGACGATCTCGGGGACCGGGTCCACCGGCGTGCCGACCGAGAGGTCGACTATGCCGTCCGGGTGGGCCGCGGCCGTCTTCTTGTAGGGCTCCAGCTTGTCCCAGGGGAAGGTCGGGAGCCGGTCGGAGACTGCGGACACGGGGATCTGGCTCACTTTCTGCTTCGGCGAACGCCTCGGTCCCGTACGGCGGCGATCAGGGCGATCGTGCCGTACGGGACCGAAGGAGCGCGGATGCGGCCGCTCTTACTGGTTCTGCGGCGGCAGCGCGGCGATGAAGGGGTGGTCCCGCTCGATCAGCCCCAGCTTGCTTGCGCCGCCCGGGGAGCCGAGCTCGTCGAAGAACTCGACGTTCGCCTTGTAGTAGTCCTTCCACTCCTCCGGAGTGTCGTCCTCGTAGAAGATCGCCTCGACCGGGCAGACCGGCTCACAGGCACCACAGTCGACGCATTCGTCCGGGTGGATGTACAAGGACCGCTGGCCCTCGTAGATGCAGTCGACCGGGCACTCCTCGATGCACGCCTTGTCCTTGACGTCGACACAAGGCTGCGCGATGACGTAGGTCACGCTGTCGTTCCTCCTCGATAGGGCGCTGGCGGGCCTCCTCAGGCTCCGCCGCCTGGCGCGCGGGAGCGCGGCGTCGTCGATGCCCGCCCCTAGTATCTCCGTTCCTGGGCATGATCCGAACAGGAGGGGTGAACTGACCTGTGGAAATCTCGGCCGCTGGGCACTTCACAGTCCGTGTCACCGCTGCTGACGTGGGCAAACGAGTCTCCGTACGGCGCTTGAGGGACACTGAGGCGTCGGAGGAGAAGTTCACCGACACGGTGGGTGTTCTCACATCATGGGACGACGGCGTGCTGCTGATCACACAGCGGAACGGCGAGAGCGTCCGGATTCCGGAATCCGCGCTGGTCGCGGGCAAGGTGGTCCCGGCCGCCCCGGCGCGTCGGCGGGGCCCGTCCGCCACATACTCCGAGCTGGCGCACGTCGCGTCCCGGGCGTGGCGTCCGGTGGAGAGCGAGCGGCTCGGCGAGTGGGAACTGAGGGCCGCCGACGGGTTCACCAGGCGGGCGAACAGCGTGTTGCCGGCCGGCGATCCCGGGCTGCCCCTCGACGAAGCCCTGGCGGCCGTACGACGCTGGTACGGCGAGCGCGGGCTCCCCGCGTACATCCAGACCGCCACCGGCGCCGAGGGCACCCAGGAGCTGCTCTGCGCGGAGCTGGAGCGGCGCGGCTGGGTGCGCGAGGTCAGTGCCGAGCTGTGGATCGGCGCGCCGGCGCCGGTCGCCGACCGGGCCGAGGGCATCGAGGTGGCGCTGGCGCGGGAGGCGGACGAGGCGTGGCTGGCGCGGTATCAGCGCAAAGGGGTGAGTGAGGTGGCCCTGAAGGTGCTGGGCGCGGGGCCGTCGGTGTGGTTCGCGACGGTTCCCCCGGACCCACGGGAGGGCGGTGGCGCACCGCTCGCCATCGGCCGGTGCGTCGTGGACGGGCGGTGGGCCGGTTTCGCCGCCGTCGAGGTGGACCCGGCCGTACGGCGGCGCGGGCTGGCCACGGCCGTGATGGCCGCCCTCGCACGCCGGGCCATGGAGGAGGGCGCCTCGGCGGCCTGGCTGCAGGTCGAGACGGACAACGAGGCCGCCCGGGCGCTGTACGCCGGGCTGGGCTTCTCGGCGCACCACGCGTACCACCACTACCGCGCGCCGGAGGACCCCGCCGGCCCGCGGCACGGATCGGTCTGAACGGGGCAGGTGCCTGTCATGAGTGCCCCCTATCCCCCACCGCCCGGGCGGACCGTCGAGCTGCGGCAGCGGTTCGCCGAGGAGGCGCGGTCCGAGCGGCCCGACCTGTCGGCGCTGTGCCTGCTGCTCGCCGCGCAGGCGGACGGCTCCCTGGACGAGGCCGGCCTGGACGCGGCGCAGGTGGAGCTGGACCGGCTGGCGGGAGAGCTGCCGTTCCGGCCGGGTGGTCCGCACGCGTGGGCGGTGGCGCTGTGCGAGCTGCTCGGCGACCGGTACGGGTTCCGGGGCTGTGCCGCGGACTACCAGCGGCTGGAGTCCTCGCTGCTGCACGAGGTGCTGCGGCGGCGGCGCGGGCTGCCGATCCTGTTGTCGGTGGTGTGGATGGAGGTCGCCCGGCGGGCCGGGGCGCCGGTGTACGGGGTCGCGCTGCCGGGCCACTTCGTGGTGGGGCTGGGAACGGCCGCGGAGCAGGTGCTCGCCGATCCGTTCGACGGCGGGCGGGTGCTGACCGGGCCCGACGCCGAGTTGCTGGTGGCCGGGGCGACGGGGGCCCCGCTGGATCCGGCGATGCTGGTGCCCGCGGCGCCCTTGGAGGTGGTGACGCGGATCCTGAACAACGTCCGGGCGTGGGCGGCGGCCCGGCCGGAGCGGTCGGATGTGGGGCTGTGGGCCGTGGAGTTGTCGTTGCTGCTGCCGTCCCATCCGGCCCGGCTGCGCTATGAACGGGCGCAACTGCTGGTGCAGCGAGGGGACTTCACCGAGGGCGCGGCCGAACTCGACGCCTATGCCGAGCTGGTGGAAGTGGTGGACGAGACGGCCGCGGACCGGGTACGGCAGCAGGCGCACGCGGCGCGGGCGATGCTGAACTGACCGCCGGCGCGGGTCCGGGGCGTTACAGCCAGCCCTTCTCCCGTGCGATCCGGACCGCCTCCGCCCTGTTGCGTACCGCGAGCTTCTGGATCGCCGTGGAGAGGTAGTTGCGTACGGTCCCCTGGGACAGGTGCAGGGCGGCCGCCAGTTCCGCGTTGGTGGAGCCGTCGGCAGCGGCGCGCAGGACCTCGCGTTCGCGGTCGGTGAGGGGGTTTGCGCCCTCGGCGAGGGCCGCCGCGGCGAGGGTGGGGTCGATGACGCGTTCGCCGGCCAGCACCTTGCGCACCGCCGCGGCGAGCTGGGCTGCGGGGGCGTCCTTGACCAGGAAGGCGTCGGCGCCCGCCTCCATGGCGCTGCGCAGGTAGCCGGGCCGTCCGAAGGTGGTGAGCACGACCAGCTTGACCGCGGGCAGCTCCTTGTGGACCTGGGCGGCGGCCTCGATGCCGGTGCAGCCCGGCATCTCTATGTCGAGCAGGGCGACGTCCACGCCGTGCTCGCGGGCGGCGGCCAGCACCTCGTCCCCGCGCGACACCTGGGCGACGACGTCGATGTCGTCCTCGAGGCCGAGCAGAGCGGCCAGCGCCTCCCGGACCATCGACTGGTCCTCGGCGAGGAGGACCTTGATCGTGCTGCTCATGCCCCGGATATTACGTCCCCGGCGGTGGGCGCGGGTACACGGGCGACCAGCCGGAAACCCCGTCTGCCCCGGCCCGCCTCGAGGGTGCCGCCGGCCTTCTCCAGACGCTCGGTCAGGCCGGTGAGCCCGTTGCCGGGCCCCTTGCCCGAACCGCCCGATCCGTCGTCCTCGACGGCGAGTTCGAGGACGGGGCCGTCCAGGGTCTGGCGGCGCAAAACCTCCACCGTGCAGCGGTCGGCGCCGCTGTGCCGTACGACGTTGGTGACCGCCTCGCGCAGCGCCCAGGCGAGGGCGGCCTCGGTCTCCTCGGGGATGCCCGCGAGGTCGGGTTCGGCGGGCACCTCGGCGACGACCCCGGCGGCGGTCAGGGCGACCTGGGCACCGGCCAGTTCGGCCGCCAGGCGCGGACGCCGGTAGCCGGTGACCGCCTCCCGTACGTCCACCAGTGCCTGGCGGCTGACCTGTTCGATGTCGGCGACCTGCTGGGCGGCCTTGTCGGGGTGGTCGGGGAGCATCCGGCCCGCCAGCTCGCTCTTCAGGGTGATCAGGGACAGCGAGTGGCCGAGCAGGTCGTGCAGATCGCGGGCGAGGCGCAGCCGTTCCTCGTTGGCGGCGAGCTGGGCGACGGTGACCCGGGCCTTGCGCAACTCCACGGTCGTGCGGACGAGTTGCCGCACCCCGGTCATGGAGTAGCCGACGAGCAGCACGACGAGGAACAGGCCCCAGGCGGTGTCCGGACCGACGCGCAGCCCGACCAGGATCATCGCGACGGTGGTCGCCGGGATCGTCCAGTACGCCGTGCGCAGCGGGAGGGTCGCCCCGCACGTGACCGAGACGTACACGAACAGGCCGAGCCAGTGTTCGCCCAGGGTGAGGTTCAGGACCACGGCCAGCACGAAGAGCACGGCTACCAGGGACCCGACGACCCGCCCGGGCAATGGCTGCCCCATGTTGCGGAAGACCAGGCCCAGGTAGATCCCGGTGAAGGTGACGAGCCCCGTCCCGCCGGCCGCGGTGGCGCCGGCGGTGTGGTGGCCCCCGGCCAGGTCGCTCACCGGGGAGGCGAGGAAGACCAGCCAGGGGACGATCCACACCAGTTTGCGCATGGCCTCGGTCATGTTGCGGGGCGCCTCGCCCATGCGCACGAGCCGCTCCGCCGGGATCTCGTCCGACCGTCGGTCTTCCGTCATCGTGCTCACGCCTTCAGCGTGTCCTTCCGGTACAGCCAGGCCGCGCCGCCCGCGAAGAGGAGGAAGTAGACGGCGAGGACGGCGATGTCCTGGGTGTGCGGGGCCTGGCTCTGTTCGATCGCCCGTCCGAGGGCAGCGTACGCGTGCGTGGGCAGCCACTTGGCGATGTTCTGCAGCCAGGTCGGGAAGCTGGAGGACGGGAACCACAGGCCGCCGAGGATCGACAGACCGAAGTAGATGATCATCGTGAGCGGGCGGACCGCGTCCCCGGAGGCGAGGTAGCCGATGGCGACGCCGAGCGCGGCGAAGACGAGGCTGCCGGCCCAGATGGCACCCGTCAGGGCCAACCACTGCCAGGCGTTGAGGCGTACGTCCTTCACGGCGGCGGCGACCAGGAAGACGACCACGATGGACGGCAGGCTGACGACCGCGGCACTGGCGGTCTTGGCGAGGACGTACCCCCGCCCGGGCAGCGTGGTGAGCCGCAGCTGCCGCACCCAGCCGCTCTCCCGCTCCTTGGCGATCCGCTCGCTGTTGCCCATCAGCACGGCGGTCAGGGCGCCGAAGGAGGCCATGGAGACCATGACGTACGCCCCGACGGTCAGACCGGTGCCGTCGATCTTGCCGTGGGTGCCGTTCTGGTTCGAGGCGAGCAGGAAGATGACCGAGGGGTAGATCACCGAGAAGAACAGGAACTTGCGGTTGCGCAGGGAGCGGGCGAGTTCCAGTCTGATGAGGCTCTTCACGACTGCGTGTCCTCCTTGGCCTCTTCGGCCTCGGTGATGGCGACGAACGCCTGCTCGAGTCCGAGCCCGGCGACTTCGAGGTTGCGGGGGTAGACGCCCAGGCCGTACAGGGCGTGCACGGTGGCGTCGGCGTCGGTGGACTGGATGCGTACGGTCTGGCCCGATATGCCGATCGTGCTCAGGAACGGCAGGCCGCGCAGGGCGGTCTCGTCGATCTCGCCCTCCAGGTCGAAGGAGACACGGCGGGCGCCCGCCTTGGCCTTGATCTCGGCGGCGGTGCCGTCGGCCAGGAGCCGGCCCCGGTGCAGGACCAGGACGCGGTCGGCGATGGCGTCGGCCTCTTCCAGGTAGTGCGTGGCGAACAGCACGGTCCGCCCCTGGTCGGCCTGCTCGCGCATGGTGGCCCAGAATGCCTGGCGGGCGGAGACGTCCATACCGGTGGTCGGCTCGTCCAGGACGATCAGGTCGCTGTCGCCGGCGGTGGCGAGGGCGAAGCGGACGCGCTGGGCCTGGCCGCCGGAGAGTTTGTTGACCTTGCGGTCGGCGATCTGGGTGATGCCGGCGCGGGCGAGCACGTCGGTGACCTTGTACGGCCGCGGGTGCAGATCGCAGGCGAGCCGGACCAGCTCGGCGACGGTGACCTCGTCCATCAGCCCGCCGCTCTGCAGCATGGCCCCGACGCGTCCGGCGACGATCGCCTCGCGCGGGCTGGTGCCGAAGACGCTGACCGTGCCGCCGTCGGCCTGCTTGAGGCCCAGCAGCAGGTCGAGGGTGGTGGACTTGCCGGCGCCGTTCGGGCCCAGGAGGGCCACGGTCTCGCCCGGGTGCAGCCGCAGCGAGAGCCCGTCCACGGCCCGGGTGCTCCCGTACGTCTTGCTCACCTGATCGAACCCGACCACCGGGGTGCCGGTGGTCGCCGCTGTCGTTGTCATGACGTACATGCTGGCCCCGGCGGCCGGTGCGCCGTCAGTGTCGGCGGTCCCGAGTGCCGGATGACAGATGTCATGCGACGGGTGTGACTGGATGTGAGGGAGGGGCGGGGGGGGGGGCGGGGGGGGGGGGGGCCCCCCCCCGGCCCCGGGGGGGGGGGGGGGGCCCCCCGGCCCCCCCGGGGGGGGGGGGGGGGGGGGCGGCCCCCCCGGGGCCCCCCCCGCCGCGCCCCCCCCCGGCGGCGGCCCCCCCCCCCCCGCCGCGCGGGGGGGGGGGGGGGGCGGGCGGGGGCGGGCCCCCGCCGGGCCCCCCCCCCCCCCCGCCCCCCCCCCCCCCCTCCCTCACGTCGGCCGGACAGGCCCTAGCTGGGATTCGTGTCGATGACCGCGATCCGGTTGGTCCTGCTCATCAGCGCGGTGCGCAGGTTGAGGTAGATCTCCTCGGGCGTGAGGGGCGTCTTCTTGCCGTCGGCCCGGGTGATCAGCACGCCGTCGAACGTCTGGCCGTACAGCTTCTTCAGGGCGGCCAGGTCGGGCTTGTCGACCAGCTTCCCGTCGACCGCCGTCACCCTGAGGAACTTCCACAGCGAGTTCTGCGGGCTCATCGGGATCGAGTGCGCGGCGTCCGTCTGCACGGTCACGTTCGCCGACATCGCCGGCTCCGCGAACTGCTTCATCATCCGGTCGACCTCGGCGTTGGAGACCGTCGGCTGCTTGGTGGTCGTCGGCACGGTCACCGGAGTCGCCGTGCCCGTCTCCACCTCCGCGCGGTAGGCCTCCCGGACCGCCTGTGTCGACCGGCCGGCGTCGATGGCCTTGCCCGCCTTGCCGTAGACCGCGACGGCCTTCCCGGGCTCGAACTTGATCGTGCCCTCGGTGACCGAGCCGGAGCCGCCGCCCGCGGCCTGGAGGGCCGCCTGGAGCTTCTCCCCGTCGACCGGCATGGCCGGCTCGACGACCCGCTTCTGGCCGAAGAGGGAGCCGATCACGGAGACGGGGTTGTAGTCGCTCTTCGCCGCCGCGCCGACCGTCGACTGGAAGTCGAACTGCAGTCCCGCCTTGTCCGGCGTGAGGGAGACCGTCTTGCCGCCCACCGACAGCTTCAGCGGCTTGTTCACTTTGTCGCCGAAGGCGTCGTCGAGCTTCTTGACCGCGTCGTCACGGGTGCCGCCGCCGATGTCGACGCCGAGCACGGTGGTGCCCTTGGGCACGTCGGAGTGGTTCATCAGCAGGCCGGCGCCGTAGGCGACACCGGCGACCATGACCACGCCGCCGCCGAGCAGCACCAGCTTGCTGCGGCCCTTCTTCTGCTTCTTGGGCTTGCTCTCCGCCGCCTTCTGCGCGGCCGGCTCGGGCAGCTTGGGGGGCGTGGGCGACTGCGGTCCACCGGTACGCGCACCCGGTCCGAACGGGGAGTCGCCACCCGACGGGACGACGGGCATGCCGCTGGTGACGGTGTGCCCGGAGACGTTCTCCGCCGGGGGGCGGTATCCGGGCGTGCCGGGCTCGGGCGCCGGCTTCTGCGGGGTGAGGATCGCCGTGTCGTCGCTCATGCCGCCACCCGGGCCGCGTCCCTGGGCGGAGCCGGGGCCCTGCCCGGGGCCGGGGGCCGTACGGGGGCCGCCCGGGGCCGTACGGGTGGCGCCGGGGGCCGTGCGGGCGGCGCCGGGGCCGGGGCCGCTGAAGTTCTCCGGGGTCTCGAACGCGGTGCCGGGCTGCATGCCGAGGTCGCCCAGGCCGCCCTGTCCGCCGCCGACGGGGGGCACCAGCGGGCCGTCGCCGGTGACCGGACCACCGGTCGGGCCGGCGGGCCCGTTGAAGGTGCCGGGGCCACCGGGGCCGGCCTGGCCGCCCTGACCGTTCGTACCGGTGGGGCCGTTCTGGCCGCCGCGGCCGTTCTCCGCGAAGTACGGCAGTTCGGCACGCCGCGGCTCGCCCCTGTCCCCCGGTCCGGAGGATGAGCCGGAGCCGGGGCGAGTTCCGTTGCCGCTGCCCAGCGGGCCCGCGGCCAGCGCCTCGGTCACGTCGAAGGAACCGGTGCCGCCGCCGTGCCCGGGAGCCACGGGACCACCGGTGGCGCCGGGAAGCCCCGCGCCGTTCGTCCCGCCCGACCGGGAAGCACCCGGCACGCTCATCGAACCGACCACACCGCCGGGGCGCCCGGCACCCGGACGCGCACCGCCCACGGGAGCGGAACCGTTCGGACGCGCACCACCGCCCGGGGCGTCCGGGCCCGGCGCCGTCGTACCGCCGGCGGCGGAACCGCCCGGCAGACCGGCGCCGTTCGTGCCGCCGCCGCCCTGACCGCCCTTGCCCGCGCCGGACTTGCGGGGCGCGAACCAGTCGCTGGCCTTCTCGTCGGCCGGCGCCGCGGGGTCGGCGGGCGGCGCGACGGTGCCCGTGGACATCGTGGTGGCGGCCGCGGGCTGCGGCTCGGCGGCCGTGTCGTCGGTGCCCTTCTCGGCGTCCGCGACGGGCGTGCGCATCACGACCGGCGGGATCGGCCTGGATCCGGGGATGTTGATCCGGATCCGGGTCGTCAGGGTGGTCTCGGTCTTGCGCTCCTCCGGCTGCGCGGCCGAACGGCCCGCGTCCGTACCGCCGTCGGAAACCATGGGGGTTCCGTACGGCGGCGTGCCCGAAGGGTATGCGGCTCCGCCGCGCCCGTTGGGGCCGGAGGACGGAGTGTCAGTTTCACGACTCAAGGCAGGTTCTCCCGGTTGGCTCCGCCGCCCGCGTTACGACCTCTCTCGGGCGACTCGGCGGCGCGCACCACCATACTGGCCACTTCTGGCGCTTATCCCACGACCGCTGGGAAACCCACACGGGACTCGCACGCGCACCGCATCGCGAAGTGGTACGTCACTTGCCAAGTCGGGGCGCGTCGCCCCCAGGTTGCCGCCCCGGCGCAAGGGTGGCGCAGATCACAGCGAGGGCCATGCCGCCGAGCAGGAACAGGTAGGTGCCACCGCCCGCGCCGAACAGGAAGTCCCCTTCGGGACGGCTGGTGGTGAGGAAGATGACGGTGACGATCCAGCCGGCCACCGGCGCGACCGCGCCGGCGCGGCTGCCCAGGGCATACGCCCCGCCCAGGAACACTCCGGCCGCGCCGGCCAGGGCCAGCAGCAGTCCGCCCGGGAACCAGCCGGCCTGCACCAGGGCCCCGGCGAGGGCGACGACCGCACCGAGCACGAACAGCCCCAGCAGGGCGGCCACCCGCCCACCGGAGGGCCGCTGCAACGGCTGCGCGAGCATGGAGCCCCTTCCTCCCGAGCTCATGACGTCTCCTCCACCTCGGGGAGCAGATCGATCCCGGCGAACAGATCGGCCTCCTGCACGGCCGGTCGCTCCCCGCTCACCAATTCGTAGTACTCGGTGGTGAACAGGGGTTGCGCCAGCTCGTTGGAGAGCGCGAAGTACGGTGCGTCCGGGGCGACGTCGAGCTGGGTGGCGTGCGCGCGCATCGCGGCGGCCTTGGCGGCGGCGTACGCGGTGCCGTCGATCGCGGTGGTGATCCGGTCGTCGTCGACCACACCCGGTACGTCGGCGACGGCGGCGCTCTTTCCGAAGGGCAGGCCGGGCAGTTCGTCGCCGAGGCGGGCGAAGGCGGCCTCGGCGACGGAGCGCGGGACCCGGTTCCAGTAGACCTTGGGGATCCGCCAGCCCGCCTCGGCGGCCAGCTCCACGGCCCGCATGGCGACGCGGTGGGCCTGGATGTGGTCCGGGTGACCGTACCCGCCGTTCTCGTCGTAGGTCACCAGCACCTGGGGGCGGACCTCGAGCATCACCTCGACGAGATGTCCGGCGGCCTCGTCGACGTCGGCCTGCCAGAAGCAGCCGGGGTCCTCGTTGTCCGCGATGCCCATCATCCCGGAGTCCGAGTAACGCCCCGCGCCGCCGAGCAGCCGGAAGTCCGTGACCCCGAGTTCACCCATGGCGGCGGCCAGCTCGCGCAGGCGGTACTCCCCGAGGGCGGCGCCGGTCAAATGCCGCATCTCGGGCGGAATGACCTCACCGCGCTCACCGCGAGTGCAGGTGACCAGCGTCACCCGGGCACCCCGGGCCGCGTACTCGGCCATGGTCGCGCCGTTGTTGATCGACTCATCGTCCGGATGAGCATGCACCAGCAGCAGACGCCGGGCTGGCAGTTCCGTCATGGCCCCAGCCTACGAGTTCCTCGCCGGCCGGCCGCCGCGTCCCTGGCCGCTTCTCACTCTCCGCTGTCGAGCACATGGGCGATCGCCAGCGCGATCCGCTCGATCCAGTCGATGGCGTCCGTCACCTCAGCCTCGTCGATCGGACGTCGCTGCTGGAGGTCACCGTCGATCAGGTCGGCGTCGTGCGCGATTTTGTTGCGCCGCTGGGTGATCTCCAGGTAGCGGCCGCGGAGTTTCTTCTCGTTGAGTGTGGTGCGGCCCTGGAAAAACTCTTTGTTGACGCAGCCCGCCGCTTCGTACCAGACCTTCTTCTCCGTCACGAGCTTGAGCACTTCGGAGATCTTTCCGGGATGCTGGAGCGCCTGCCCGGAGAGCTTCTCCCGCAGGTGCGCGACCACGGCGTCCGGCAGGGTGACGTCACCGCGCCGCACGGCCTCGACCGTGTGCAACGGCAACTCGTAAACCCGGAGTTGGTACGGCATCTCGGGGCTGTCCCTGGCCGCCAGCTCGGCGACCCGGCGCAGCACTTCCTCGTGCAGCCAGTGGTCGATGGCCGCGACCGCCTGGACCCAGGCCGCCCGGTAGAAGTCGTCGATGTCGATCGTGGGAGACCGGAAGGGCGTCAGCATGGCACCCGCTTTGACCATGCGCCGGGCGTAGGAAAGATTCGTCATGAACGCCTCGAACTGCTGCGTCCGCGGTCTGGAAATGGCCATGCGCTCCCCCGAGAAAAGTACCCGCGACGATCTCTACGAGAACGATTCCCGAGACGCAGGGGGGCCAGTCAAGCCACGCGGTGACGCTTCCGATCAAGGTGACCGAAAGCGGCCCGTCCGTATCCGGAAGACGCCCTTCGACGTCAGGATTCCTGGGCGTCGCGGCGGCAGTCACGGCAGCGGCCGGGTTCGGGGGCACGGAAGGCCCGCTCACAGCCGTCGCACGTCTGGAGCGGGTGTCGTACGGACGCTGGAGCGGCCGGCTCCCGGAACGGGGGCGCTGGCGGCAGCTGCTCGACGAGGCGGTGGGCCAGCAGGGCGGCAGGCCGGTGCGGCCCCTCGGGCGGCAGGTCGGCGGTCAGCGCCCGTCGTACCGCGGTGGGGCTGACGTCACGCTCCAGCCAAGCGGCGACACCGGGGGCCAGGTGGGCCGCGTCGCGGGCGGAGAGAAACAGCCGGGAGTCGTGGCGCCGCAGGTCGGCGAGGAGATCAGTGGCCGCCTGGAGGAGGGACGAGGCTGTGCAGGCAGGCTGCGGCACTGCGGGGAGGGGCTTGCGGGTGCGGGCGGGTGCGTGCCTGGTGGGCGGTGCCGCCGTTCGAGTGGCGGCCCGGTCAGGGTAACCCGGCTTGTCGGCGTGACGCCGGGCCGCCGGCTGGTTGCGGGAGGCGGTGGGCTGGTTGCAGGAGACCGTGCGGGTGACGATCCGGCCGTCGGGGACGCGGTGGCGTTCGCGGCGCAGGTAGCCGTGGGCTTCCAGTTCACGCAGCGCGGCGGCGATCCGCGTCGTTCCCTCGGGGAAGCGGGCGGCGAGGCTCTTGATGTCCACGCGGGCCCCCTTCGGCAGCGACTGGATGTGGCAGCCCAGGCCGATCGCGAGGAGGGAGAGGTCGGGATGCTGGACCAGGTGGTTGCCGATCACCGTGAAGCGGGTGGTGTGGCGGGTGTGCTCGTGAAGGAGCCCGCCGGTGTGGTGGCCCCGGTTCGGGTGCTTGTTGCCCGCAGCGCGGGACTGAGCGTGCGGGGGCACGCTAGGGTTCTGGATACCCATCGGGAAGCTCTTACCTTCCTCGGTGGTCAGGCCCTCGCATTGGGATTGCCGTCCCGGCGGGGGCCGTCGCATGTCTACGGTTGTGTTGGGCTGAGCGTAGGGGCGTCGGGGGCTCCGGAATCCAGTTGAGCCGGAGATGTTCACCCGCTTGGGTGAGCGCGGGCCGCGGGCGGGAGGGGTGGGGTTTGGTGGGGGTTCTTTCCCTCCACGGTTCTTTGCTTCTCAGTCGCCGATTCCACCGAAGCCCGTCGGTGCGAGCTCCGGCGGAGGAAGCTGCAGTTCGGCCCAGACGGACTTGCGTGGGAACCGGTCCTGGGTGACGCCCCAGCGATCGGCGAGGGCGTCCACGAGGAGCAGGCCACGTCCGGACTCGGCGTGTGCCTGTGGATCCTGAAGCTTGGGCAGACAGTCACCGCGCGTGTCCGTGACCTCGATACGCAGGATGCGGCCGACCACGTGGAGCGAGAGGCGGAAACTGCGACCGGGCACGCGGCCGTGGGTGGCGGCGTTGGCCGCGAGTTCGGCAACGATGTGCGTCGCGGGGTCCTGCTGGAGCTCCCTGGCGCGGAGCTGGTCGGCGGCGAACAACCGGGCGAGCCGCGCTCCGCGCGGGGTGCAGGACAGCAGGACGGTGAAGCTGGGGGCAGCGCTGTCGAGTTGGGTCGTGGTCTCGACGATTTCCTGATTCACGTCACTCAGAGTGGCTGGTGAGGCTTACCGTGATGAGTGACTACGCAGTTGCGTACGGTGACTGTCCGGTGGTTGTCCGGTGGCGTCCGGACTGTCGGCAGCGGGCGTACGGGTAGGGCGTGCGAGCACCAGGCGATACGGCGGAGGGGCGCGGATGTCGGTGGACGGCGAGGCGGTACGGCTCAGGACCGAGGCGGACGAGCCGGGCTGGGAGGTCGACCCGGACGACGACTGGGGCGTGGCCGTGATCGCCACGGTGGGGCGGCAGTTGAAGCTGCGGCGGGAGGCGGTGGGGATGCGGGCCGGCGAGTTCGGCAAGGCCGTCGGCTACGGGGAGGACCTGGTCTACAAAATCGAGGGCGGCAAGAGGATCCCCCGGCCCGAGTATCTGGACAAGGCCGACAAGGTGTTGGGGGCTGGTGGGCTGCTCTCTGCGATGAAGGAGGACGTGAAGAAGGTCCGCTACCCCAAGACGGTTCGGGACCTTGCGCGAATGGAGGCTAAAGCGGCCGAGCTGACTGCTTACGGGACCCACAATCTTCACGGCTTGTTGCAGACGGCGGAGTACATGCGTGCATTGTTCGGGATGCGACGGCCTGCTCACCCGCAGGACGAGGTGGAGCGGCTGGTCGGTGCACGTATGGCCCGGAAATCGATCTTCGAGCGTGAACCTGCTCCCGACCTGTGCTTCGTCCAGGAAGAGGCGACGCTCAGGCGTCCACTCGGAGGCAAAATGGTGTTGCGTCGCCAGTTGGAACATCTTCTGGAACTCGGTCAGATGAGGAACGTGGAGATCCAGGTGATGCCGATCGACCGCGCGGTCCATGCCGGCATGGGAGGAGAGATCCAAGTCCTGAAGTTCGCTGATGGCACGGCAGTCGGCCGCGCCGAAGGAGACTTCGGCAGTCGGCCGGTCTCCGAGTTGAAGCATCTTCGGATCATGGAACTGCGGTGTGGCATCATCCGGGCTCAGGCTCTCTCGCCAGAGGAGTCGCTGGCCTTCATCGAGCAACTGCTGGGGGAGACATGATCCGGAAGACCTGCGCGGAGGACGGCCCGGGGCTTCGGTGGTTCAAAAGCAGCTACAGCGACAGCAGTAACAGCAACGAATGCGTTGAGGTCGCAACGACCACCGGCATCGTCCACGTACGCGACTCCAAGCACACCGCTGGCCCAAGCCTCCGGCTCTCGCCGGAAGCTTGGGCAGACTTCGTGCCGTACGCGTCCGAGGGCTGACCGGCTCGTTACTCGACCTCAGCCTCCGGTACATCTACCTCGCCGCCCAGGGAGCGGGCGATGGCCGTGAACTCGTTCAGGGCGGACTGGAGGTCGCGGACGATCTCCTCGGCGATCACCTCGGGCGGCAGACCGCTGTCGGCGTCTTCGAGGGCCGGATCCTTCATCCAGGTGATGTCGAGGTTGACCTTGTCGCGGGCGATGAGCTCCTCGTAGCTGAACTTCTTGAACGGCCCGTTCTCGTCCTCGGACTCGACGCGGGACGACAGGGGATCGCCCGGACGGTAGGCCTTCACGAAGTCGTCCAGGTGGGCGCGGGTGAGCGGACGCTGCTTCAGCGTGAAGTGCTGGCCGGTACGGAAGTCGTAGACCCAGGTCTCCGTGGTCTGCGGCTTGCCGTCGGCGCGCGGGGAGTTCTTCTCGAAGAAGAGGACGTTCGCCTTGACCCCGCCCGCGTAGAAGATGCCGGTGGGCAGCCGCAGGATGGTGTGCAGGTTGCACTCGCTCAGCAGTTTGCGGCGGACCTTCTCACCGGCCCCGCCCTCGAAGAGGACGTTGTCCGGCAGGACGACGGCGGCACGCCCTCCGACAGCCGTGAGCGACATGATGTGCTGCAGGAAGTTGAGCTGCTTGTTGGTCGTGGTCGCGGTGAAGTCGTCGCGGTCGTACTGGATGTCCTCCTTCTCGACCTCGCCGTCCTGACCGATCACGCTGATCGCGGACTTGCGGCCGAAGGGAGGGTTGGCGAGAACCAGAGTGGCGTGCTTGCCGCTGGGCTTGTCGGCGAGGGCGTCGCCGACGTCGATGAGGCTGGGGCCGTCGCTCTTGCCGATGCCGTGAAGGAGCATGTTCATCGCGGCGAGGCGTGCGGTGCCGGTGACGAGTTCGTTGCCCCAGATCTTGCGTCCGCTGTCGTAGGCCATGCGCTCGTCCAGCGACATGGTCTTCATGTGGTGCTCGCGGATGTAGGCGTGCGCCGCGATGAGGAAGCCGCCCGTACCGCAGGCCGGGTCGGTGATGGTGTCGTCCGGGCCTGGCCGCATGACCTCGACCATGGCGTCGATGAGCGGGCGGGGCGTGAAGTACTGGCCGGCGCCGGTCTTGGTGTCCGAGGCGCCCTTGGCGAGCAGACCTTCGTAAGCGTCACCCTTCAGGTCCGTCCCGGTGACTGTCCACTCCTCCCGGCCGATCAGCTCGACGACGAGCTTTTCGAGGAGGGCAGGCTTGGTGATCCGGTTCTGAGCGTCGGCGAAGATCGTGCCGATCGTGGTCTCGGGCTCGCGTCCGAGATGCTCCAAAACCTCGCGGTAGTGCTTTTCCAACTCGGGGCCGCGCTTGCCCACAAGTGACTGCCAGTTGTACTTGGCAGGGACGATCGCACTCATGTCGTGCCCGTCCCAGGGGTCGTTCTCAATCTCGTCGACCATCTTAAGGAAGAGCAGATAGGAGAGCTGCTCGACGTACTCGATGGTGGACATGCCGTTGTCGCGGAGGACGTTGCAGTAGTTCCAGAGCTTGGAGACCAGGGTGTTGGTCTGCGCGGCGACCTTGGCCTTCTCGGCGGGCTGCTGTGCGTCTGCGGGGGCGGTCACAGGTCGAACTCCTGCTGTACGGCGAGGGCGGGGGCGGGGGTCGGCTCGGGGGCGGGGCTGCTTGCCTCGGCGGCTCGCGGGGCGGGGGCCTTGGTTAGCTTCCTTGCCGTAGTTTTACCGGGACGCTTGGCCTTTGACTGCACCTCTTGCTCACCAGCAATTCGCGTCAGGGATACCGAAGGTGATTCGTCGTTCGGATCCTGCGGCACCAAGGCTCCTCTGAACGCCTTGCCCAGCAACGCACGATGCAGCGCATCTGCGCGGCGACGAACTGTGGAGCTGACCGGCCTCAGGCGCTCAATGCCATCCAAGAGCGTCTGCCCCCGCGCCGTGATCTCCTGCTGTACGGATACAGGCGGAACCGGGATAGGCAAGTCACGACACGTAGAGAGCGCGACATTGAACTGACCTGCTGTCGCCTTCGCCGTCGCTTGGAGCAGGCTCAAGATCATGGGCGACCTGAGCACCAATGCCAACCAGTCGGGAGTGACTGAGTCGCCACCCCGGAAGGCGACAATCGCCTGATTGATATTCCACTCAGGGTGCGATGACGGAATTAGCGCTGTCTTTCCTAGCGGCGGCCCAACAATGTTCGTCACTACGTCACCCGGCCTCACGCGGGAGCGCTTCAGCAACCCCTCATGGGTCTCAACGTCAACGAAGGTGGGATTAACGGAGAAATCGATGCCTCCCGCCTTCATGATGTTGTAAACCTTGAGGAAGGGAACCGCGCCCCGACCGGAGTGCATCAGATGCGGCTTAGGTGTCGACCCGCAAAAAATACTGACACACACTTCCTCGGCCCTGCACCACTGCCACCCCGAAGGCAACTGCGGAAGGGCTTCATAGCGGAACCGCTTCGTCTTGGATGACCCGAGGCGTGTCAACAGGTCCGCAGACAGCGTCCCCCGCGTCCTCCAACCTTCACCAAGGACCAGGTCGTCCATACAGCGGGCGATAAGTGCCTCAATCCTGGCATCGACCAGCATAAACTGGGCCTTCGCCTCTTCCAGCCGCGAAAGCTGCTCCTCGAGAGCCTCAACGATGCGGTGCTGCTCCGCGAGCGGCGGCAGCGGAAGCGGGATGTTCTCGACACTCCGAGAAGACAAGTGCTTCACGGTGACCGATGAAGTAGCAGCAGCAATAGCATCCAAGTAACCTTGCAAGCAAAGCACCAAGAAACGCTCGTCATAGAATTTATGATTCCGCACAGAGATCTTGCAAACACGCTGATTCAGCAAGGCTTGGGGCCCGCGCCATGCAGCGACTCGAAAATCTCCGTCCATCCCAACTAGAATGTCACCCGAATTAATAAGATAAGCAGGATCAAATTCCCCCACATACCATGTTTGGGGAATCTGACGCCCCACGTCCCGAATTCTTACTAGAGGGGTTCCCTTGCCTTCGATGTTGAACTGATCAGACTTGAACGGAAATCCATTGAGAACTTCGGCAACGGCTTTCAACGGAACACGCTCCCATGAGGGGTGCCGTCCAAGCAGCCCCGGCGAGCCCGATGCTTCCGCAGCAGCAACCAATTCCGCTGGTGTTACAGTCAGCGCCACCTGGCCCCTCTCCGTGCATCCAGGAAGCTCATTTAAGCCAGTTCCTGATTCAGCTCATCCAACAGTTCCAGCGCCCTGTCCTTGTCCCCGAACGCCCGCATGAAGCCTCGGCCTCCGCCGCGCTCGGAGAAAGGTGCGTGCCCGAAGTCTCCCGGCTCGATGCCGATGTCGGTGGCGATGGCGTTCCTTATCCGCTCCAGCCACCACAGCTGGTCGTCCGTGAACTCCACGCCCGCCTGCCGCTGCCGCAGCAGCCAGCCCTCGAAGCGCTCCTCGACCACCGTACGGTACGGGCGAAGCTCGTCGTCCGCACCGAGCTCGTAGCGGATGAGCCGTACGAGGTCGCCCAGGCCGGCTTCCTTGCCGGGGCTCGCCGCCGCCCTGCCGAGCTGCTCGTAGTGGTCCCAGAGGACCGTCGTCGTCCAGGCACGGTTGGTCGCCCGCACCTTGGTCGCGAGCTCCCTCAGTGCCGCCCGTGCCTCGCGCGGAGCGACACGCGCCCCGCTGCCCAGAGCGACCCGGATCGCCGCGTTCTCGTCACGCTGCTCCTTGGTGAGCAGGGCGTTCCACTCGGCCAGTTCCTTGCGCGCACGCTCCTCACGGGGTATTTCGCGCAGCTCGGTGACCAGCACCTCGGTCGTCTCGTCGTAGGTCAGGTCCTGCTGGTGCCGGATCTCGAGGATCAGCTTGCGCAGCTCCGGGTTGGAGGTGAGGGGCGCCACAGCATCATGGACCCGCTTGCGGGCCAGCTCGGGCCCGCCCTCATGACGAGCCTCGTCCTGCGTGTCGACATCCACCGCGTCCGTGATACGGCGGGCCAGGTCGGCCAGGGTGACGCCTCCGGACGTCTGGGCGATCAGGCCCCGCTCCTCGTCGCCGAGCTGGCGGTCGATGCGGGCCAGGCGGCGCGCCAGGACCTCCGCCTCATCCGCCGTGAGCGACCGCGTGCCCGCTTTGTCGAGCAGCTTCGCCAGCGGGACGCTCCGCTGCTCCCCGGCAGGGATCAGTGGCCGGGCGTCCACCAGCGGGGAATCGGTGACGCCGACCGCGTCGATGAGGACGAAGTGGTCCTTCTTCAGGTCAGAGGCCGCGTCTGGAGTCACCTTCTTCAAATCGTCCGGGTCAATGGAGCGGGCCCCACGCCCCTTCATCTGCTCAAAGAGCACCGGGCTCTTCACCGACCGCAGAAAGATCACGCACTCCAGCGGCTTCACGTCCGTGCCGGTGGCGATCATGTCGACGGTGACCGCGACCCGCAGCCTCGGCGAGTTACGCAGGTCGTTGATGAGCGATTCGGGGTCGTCGCCGTTCTCCCGCGACCTATAGGTGATCTTCTTCGCGAACTCCTCGCCCCGGCCGAAGACCTCCTTCACCTGCTTGACCACCTCGTCGGCGTGGTCGTCCTTGGGGCCCGCGAAGATCAGGGTCTTGGGGAGGTCGGCCCGGCCGGGAAACCACCGCTGCCAGTGGTTCTTGTACGTCGTCAGCACGGCCCGGATTTCGTCCTCAGTGATCACCGTACGGCCGAGGTGTGCGGTGGTGTAGGTGAAGTCCTCGTCCAGCTCCTCGTAACGCTGGGCGCGCGTCTGCCGGTCGCGGATGCGGACCGTCGTACCCGCCTCGATCTTCGCCCCGCCGTTCTCACGCAGGTCGGTGTTGAGGCGCACGATGTCGAAGTCGACGTTGACTCCGTCGGCGACAGCCTGTTCGTAGGTGTACTTCGAGACCTCGTTGTGGTCGAAGAAGCCCTTGGCCTGGCGGGTGGGCGTGGCGGTGAGGCCTACGAGGTGGGCGTCGAAGTACTCCAGGACGCCGCGCCACAGTCCGTAGATCGATCGGTGGCACTCGTCCACAATGATCACGTCGAACGACTCGATCGGTACGTCCGGGTTGTAATCGACGCTGATCGGCTCGTCCGTCGCGTAGCTCTCGTCCAGCGGCGAGGCGTTCTCGTCCTCGCAGTCCTCGACCTCCGGCTCGTCCGGCAGCGGCTCGCCCTTGAGAAGTGCGTACATCCGCTGGATCGTCGAGATCACGACCGAGGAGGTCTCCTGGAGCCCGCCGCGGCCCAGCATGTCCACGTTGTAGAGATCGGTCAGTTTCCGGTTCTCGTCCGGCGTCCGGTACTTGTCGAACGCCGCACGGGCCTGGCGGCCGAGGTTGTTGCGGTCGACGAGGAAGAGAACGCGGCGGGCACCCGCGTGGCGGAGCAGCCGATAGGTCTCCGTGACGGCCGTGAAGGTCTTGCCGGCGCCCGTGGCCATCTGGATCAGGGCGCGCGGCTTGTCGGCGGCCAGGGAGTCCTCCAGGCCCGTGATCGCCTCCACCTGGGCCATGCGCAGGCCGTGCGTCTCCAGCAGCGGCATGCTCGTGCGCAACGCCGCCCGGAACGTTGGGGCGTCCGGGTGCTCGTCGGCGTAGCGCATCCACGCTGCGAGTGTCCCGGGGCGGTGGAAGGTGAAAACCTCGCGCGAGCGGGCCTCGGGGTCGATCCGGTTGAGGAAGTACGTCTCCGTGCCGGTCGTGGCGTAGCGGAACGCGAAGGGTTCCTCGCGGCGCCACACGGCCATGGCGTGTTCCTTGAGCACCCCTGCCGCGTACCGCTCGTTCTGGGTCAGGGCACCGGCCAGCGATGCGCCCTCGCGCTTGGCCTCGATGACGCCGACGATCTTTCCGTCCACGTAGAGGACGTAGTCGGCACGGCCGGTCGCCACGGTGAACTCGCGGATGGCGACACCCCTGCCGCGCTCGTCCAGCGGGTTCGCATCCGCCTTGTCCTGGATCACCCAGCCGGCCTTGGCGAGCATCGCGTCAATCTTCGCCCGCGCCTGCACCTCGTTGAGGGGCGCCGGGCGCTGGGCGCGCTCCACGATGGCGTCGCGCGCGGCGGAGGCGACCTTGCGGGGTCGCAGCCGCTCGCGGTCGTACTGCTGCTGGTGCGCGGCCCGCAGTTCGGTGACCTGTGCCCGCAGTTCCTCGATCTGCGCCGTGTACGTGGCCTTGGCCTGCTCAGCGTTGGCGATGAGTGCCTCGGCCTCGGCGCGGGCCCGCCGCTCGGCCTCCAGCCGGTCGCTGGTCTCCGACAGCTTGACGCGGGACTCGGCCAACGTGCGCCGGTGCCCGTCCAGCGCCTCCCGTAGCTGCGCGATCTCCTCGGGGTCGGTCAGCGTCGCCTCAGTGGGCAGTGTGGGCGGTACGAACGCCGTTACCGCGCGCGTGCCCCCCATGGCCCGGTCGAAGAGGTCACCGAGCTGCCAGCAGAGCTTCAGGGCCTCAAGGGCCTTCGTCGTGTCGAAGAGGTGGTTGTGCGCGGCGTCGTTGCGGCCCCGGCGCAGCTTGTGGAAAGCGTCACGGCTCCAGCCGACGAGAACACCGGCCCGTGTGAGAGCGTTGATGCGGTCGACCTGGTTGGTGCCCTCGACACGGGTACCCGTACGGGTGACGAACTCCTCGGCCAGCACCTCACCGAACTGCCCGGCGCTCACGTAGGCGGCGTTCGGGTTGGTCAGCACGGTGAGTTCTGCCTGCGACCCGTAGATCGCGAGGAGCGGCTGGTAGCCGTAGAGACGTCCGAAGTTGGGCGATGCCTTGGCCAGCTCCCGGAGCCGTCTGTCCACGTCCCGACCGTCCACGCGCCGCCCCCCTGAGCCTCACTGGTCCTAGAACCGTAAAGCTTACGGAGCCGGGCACCAGAAAGCACCAGAACGCGACAGCCGAAGGACCGGGCTCGGTCGCAGGGCCCTGCCGGCTGCCCCGTCTCAGCGCAGCCTCATCAGAACTTGATGCTGCCGATCATGCTCGCCACGTTGGTCGTCAGCTCGTTGATCGTCGGAGCGACCGTCGAGGAGGCGAGGTAGAAGCCGAGGAGGATGCAGACGACCGCATGGCCGCCCTTCAGCCCTGATTTCTTGACCAGCAGGAAGACGATGATCGCCAGCAGCACCACCGCCGAAATCGAGAGTGCCACGGCGGCTCACCTCCAAAGATCCCAGGGATGTGGGGGGTCGGACTATGGGGGGTGTAGATCGATCCAGCAAATCCATACAGTAGCCAGCAGGTTCATACCCACATAGCGGTAGTGATCATAACTATCGGTGCTCGAGCATCGCTGGGCGCACGGCCGCACAAGGGGGCGCATGGCCAATATGGTCAGGGCATGACGACCGAGCCTGTCTCCTTTCCCCGACGGCACGCCCGCACCCAGCGGTTCACCCTCGGCGCGCCGCGCTCGTTCACCGTGGCGCCCGACGGTTCGCGTGTCGCGTTCCTGCGCTCGCCCTCCGGTACGGACCGGGCCAACTCCCTCTGGGTCCTGGACCTGGCGGACGGCGGCGAGCGCGTGGCGGCCGACCCCCGCACCCTGCTCGAAGGCGCTTCCGAACAGCTCTCGCCCGAGGAGCGGGCGCGCCGTGAGCGCAGCCGTGAGGGGGGTGCCGGAATCGTCGGCTACGCCACCGACGCGGCCCTGGAACTGGCGTCTTTCGCCTTGTCAGGGCGGCTTTTCACAGCCGAGCTGAGGGCGGGCACCGCACGCGAATTCCCCGTCCCCGGACCGGTGATCGACCCGCGCCCGGCGCCCGACGGACGGCACGTGGCGTACGTCGCCCAGGGCGCCCTGCGGGTCGTGGGCGCCGAGGGCGAGGGCGACCGGGCGTTGGCGGAGCCGGAGTCGGAGGGCGTCACCTATGGGCTGGCCGAGTTCATCGCGGCCGAGGAGATGGCTCGTTCGCGTGGGTTCTGGTGGTCCCCGGCGTCGGATCGGCTGCTCGTGGCGCGCGTGGACGACACGCCGGTGCGGCGGTGGTGGATCGCCGATCCCGCCCACCCGGAGCGTGAGCCGAACTCTGTCGCGTACCCGGCCGCGGGGACGGAAAACGCGGACGTGCGCCTGTTCGTGGTCGGGCTCGACGGCGGGCGCACGGAGGTCGTCTGGGACCGGGCGCGCTACCCCTATCTGGCGCGTGTGCACTGGTCAGACGCGGGGGCACCGCTGCTTCTGGTGCAGGCGCGGGACCAGCGCAGCCAGCTGTTCCTCGCGGTGGACCCGGAGTCGGGGGCGACTCGGATGGTCCATGCCGATGAAGATCCAACATGGCTTGATCTTTTCCCCGGTGTGCCCTGCTGGAGTCCCTCGGGACAGCTCGTCCGGATCGCGGACGAGGGCGGGGCGCGGGTGCTGTCGGTGGGCGGACGCCCGTTGACCGGGCCGCAGTTGCACATCCGTGCGGTGCTGGACGTGACCGCCGACGACGTGCTGGTCTCGGCCTCGGCGGGTGAGGAGGCCGAGGCGCCGGAGATCGGTGAGGTGCACGTCTACCGGGTCAATGAGCTCGGTGTGGAGCGCGTGTCCCAGGGGCCCGGCGTGCACTCGGCGGTGCGCGCCGGGGGCGTGACCGTGCTGGCCTCCGCCACGCTTGACCGCCCGGGCGCTTCCGTCCAGGTAATGCGTGACGGAAAACAGGCGGCGACTGTCACGTCGTACGCAGAAGATCCCGGTTTGTCCCCGCGCGTGACACTCACCCAGGGGGGCGCACGCCGAATTCCATGCGCCGTGCTTATGCCACGGGACTACCACGGGGACACTCCCCTGCCGGTCCTCATGGACCCCTACGGCGGCCCGCACGGCCAGCGTGTCGTCGCCGCGCACAATCCGCATCTGACCTCGCAGTGGTTCGCCGACCAGGGCTTCGCCGTGGTCGTCGCCGACGGCCGCGGCACACCCGGCCGCTGCCCCGCCTGGGAGAAGGCGGTCCGGGACGATCTCGCCGAGGTGGTCCTGCAGGACCAGGTGGACGTGCTGCAGGCACTTGCCTCCGACTTCCCGCTCGACCTGACCAGGGTGGGCATCCGCGGCTGGTCCTTCGGCGGCTACCTCGCGGCCCTCGCCGTGCTGCGCCGCCCCGACGTCTTCCACGCCGCCGTGGTGGGCGCTCCCGTCACCGACCTCCGCCTGTACGACACCCACTACCAGGAGCGGTACCTCGGGCACCCGGGCGAGCGGCCGGAGGTCTACCGCCGCAACTCGCTGGTCGACGACGCGGGGCTGGTCGACGCGGCCGAGCCGCACCGCCCGATGATGATCATCCATGGTCTCGCCGACGACAACGTGGTGGTCGCCCACTCCCTGCGCCTGTCCTCGGCGTTGCTGGCCGCCGGACGTCCGCACGAGGTGCTGCCGCTGTCCGGCGTCACGCACATGACGCCGCAGGAGACCGTCGCCGAGAACCTGCTGCGGCTCCAGCTGGACTTCCTGCGGCGGTCCCTGGCATTGCCGGGCAAAACCGCATGAACCGCGTTAACACGCAGGCAACTTCGCGGAAGCGGTACCGATATACGGACGCGCGAGGCTGAACAGCGTACGGCCGTGCGGGTGCCGTGAACGGGCCGGGGTGCGCCATGTCACCCCGGCCCGTTGCCCTGCTCCTCCAGCGGCGCGCCCCGCCCCGGCGCCGAGCACGCGTCCGACACGTCCTCCGCGAAGTGGCACGCCGAGTCGTGCGCGGCCGGACCGGTCGTGTGCCGGAACTCCTCCGGGACCGCGAGCGCCGGCACCTCCAGCGCGCAGCGCTCCCGCGCCTTCCAGCAGCGCGTGCGGAAGCGGCAGCCGGAGGGGATGTCCGTGGGCGACGGAACGTCACCCGAGAGGATGATCCGCGCGCGGTGTTCGCGGGCGTCCGGGTCGGGGACGGGCACGGCGGACAGCAGGGCCTGGGTGTAGGGGTGCGTGGGATGGTCGTAGATCTCCGTCTCCGTGCCGGTCTCCACGATCCGCCCGAGGTACATGACCCCGACCCGGTCGGAGATGTGCCGCACGATCGACAGGTCGTGCGCGATGAAGACGTAGGAGAGCTCGAACTCCGTCTGGAGCCGGTCCAGCAGGTTGATCACCTGGGCCTGGACCGAGACGTCCAGCGCCGAGACCGGTTCGTCGGCGACGATGATCTCCGGCCGGAGCGCCAATCCCCTCGCGATGCCGATGCGTTGGCGCTGGCCGCCGGAGAACTGGTGCGGGTAGCGGTTGATGTACTCCGGGTCGAGGCCGACCACGTCCAGCAGTTCCCGGACCCTGCGGCGCCGGTCGCCCTTGGGGGCCGCCTCGGGGTGGATCTCGTACGGTTCCCCGACGATGTCGCCCACCGTCATACGGGGGTTGAGGGAGGTGTAGGGGTCCTGGAAGACCATCTGGATGTTGCGCCGCACGGCCTTCAGGGCCCGGCCGGACAGCCGGGTGATCTCCTCGCCCTTGAAGCGGATGGAACCCGCCGTGGGCCGCTCCAGGCTGCACAGCAGTCTGGCGAGCGTGGACTTGCCGCAGCCGGACTCGCCGACGACGCCCAGGGTCTCGCCCCTGCCCAGGCGGAAGTCGACGCCGTCGACGGCCTTCACCGCGCCGATCTGCTTCCTGAACAGGACGCCCCGGGTCAGCGGGTAGTGCTTGACGAGCCCGGTGACCTCCAGGATCGGCTCAGTCGTCGAGGCTGCCATGCAGGCACTCCCTCCAGAAGTGGCAGGCGCTCCCCCGGTCCGCGTCGACCTCGTACAGCGGCGGTTCCTCGGTGCGGCACACGTCCCGGGCCATCGGGCAGCGGGGATGGAAGGCGCAGCCCGGCGGGATGTGCATGAGGTTGGGCGGCAGGCCCTTGATGGCGTAGAGCTCCCGGCCCTTCTGGTCCAGGCGCGGGATGGAGTCCAGCAGGCCGCGCGTGTAGGGGTGGGCGGGTGCCTTGTACAGGTCGTGCACGGGGGCCGACTCCACGATCCGCCCCGCGTACATCACCGCGATCCGGTCCGCCACGTCGGCGACGACCCCGAGGTCATGGGTGATCAGGATGAGCCCCATGCGGTACTCGCGCTGCAACTCCGCGAGCAGGTCCATCACCTGGGCCTGGACGGTGACGTCGAGGGCGGTGGTGGGCTCGTCGGCGATGATGAGCGCCGGCTCCAGCGCCATCGCCATGGCGATCATGATGCGCTGGCGCATGCCGCCGGAGAACTGGTGCGGGTAGTCGCGCACCCGCTGGGCGGCGGCCGGGATCCGCACCCGCTCCATCAGCTCGACGGCCCTGGCCCGCGCGTCCTTCCTCGACATGCCCCGGTGGACCACGAACATCTCGCCGAGCTGGTCGCCCACGGAGAGGACGGGGTTGAGCGCGGACAGCGCGTCCTGGAAGATCATGGCCATTCCGGCGCCGCGGACCTTCCTGCGCTCCTCCTCCTTCAGCTTCAGCAGGTCCTGGCCCCGGAAGAGGATCTCCCCGCCGGTGATCCGCCCCGGCGGCACGTCGAGGATGCCCATGACCGCCTGCGCGGTGACGGACTTGCCCGAGCCGGACTCCCCGAGCACCGCCAGCGTCTCCCCGGCGTCCACCCCGTAGCTCACCCCGTTCACGGCCCGGGCGACCCCGTCCCGGGTCCGGAACTCCACGTGCAGATCCCGCACTTCCAGCAGCACGGCGGCTCACCTCCGCTTCGGACGGCCGAGGACGACGCACGCCACCTCGGCGCTCGTGACGAAGGCCGGCACCAGGACCGCCGACGCACGGCCGGGTCGCGGCCGGGGCCGTGCCCGGCTCAGCCCGCCCGGGGTCCCGGAACCCGCACCTGTGTCCCGCAGTCGAAGCAGCACCGCGCCGTCACCTCAGCCTCGGGTCGAGGGCGTCGCGTACCGCGTCGCCGAGCATGATGAACGCCAGCACGGTGACCGCGAGCGCCCCGGAGGGCCACAGCAGGGCGTGCGGGGCGTTGCGGACGTACGGGGAGGCGGCGGAGATGTCGATGCCCCAGGAGACGCTGGGCGGCTTCAGGCCGACGCCCAGATACGACAGGGTCGCCTCGAGCGCGATGTAGGTGCCGAGCGCGATGGTCGCCACGACGATCACCGGGGCGACCGCGTTGGGCGCGATGTGCCGGAGCAGGATGCGGGGGCCGGAGGCGCCGAGGGCGCGGGCGGCCTGGACGTAGTCGTTCTGCCGGGCGGTGATGACGGAGCCGCGGGCGATGCGGGAGATCTGCGGCCAGCCGAGCAGCACCATGAACCCGACGACGGGCCAGACCGTATTGCTGGTCACCACGGAGAGGAGGACGAGACCGCCGAGCACGACCGGGATCGCGAAGAAGATGTCGGTGAGGCGGGACAGGAGCGAGTCCCACGCCCCGCCGAAGAACCCCGCGAGCCCGCCCAGCACGGACCCGAGGAGGGCCACCCCCAGCGTGGCGCAGACGCCGACCGTGACGGACGTACGGGCGCCGTAGACGGTCCGTGTGTAGACGTTGCAGCCCTGGCCGTCGTACCCGAAGGGAGCGCCCGGCTGGGAGCCTTCCTGGGCCTTGGCGAGGTCGCACTGCAGCGGGCTGCCGGAGGCGATGAGCGAGGGCCACAGGGAGATGACGACGAGGAAGAGGATGACGAGCCCGGAGACGAGGAAGACGGGGTTGCGGCGCAGGTCCCACCAGGCGTCGGACCAGAGGGACCTCGGTCTGCCCGCCGGGCCGGTCCCCTGCGGGCCTCCCGGGGTCCGCTCCAGCGTCGCCGCCTCGCTCGTCGCCAGGTCCATGGCGCCGCCCATGCCGGTGCCCGCGATGGCGCCCTCGGGCTCGTACGGCTGCTCAGGCATAGCGGATCCTCGGGTCGAGTACGGCGTACAGGAGGTCGACGAGCAGGTTGGCGACCAGGAAGACCAGCACCAGCACGGTCACGAAGCCGACGACCGTCTGGGTGTTCTGGCGCAGGATGCCCTGGTAGAGCTGGTAGCCGACGCCGTGGATGTTGAAGATCCGCTCGGTGACGATCGCGCCGCCCATCAGGGCGCCGATGTCGGTGCCGATGAAGGTGACCACGGGGATGAGCGAGTTGCGCAGCAGGTGCCGGGTGGTGACGCGGTGTCTGGGCAGGCCCTTGGCGATCGCCGTGCGGACGTAGTCGGAGCGCTTGTTCTCCGCGATGGAGGTGCGGGTCAGCCGGGTGACGTAGGCGAGCGAGACGGAGGCCAGGACCACACCGGGTACGAGCAGCTCGGTGAAGGTGGCCTCCGGCGGGACCGACGGCTTGATCCAGCCCCACTTGACGCCGAGCAGGAGCTGCAGCAGCAGGCCGGTGACGAAGACGGGGACGGAGATGACCACCAGGGTGCCCACCAGTACGCCGGTGTCGACGGGCCGGCCGCGGCGCAGTCCGGTGACCACGCCCAGGGTGATGCCGATGACGACCTCGAGGACGACCGCCACGATGGTCAGCCGGATGGTGACGGGGAACGCGGTGGACATCAGCTCGATGACCGGCTGGCCGTTGAACGCCGTCCCGAAGTCGCCGGTGAAGACGTTCCCCATGTAGGTCAGGTACTGCTGCCAGACGGGCTGGTCGAGGCCGAACTCCTGCCTCAGCCGGGCGGCCGTCGCCGGGTCGCACTGCCGTTCGCCGCACAGGCCCGCGATGGGGTCGCCCATCACGTTCACCATCAGGAAGATCAGCAGGGTGGCCCCGACGAACACCGGGACCATCTGGAGCAGCCGCCTGACGACGTAGCGCCCCATGGCGGCTCAGCCGACCTTGATCTCGTTGTACACGGGGACGCTGAACGGGTTGAGGGCCACGTGGGACAGCCGCTCGGAGTAGCCGGCGCTGCCGTTCTGGTACCAGAGGGGGATGGCCGCCATGTTGTCCCGTACGACCTCCTCGGCCTGCTGGAAGGTCCGCACCGCCTTGGCGGTGTCGGTCTGGGCGTTGGCCTGGTCGACGAGTCGGTCGAAATCCTTGTTCGACCACTTGCCGTCGTTGGAGGAGGCGCCGGTGTAGTAGAGCGGCTGGAGGAAGTTCTGGATGAGCGGGTAGTCCATCTGCCAGCCGGCGCGGAAGGGCCCCGACATCTTGTGCTGGGTGATCTGGTTGCGGAAGTCGGCGAAGGTGCCGACCGGGTTGCCGACGCAGGCCTTGTCGTTGCCGAGCGCGTTGTTGATGGAGTTGCACACCGCGTCCACCCACATCCTGTGCGAGCCGGTGTCGGCGTTGTAGGTGATCCTGACCTGTCCGCCGGGGAGCCCGCCGCCCTCCTTCACCAGCTTCTTGGCCTCGGCGGGGTTGTAGTCGCAGGCGTCCCCGCACAGCCCGGCCTGGAAGCCGCCGTCCGCGCCGAGGACGGGCGAGGTCCAGTCGGTGGCCGGGGTGCGGGTCTTCTGGAAGATCGTGTCGGTGATCTGTCTGCGGTTGATCGCCATGGACAGGCCCTTGCGGACCTTCTCCGAGCCGCTCCTGTCCCAGTCCTTGTCGTAGTAGGGGAAGGCGAGGGTCTGGATGATGCCGGCGGGGGTGCTGATGTAGCGGCCGCCGAGGTCGTTCCTGACGTTCTTCAGCTGGTAGGCGGGTACGTCGTCGACCAGGTCGAGGTTGCCGGACAGCAGGTCGGTGTAGGCGGTGTCGCTGTCCGTGTAGACCCTGAGGTCCACGCCGTCGTTCCGTGCCTTGTCCGGGCCGGGGTAGCCGCCCCACTTCCGCAGGGACATCTGCGCCCCTCTGGTGTACGAGTCGACGGCGTACGGTCCGTTGCCCACCGGTTTGGCCAGCCAGGCCGTGTGGTCGGAGAAGAACGCCCGGGGCAGCGGCGCGAACGCCGGGTAGCCCAGGGTGTCGGGGAAGCCGGAGAACTTCTGGGCGAGCTTGACGGTGAACGTCCGGCCGTCGACGACCTTCAGGCCGGAGAGCGTGTCGGCGCTCTGTGAGCCGCTGTCCGGGTGGACCTTGTCGTAGCCCTGGATGTAGCCGAAGAAGTAGGCGTTCCGCTGGTTGTTCCTGAGGCTCGCACCGTAGTTCCAGGCGTCGACGAAGGACTTGGCGGTCACCTTCTCCCCGTTGGAGAAGGTCCAGCCGTCCTTGACGGTGATCGTGAAGTTCTGCGAGTCCGAGGTGTCGATCCGCTCGGCGAGCATGTCCTGGGCCGCGCCGGTCTTCGGGTCGTACTTCTTCAGGCCCCGGAAGATCATGTCGAGGACCTTGCCGCCCTGCACCTCGTTGGTGTTGGCCGGCTCCAGGGGATTCTGCGGGTCGCCCCAGGAGGAACTGAGCACCGCGCCGTCGCCACTGCCGCCGGCACTGCCCCCGCAGCCCGTCGCGGCGAGCGCCACCACCGCCGCGCAGGCGGCCCGCAGGGCGTGCGTCGTTCCACGCATGCAGTGCCTCCTCGAGAATGCGCATCCCTGCGCTATGGCGCCAGCGTCTGACCTCCGATACCTCATGGACAATATCGCCACAAATAACGCATAATGCACAGCCGGGCGGTCCGTACGCGAGAGAGTGCACCCGAACGAGGGGTGACGCGCCGACGGCAGCCGGGAGGGACGTCGACACTCCGGTCCCGAGATCGCCCCGGTGACCGGATCCGCTCCCTGGCCGCCGTCGGCGCTCCAGGCCCGCTTCACCGGTCTGGACAGGCCACACCGGCTGCAGGCGCCGTTGACGCACACAGACCACCGCTGATAGGCAGGACGACGCCGGCGAGTTCCCTGCTCGGGCTGGTAGCGCCGACGCAGGGAAGCATCAGCTTCCAGGGGAAGCCCCTGACGTACGCCTCGCGAGCCCTGAAGGCCTACCGCAAGCGGGTGCAACTGGTGCTGCAGGATCCGAGCGGCTCACTGAATCCGCGGCACACGGTGTACGACGCGGTGGCCGAGGGGCTGCGGATCCACGGCTGGGCCGGGGACGAACGTGGCACAGGCTCTGTCCCGCTGCGGCCTGCGTCCACCAGAGCGCTTCTTCCCGCGTTATCCGTACGAGCTGTCCGGGGGACAACGCCAGCGGGTGGTGATCGCCGGCGCTCTGGTACTGGAGCCCGAACTCCTCGTCGAGGACGAGCCGGTGGCCTCGCTCGACGCCTCGGTACGCGGTGAGGCACTACCGCTGGGATACACGCCCTCGAAGCCCCCGTATCCGATGACCTGCTGGTGGACGCCCTGCCCTGCTAGAATGCTGGTCAGCACACAAGCCTTCTCGGTGCGGATTCAGATCCGCCGGGGAGGCTTTTTTCATGCCCGGAGGCCCGCCTGCCTCGATGCTGGTGGACCCGCTTCGAGGTTCTCGCTCTGCCGAGCGACCTGAACGCGCCGCGCCTCACCCATCGGTTCTTTGTTCCTAACCGCAAGAGGAGATCCATGTCATGAGTCCAGGGACGAACACCGTGCCTGCCACGGGTACGTGGCAACTTGGTGACCAGACCGTCAACCGGGTCGGGTTCGGCGCGATGCGCCTGACGGGTACCGCCCCCTTCGACCGCGGCGTGCCGCTTGACCGCGATCGGGCGATCGGCGTGCTCCGGCGGGCGATCGAGCTCGGCGTGAACCACATGGACACCGCCGCGTTCTACTTCTCGGCGACGCGTTCCGCCAACGAGTTGATCAACCGGGCGCTGGCGCCATACCCGGAGGACCTGGTCATCACCACCAAGGTCTGGCCGGGCCGCGATACCTCGGGCGCCTGGTGGTGGGCCGCGCCAGCGCAGTTGCGCGGCCAGGTCGAGGAGAACCTGCGCCAACTCGGTCGCGACCACCTGGACGTGGTGAACCTGCGCGTGCCTCCGAGCCGGCGGACCGGCTCGATCGGCGAGCACTTCGGCGCGTTGGCCGAACTGCGCGATGCCGGGCTTATCCGCCACCTCGGCGTCTCGAACGTCACGTCTGAGCAACTGGCCGAGGCCCGGGCCATCGCCCCGGTCGTCTGCGTGCAGAACCCCTACGGGATCGGTGCGTCAAGCGAGGACCGGGCACTCCTGCGGCTCTGCGGTGAACTCGGCCTTGCCTTCGTCCCGTTCTTCGCGATCGCTGGCCCCGGGCGCGAGGCGGGTCCAGCTGCCAGTGACCACGAGGCGGTGTGCGCCGTCGCCCGTGCGCACGGTGTGTCCGTCGCGCAGGTCCGGCTGGCCTGGACCTTGCAGCAGGGTCCGCACGTGCTGGCTATCCCGGGGACCGGTGATCCGGACCACCTCGCGCAGAACGTGGCGGCTGGCGCGCTGCGGCTTTCGGAAGACGAGATGGCACGCCTTACCTCGCTGCGGTCGGCCGGAGCCTAGCGGCGCCGCTGCGGGGCCGGAATCCATTCCGCCGGCCACCGCTCGCACTGAAAGGGTCCGCCAGCGCCCTACTGGCGGACCCTCTGAGTAACGGCGGGCGGAGGCGGGTCGGTGGGCGCGGGCGGGTCGCCGGCCACCAGTTCGGCCTCGAATCCGTCCGTGTTCGCCAGATAGGCCGCGTAGTGCCGGGGGCCGCCGGCATGTGGATACCGCTCGGCGAAGAGCGGCGCCCATCCGTGGGCGGGCGCCTCGGCCGCCAGCGCGTCGACGTCCTGACGACTACCGGCGTTGAATGCGAGGTGGTTGAGTCCCGGGCGCGTCCGGTCGTGGTGGGTGCCGCTCATCCCCGGTGACTGCTCGACGACCAGGTACGCCGACCCCTGACGCCAGCTGCGACCGTGCTGCCATTCCTGGTACGGGTGGTAACCGAGCCGGGCAAGGAGCCAGCCCCATTCGCGCTCCGCGCGCGCGAGGTCGGGGACCCACAGCTCGACGTGGTGAATCATCTCGCTCCCGTGCTCGTCAAAAGGGGCGCCCCGGCGAGTGGCAGTACTCGCCGGGGCGCCCCGCGTTCATCGGCCGATCGGTGTCACGCCGCGCCCACGACGTCCTTCTCCTCGGCGAAGTGGCACGCCGACTCGTGGGCCGCCGGCGTGTCCACGCCCGCGAACGGCTCGGGGATCGCCAGCAGCGGGACCTCCTCGGCGCACTTGTCCTGCGCCTTCCAGCAGCGGGTGCGGAAGCGGCAGCCCGAGGGCGGGTTGGCCGGGGACGGCACGTCGCCGGTGAGGATGATCCGCTCGCGGTGCTCACGGGCCTCCGGGTCCGGCACCGGGACCGCCGACAGCAGCGCCTGGGTGTAGGGGTGCGTCGGGTGCTCGTAGATCTGCTCGTCGGTGCCGATCTCGGCCATCTTGCCGAGGTACATCACGCCCACCCGGTCCGAGATGTGCCGGACGATCGACAGGTCGTGCGCGATGAAGATGTAGGACAGGTTGAACTCGTCCTGCAGTCGCTCCATCAGGTTGATGACCTGCGCCTGGACCGACACGTCCAGCGCGGACACGGGCTCGTCGCAGATGATGACCTCGGGGTTGAGCGCGAGGCCGCGGGCGATGCCGATGCGCTGGCGCTGACCGCCGGAGAACTGGTGCGGGTAGCGGTTGATGTACTCCGGGTTGAGACCGACGACGTCCAGCAGCTCCTGCACCTTGCGGCGCCGGTCGCCCTTCGGAGCCACCTCGGGGTGGATGTCGAAGGGCTCACCGATGATGTCGCCCACCGTCATCCGGGGGTTGAGCGAGGTGTACGGGTCCTGGAACACCATCTGGATGTTGCGCCGCACGGCCTTCAGGGCACGCCCGGACAGCTTGGTGATGTCCTGGCCCTTGTAGAAGATCTCGCCGGACGTTGCCCGCTCCAGGTTCATCAGGAGCTTGGCCACCGTCGACTTGCCGCAGCCCGACTCACCCACGATGCCCAGGGTCTCGCCCTGGTGCAGGTCGAAGGAGACGCCGTCGACGGCGCGGACGGCGCCGATCTGACGCTTGAACAGGATGCCCTGGGACAGCGGGAAGTGCTTGACCAGGTTGCGTACCTGGAGGATAGGTTCGCCCTGCGCGACGGGCGCCTCGACAGCGGCCACCGCCTCTTCCTCGGTGGTGGCGTCCACGACCTCGACGTCGGAGACGTTGGGCGTGGCGTCGGCCCCGTCGTCCTTCCTGAGCTCAGCCACGGATCGTCTCCTTCCAGAAGTGGCACGCGGAAGCGCGGCCCACAAGTTCCGTACCGTCCTCCTCCGTCACCGGAACGAGCGCCGGAACGTCGGTGCGGCAAATGTCCTGCGCCCTGTTGCAGCGGGGGTTGAAGGCACAACCCGCGGGGATCTGCTGCAGGTTGGGCGGCAGTCCCTTGATCGCGTAGAGCTCCTGCCCCTTCTGGTCCAGGCGCGGGATCGAGTCCAGCAGGCCCCGGGTGTAGGGGTGGGCGGGCCGCTTGTACAGCTCGTGCACCGGCGCGGTCTCGACGATCCGGCCGGCGTACATGACGGCGATCTTGTCCGCCACGTCGGCGACCACACCGAGGTCGTGGGTGATCAGGATCAGTCCCATGTTGTACTCGCGCTGCAGTTCGGCGAGCAGGTCCATGACCTGGGCCTGGACGGTCACGTCGAGGGCCGTGGTGGGCTCGTCGGCGATGATCAGGTCAGGCTCGAGGGCCAGGGCCATGGCGATCATGATGCGCTGGCGCATACCGCCGGAGAACTGGTGCGGGTAGTCGCCGACGCGGTCACGCGCGGCGGGGATGCGCACCCGGTCCATCAGCTCGATGGCCTTGGCCTTGGCGTCCTTCTTGGACATGCCCTGGTGCACCCGGAACATCTCGCCGAGCTGGTACCCCACCGAGAGCACGGGGTTGAGCGAGGACAGGGCGTCCTGGAAGATCATCGCCATCTTGGCGCCACGCAGTCTGCGCCGCTCGTTCTCCGGCAGGGCGAGGATGTCCTGGCCCTGAAAGAAGATCTGGCCCTTGCTGATCCGTCCGGGCGGGCTGTCCAGGATGCCCATGATCGCCTGCGCGGTGACGGACTTGCCGGAGCCCGACTCCCCGAGCACGGCGAGCGTCTCACCGGCGTTGACGCTGTAGTTGACGCCGTTGACGGCCTTGGTCACGGCGTCCCGGACCTTGAACTCCACGTGCAGGTCGCGGACTTCGAGCAGCGGCGCGGTTCCGTCCGGCCCGGTGTTCGCGGGCGCCATCTCCAGGCTGGTCATGCCATCACCTTCGTGTTGCTTGAGAGGGGATTGACTCACGGCGGTACCTCACCGGAGCTTCGGGTCGAGCGCGTCGCGCAGACCGTTGCCGAACAGGATGAAGCCCAGCGCGGTGACGACGATGGCGAGGCTCGGGTAGGTCCACATGTAGTCCTTGACGCCCATGAAGTTGCGGCCGGCGGAGATCATGTTGCCCCACTCCGCGACCTGCGGCTCCACACCGACGCCCAGGTAGGACAGCGACGCCTCGGCGACGATCGCGATGCCGACGTTGCTCGTGCCGTACACCATCACCGCGGTGATGGAGTTGGGCAGGATGTGCTTGCGGATGATCCGGCCCTGACTCGCGCCCAGCGCTTTCGCCGCGTGCACGTAGTCCATTTCGCGCACGGAGAGGATCTGGCTGCGCAGCAGACGGGCGAACGTGGCCCAGGTGAAGATGCCCAGGGAGAGAACCACCGGCAGGACACCGCGACCCATCAGCAGGATGATGACGATGGCCCCGATGAGCAGCGGGAAGGCGAAGAAGATGTCCGCAGTGCGCATGATCACGGTGTCCACCCAGCCGCCGAAGTAGCCGGACAGTGCGCCGAGGACGACGCCGATGACGAGCGCGACGAGGATCGAGGCGAGACCGACGATCACCGCGATGCGGCTGCCGTAGATGAGACGGGACAACTGGTCCCGGCCGAGGGCGTCGGTACCGAGCAGGTGCTTGCCGCCCGGCGACTGCAGGGTCGCGTTGAGGTCCTGCCTCAGCGGGTCGAAGGGCGCCAGCACGGGAGCCAGCACGGCGACGATGACCAGGACGACGATGATCGCCAGTCCGAGGACGGCGAGTTTGTTGGCGAGGAAGCGGTGCCGGATGTCGGACCACTGGCTGACCCGGGCGACGCTGGGTTCGGCGCCCTGCTGTGCCGCGGGGCCGGCCTGGAGCGGCTCTCCCGTGCCCGTGACGAGTTCGGTCATGGTGTGACTCCTAGTTGGGGACGACCCTGCCGGTCAGGCGAGGCGGATGCGCGGGTCGAGGGCGGCGTACAGCAGGTCGACGACGAGGTTCAGCACGACGAAGACCGCCACGCTGATCGTCACCACTCCCGTGATGATGGGGTTGTTGTTCTGCTGGATCGCCTGGACCAGGGCCAGACCGATGCCGTTCCAGTTGAAGATCGTCTCCGTGATGAGCGCACCACCGAGCAGGCTGCCGAAGGAGATACCGATGTAGGTGATCACCGGGATGACGGAGTTGCGCAGGATGTGCCGGAAGAGCACCGTCCGGCTGGGAAGGCCCTTGGCCACCGCGGTCTTGACATAGTCGGCGCGCAGCACTTCCAGCATGCTGCTGCGGGCCAGCTGGGCTACCAGGGCCGCGTCGATGATCGCCAATGTGACACCGGGCAGCACCATGGACTTGAAGCTTCCGTCGGCGATCAGCGGGAACCAGTTCAGCTTCACGACGAAGATGCTCTGGATGATCATGCCGAGAACGATGGACGGGACGCCGATCGCCATGGTGGTGAGGAAGGTGGCCGACACGTCCCAGACCGAATATCTCTTCATCGCCGCGAGGATGCCGACGGCCATGCCGATGACGACATCGACGACGATGGCGAACACCGCCAGCTTCGCCGTGTTCCCCAGCTTCGGTGCGAGGATCTCGGTGACCGGACGACTCTGCGTGTAGTCCGTGCCGAGATCGCCGGTGACGAGCTTGCCCACGTAGTTGCCGTACTGCACCACCAGGGGCTTGTCCAGCCCGTACTGCTTGTGCAACTGCGCGATGACGGCGGGGTCGCGCGCCTTGTCACTACCCGCGATCTGTCCCACCGGGTCGCCCGGCAGAACGAACAGGCAGGCGAACAGGATCAACGTCGCGCCGAGCGTGACGACGACCAACTGGCCCAGTCTGCGGACCACATACCTTCCCATGACATGCCTCTCTGCGCCTTCGCTGCCGCTTCCCAGGCAGCTTCCCAGCCCCATATGGGGGTTGTGGGGGTGGGGCCGGGAGGGCGGATCGCACCCTCCCGACGGTCGTCGGGGGCCGCAGCGTCCGAGCACCCGGCTCGGCACCACGGCCCCCTCGATGGACGCCGCGTCAGCGGCCCCCGACTACTTCAGGCTGATGTCCTGGAGGTTCGGGTCCTCGTGGAAGTCCATCTGGACGTTGCCGTACTTCTTGGTGTTGGCCAGACGGAACTGGGTGCGGTTCCACAGCGGGATCAGCGCCTGGTCGTCCAGCGCGACCTTCTCGGCCTGCTTGTACAGGTCGTTGCGGCCGGCCTGGTCCTTGGTGGCGCGGGCCTTGGCGACCAGGTCGTCGAACTTCTTGCTGCTGTAGCGGGCCCGGTTGTCACCGGTGACCTTGCCGGAGGCGTCCTTGTTGATGGACGCGGAGTCCAGCAGCGGGAACAGGAAGTTGTCCGGCGTCGGGTAGTCCGCGCCCCAGGCGTAGCGGTACAGACCCGTGGCGTTCGGCTTGGTCTCGTCGGAGAGCAGCTCGGCGAACGGCTTGCCGTTCGTCTTGACCTTGACGCCGAGCACGTCCTCAAGCTGCTGCTGGACGGCCTGGATCCACTCCTCGTGGCCGGAACCGGTGTTGTAGCCCAGCTCGATGGTGGTGCCCGGCTTCAGACCGGCTTCCTTGGCGAGCTGCTTGGCCTTGGCCTTGTCCTGCTTGATGCAGGAGGTGCACAGGTCCTTCTGGTACACGTCCTTGAAGGAGGGCGGCAGGATCGTCGCGGACTTCGTCATCATGCCCTGGAAGACGCCCTTGATGATGGCGTCCCGGTCGATGGCGTAGGAGATCGCCTGGCGGGCCTTGACGCTGTCCAGCGGCTTGTTGTCCGTGACGGGCATCAGGTAGTTCATGCCGGGGGCCTCGTACTGCAGCCACTCGTTCTGGGCGCTGTACTTGGCCTTGGCGGCAGGCAGCTGCGGGGTGGGCATGCGCGCCCAGTCGTACTGGCCCGACTCGAAGCCCTGGTACTCGAGGTTCACGCCGTTGTTGGCGTTGAGGATGTCGATCTGCACCTTGTCCAGGTGGGCCTTGGTCAGGCCGTAGTCGTCGTTGCGGACGAGCGTGATCGACTTGTTGTGCTCCCACTTGCCCTGCATCTTGAACGGGCCGTTACCGATGGGGGCGTCGTTGTACGCCTTGTTGTGGGCGTCGCCGGCGGCCTTGGGAACCGGGCTGAAGACCGGGTGCGTGGTCTTGATGTCGAACTCGTAGTCCGGCTTCGACAGCTTCACCTGAAGGGTGTAGGGGTCCGGGGCGGTCAGGCCGGACATGGTCTTGGCCTTGCCGGACTGCACGTCGTCGAAGCCCTGGATGCCGGCCATGTGGTAGGCCACGTCGGACGCGGCCGACTTCACCGCGACACGGTTCCAGCCGCGGATGAACGACTCGGCGTTCACGTCCTCGCCGTTGGTGAACTTGGTGCCCTTCTTGATGGTGAAGGTCCAGGTCTTGCCGTCGGCGCTGACCTTCTTCGAGGTGGCCAGCTCCGGCTTGATGTGGCCGTCGGGGGTCGGGTCGTACAGACCCGTGAAGAGGTTGTCCGCGACGAGGATGCCCTCGGACTCCTGCGCGTTGTACGGGTCGATGGCGACGGGCTCGGTGATACCCATGCGCCAGGTGCCACCGTTCTTGCCGGAGCCCTTGCCGCTGTCGTTGCCGCCCCCGTTGTCGTCGCCGCCTCCGCAGGCCGTCGCGGCCAGAGCAACGACTATCGCACCCGCAACCCACTTGGCGCTCTTGGCACCACGCATGGGGCTCCTCCTCATGAGTCCAATGATTCACCGCATGGGGGGACACCAGACGCATCACCGTTACCGGTGCCTGAAATGGTCAAGTGCCCCCGCGCTCGTGAGTCGGCGCCGCCGTCAGCGCGTGCCCCGTCTATCCCGAGCTCTACGCGCCTAACTATCTGCCATGCGCCAGGGAGCGAACCACACCTTCAAGGTCTCGGTTCGATCACACCTGACGCGTACTTCTTCCAAAATCCGGACAAAGGGTTTGCCGAAAGATGCCTGCGAAACGGACTTGTTACACAACTATCGGGCATGACTGTCCGCATTCCGGACAGATGGGCTGGAAAATCTGTTGCATTTGACGGCGGACCACGCTGTGTCAACGCCATGACGCGGGACAGACCGGCGCGAGAGACCGCATGCCGCGTAATACGGTCACTTTACCAGCGGGTAGCAACCCGGAGGGCTCCTGCGCGGGTCCTGGCAGAAAGTCATAGGGAAAACCCTCTATACGCAGCACGGCCGGGCTCCGAGGGAGCCCGGCCGTCTCATGTGGTTGTCGGTGTCGCCTCGACCGCAAGCACTCAGCCGCGCTTGGCGCGGCTGACGGCCCGGGCGCGGTCGCGGGCGTCCAGGTCGACCTTGCGGATGCGGACGGCCTCCGGGGTCACCTCGACGCACTCGTCGTCGCGGCAGAACTCCAGCGACTGCTCGAGCGACAGCTTGCGCGGCGGCACGATCGACTCGGCCACGTCGGCCGTCGAGGACCGCATGTTGGTGAGCTTCTTCTCCTTGGTGATGTGGACGTCCATGTCGTCGGAGCGGGAGTTCTCGCCGACGATCATGCCCTCGTACACCTCGGTGCCGGGCTCCACGAACAGCACGCCGCGCTGTCGTCATCGCGAACGCGGTGACGGCACCGGCGCGGTCGGCGACCAGCTAGTGCCGTATCAGGCAACGTTTGCCCTGTAACGACATCGAGCATCTGCCCAGCGGAGCCACCCCGAAGCCGGTCTGGCTGTGGTGGTCGGGCACCGACGCCACCGCAGCAGACACCGACCGTTTCTGGCAGGCATACCTGCGGCGCTTCGACATCGAGCACACCTTCCGCCTGTTCAAGCAGACCCTCGGCTGGACCTGTCCGAAGATCCGCACCCCCGAGGCGGCCGACCGCTGGCCCTGGCTGATCCTCGCGGCCTTCACCCGACTGCGACTGACCCGGCCACTCGCGGCCGACCGGCGCCGCCCGTGGGAGAGGCCCGTCTCCCTGGACAAACTCACCCCCGCACGTGTCCGCCGCGACTTCCGGCACATCCGCCCGAGGACCGCCTGCCCCGCCCAGGCACCGAAATGTGCCCACCCCGGACCCGGACGACCACCCGGGCGAAAGAACACCCGGCCCACCCCACGCCACGACGTCCGCACACCCCGCCAGACCGCCACGACCACGTCCCAAGAGAAGAAGTCGACCACCCCACGGCCCCGCCGCACAGGTTAAAGATCAAGCTTGGGGGCTGTCCCGCAACTGCTGGGCGAGACCCCGCGGTGTCGTTCGCTGACGCGCAGTCCGGTGGGTGAGTCTCTTCGGTCAGCTCTGGTAAAGGTCCTAAGAAATAGAGATGTGGCTGTAGTGCTGGCTGTGCCAGGCTGGCGGATCGTCCCTGGACCGTTCGGCACAGGAGTGTCTGATGACGACACCGTCCCGCCTGTCCCCGCTGCTGGAGCAGTTCGACTTCACACGCGAACGTCTCGCCGACCGCATGACAGGGCCGGTCATGGACAGCGGCGACGGGGCCGACACCGAGGTTGGCCCCATGACCGACGAGGAATACCTCTGGGAACCGGTGCCTGACTGCTGGTCGGTACGGCGACGCGTGGGCGGGCCAGGACCGCGCGCGACTTTCCTGGCCGGCACCGGCGACTGGGGACGCGACGCCGCCTCCTACCCGCATCCCTGGCCGCCGCCCTTCACCACCATCGCGTGGCGCCTGAGCCACCTCAGCGAAATGCTGGCACTGCGCGCAGACCACACCGTCGGCGGACACGCGCTGACCCGGAACGACTACCCCGCCAGTGGGGACGCCGCAGGGGCGATCGCGGCCTTCGACGCCGGTGCCGCGGCCTGGCGGAATGCGCTGCTGAGCGTCGACGACCCCGAGCTCGACACCGTGGGGTGTTGCACCTACCCGCACGGCAGCGACTCCGAGGAGCCGTTCATCAACATCGTGTGGTGGGTCAACCAGGAATTGTTGCACCACGGGGCCGAGATCGCCCTGTTGCGTGACCTCTACCGCGCCCGACCGCGCTGACCCTCGTCACCAGCGGCTTACACGGCGCGGCAGCCAGGTCTCGTTTCAGGGAAAGAACCGTGCGAAGACGAGGTGTTCTGTCTCCTGCGCCCCAGGAGCGACCTCGCATCCGGAGCGGGCAGTGGAGCCGCTCACGCACATGCGACGATCTTGGCCGTGGCTGGTGTGATCACGGCGTCGGAGCGTCTTGGGTAGCCCCGTTCACCGGGCTGAGACCGAAGCAGTCCGGCAAACTGATCACCGCGCTGTGGCGCGAGTGCGCCGATCCGGTCTGCAGAGGCCAGCCGTGGAGCCTGCCGCTGGAGGACCGGGTGCTGCCGGTGGTGGCATGAGGACCTGGAAGATCCTGCGCGACTGCCGTCTCGAGGTTGATGGTGTTCACCAGGCCATGCTCGGCATCGCCCGCCTGCACAACCTCACGCTCGCCGCGTAACGGGGAAGCGAGCTGGTCAAACGGCACGTCCGAGATCGATTACGGGACTTCCCAATGCTGATGTCAAGCCGCGACTGCGACGGGGGGTGAAACTTGGTAGCACTCCTGTCACGGATCATTGCCCACAGGACGTTGACGCGTCGGCGGTCGAGGGCCGGGAGGGCCTGCTCGTGTCCCTTCCCCTCGCTCCGCTTTCGCTGGTAGTACGCCTTGGAGGCGGGGCAGCACTTGAGGCTTGCTAGTGCAGACAAGTACATCGCCCGCAGCAGCCCGCGGTGGTATCGGCGGGGTCTGTGCAGGTTGCCACTGACACGACCGGAGTCGCGGGGCTGCGGGGCCAGGCCGGCGAAGTCGGCCAAGCGGTTGGCACTGCCGAAGGCGTTCATGTCCCCGCCCGTGGCGGCGATGAACTCGGCGCCGAGCCTGGCGCCCATGCCGAAGCATCACACCCTTTGTCCGTTCAGCCCCCTCAAAAATAGGGATGTAATGCGAGTAATGGGCACATGCCTCCGAGCGGTTGAAGGTGGGACCAGGGTCGTGGCCGAGGTGGCTGAAAGGCGATCGACGGCATCCGTCCGGCAGGTCGGCAGCCCCCAGCTCGACGGCACGTCCGTCCGGGTCAGGTACGAGGTGCGAGGCGGTGACCGACCGGTTGGCGAGCGCCGCCTCGCACCCGTCAGGCCGACGCGGTGGCCGCTCCGCCGAGATGCCGGGCGAAGAACCGGACCGCGCTGTCGGCCTCGAACCGGGGCAGCTCCTTGTGCCTGCCGGAGTTCACGTGCAGCGACTTCTCCCGCGAGGCGAAGGCGTCGAACAGCGCGAGCCCCTCCTCGCGGGAGATGTGCTCGTCGTCCCACTGCATGTCGTACTCGACCGGGACGGTGATCCGCTTCGCCTTCTCGGCCAGGACGTCGGGCCAGTGCTGGCCGAAGACCGCGGCCGTGATCCGCGGTTCGCCCGCCACCAGCGGTATGCCGATCGCGGTGCCCATGTTGATCCCCCAGTAGCCGACCGGCCCGTCGGTGCCGATCTCCTCCAGCTCCTGGAGGGCGTCCAGGAGCGCCACGTACTCGGGGACGGCCTGCTCCGCCAGGTGGGCGTTGTAGCGGACCACGACCGGGCCCTCCGGCTCGCCGGCCGCCCTGGCCCGGAACAGTTCGGCGATCTCCGCCTCGTCGTGCTCCGTGCGCGGCCGGTCGCCGTGACCCGGCGCGTCGATGACCGCGACGTGGAAGCCGCAGCCGGTCACCAGGAGCCGGGCCCGGCCGGACATCGCCGGGTGCTTCTTGTGGTTGCCGCCGCCGTGGCCCATCAGGACCAGGGGGGCGCGATCGGTGGCGCCGGAGGCCGGCGACCAGAGGACACCGGGGACGTCGCCCAGGGTGAAGTCGCGCTCGACGATCCCGTTCGAGAGCGACTCGGCGGTGAACTTGAGAGAGGACACAGGTGTTGCCTTTCGGGAGTGCCTTGTTGTCGAGGCGCTCCCGGCGACGCCTACGTCAGTCGCCGGCCGTGACGGGAAGGGGGAGCACCCACGTCGATACAGCGTTCATGGGTCTCACCTCCTCTGACGGTGTCACGGACAGCTTGAAGCTATCAGATTGATCAACTGGCCTGCCAGGCTTTTTCCCTGAGACACGATCACTCCGTCTCCTCCGTCGCCGTAAGGGCCGGGTCCAGGACGATGTCCTCGTCGCGGGCCCCGGTCGTGGGCTCCTCAGGGAAGTGGCAGGCCGTGAGGTGGCCGGGGGTGTTGCCGGTGATCTGGACCAGTGGCGGTTCCTCGGCCGCGCACTTGTCCTCAGCCTTCCAGCAACGGGTGCGGAAGCGGCAGCCGGACGGCGGGGAGATGGGGGACGGGACGTCACCGGCCAGGCGGATGCGTTCGCGCCCGCCGGACTCCTCGTCCCTCAGGTCCACTTCGGGCACCGCCGACAGCAACGCGTGCGTGTAGGGGTGCCGGGGCCGGGCGTAGATCGAGTCCCGGTCGCCCACCTCGATGATCTTGCCGAGGTACATCACCGCCACCCGCTGCGAGAAGTGGCGGACCACGGCCAGGTCGTGGGCGATGAACAGGAACGCGATGCCCAGTTCGCGCTGCACCTGCTGGAGCAGGTTGACCACCTGCGCCTGGATCGAGACGTCGAGGGCCGAGACCGGCTCGTCGGCGACGATCAGCTTGGGCTCCAGGGCCAGGGCCCGTGCCACGCCGATGCGCTGGCGCTGGCCGCCGCTGAACTCGTGCGGGAAACGGTTGTAGTGCTCGGGGTTCAGGCCCACGATGTCCAGCAGCTCGCGGACCCGCTTCTCGCGCCCGCCCTCCGGCTCGATCCCGTTGATCTCCATCGGGTTGGTGATGATCCGGCCCACGGTCTGACGCGGGTTCAGCGACGAGTACGGGTCCTGGAAGATCATCTGGATCTCGGACCGGATGGGGGCCAACTGTCTGCGCGTGGCGTGGCTGATCTCCTTTCCCCGGTACGAGATCGTCCCGCTGGTGGGCTCCAGCAGCCGTGTGATGAGCCGGCCCGTCGTCGACTTGCCGCAGCCCGACTCCCCCACCAGGCCGAAGCTCTCCCCGACGCGTACGGCCAGGTCGATGCCGTCCACGGCCTGGACGTGCCCCACCGTCCGCCGGATCGGGAACCCGCCCTTGACCGGGAAGTGCTTGGTCAGCCCGGTGACCTCCAGCAGGGGTTCCCCGTCCGCCCCGGCGGCCGACTCCCGCGGAGCAGGAAGGACCAGGTCCTCTTTCATGCCGGTGTCCTCCAATGCCTAGCCCCTCCCGTGCCTGGAGCCCTAACGCAGCCGGGGCTTGAACTCGTCGATGAAGATGGCGCGCTTCTGCTGTGCCGTCAGGTGGCAGGCCGAGGACCGGTCCGGTCCCAGCAAGGGGCGTTCCCCGACGCACCGGCCGCTACCCGCCACCCGGTCCTGGAACGCGCAGCGGGGGTGGAAGCGGCAGCCCGGGGGCGGGGCGAGCAGTGAGGGCGGGGTGCCGGGGATCGGTGACAGCGGTGCGCGGGGGTCCGAGTCGAGGCGCGGCATGGAGTTCAGCAGGCCCCAGGTGTAGGGGTGTTGGGGCGCGCGCAGGACCTGGTCCGTGGCGCCGCGTTCGATCGCGCTGCCCGCGTACATCACCATGATGTCGTCGGCCATGTCGGCGATGACCCCGAGGTCGTGCGTGATGAAGATGATCGCCGAGCCGAACTCGCTCTGGAGGTCCCCCAGCAGGTCGAGGATCTGGGCCTGCACGGTCACGTCCAGTGCGGTGGTCGGCTCGTCGGCGATCAGCAGGTCGGGGTCGCAGACCAGGGCCATGGCGATCATCGCGCGCTGGCGCATACCGCCGGAGAACTGGTGCGGGTAGTCCTTCGCCCGCTGCCGGGGGTGGGGGATGCCGACCCGGCCGAGCATCTCGACCGCCCGTTCCCAGGCCGTCCTCTTGGAGGCACGCATGTGCTTCATGTACGGCTCGGCGATCTGACGGCCCACCGTGTAGTACGGGGACAGCGCGGTCAGCGGGTCCTGGAAGATCATCGCGACCTTGTTGCCGCGCAGTTTCTCCAGCTCGGACTCCCGGGCGGTCGTCAGCTCCTGTCCGTCGAGCACGATCTCGCCCTCGACGGTGGTGAACATGGGGTTGTGCAGGCCCAGGATCGTCAGGTTCGTGACCGACTTCCCCGAGCCGGACTCCCCCACGATCCCCAGGGTGCGCCCTCTTTCGAGGTCGAAGGAGAGTCCGTCGACGGCCCGGACGATCCCGTCCTCGGTGCGGAAGCTGACGTGCAGGTCGCGCACCGACAGGAAGACGCCGGCGTCGGCGGGGTCGGGGGCTCCGGCCTCCTTGGTCACAGTGGTCACGGCGGTGACTCCTCCTCGGCGGCCTCTAGGAGAGCCGCACGCGCGGGTCGATGAAGGCGTAGCAGGCGTCGACGACGATGTTGCAGAGCAGGATCATGGTGGCCGAGAACAGCATGACCCCCAGCAGCAGAGGCAGGTCGCTGAAGAACACCGACTCCACGGCGAGCCGGCCGAGCCCCGGAAGGCCGAAGGTGTACTCGGTGATGATGGCGCCGCCCAGCAGGGAGCCGAGGTCGATGCCGAAGATGGTGACGATGGGGATCAGCGAGCCGCGCCAGGCGTAGCGGAAGAAGACGTACCGGCGGGACATGCCCTTCGCGCGGGCGGTTCTTACGTGCTCCTCCTGGAGTTGCTCGATCATCGAGGAGCGTGCCATACGGGTGTACTGCGAGGCGAAGATCGTCGACAGCACCACCCAGGGCAGGAGCAGCCCGGTGAACCAGCCGACCGGGTCGGCGGTGAGGTCGTTGTAGGCCGGCTTGTCGAGGAGGTGCGTGTGGTAGACGAGGATGGCCAGGGCCAGGGGGCCCAGGAAGTAGATCTGCATCGAGCTGATCACCATCGCCCCGGCCGTGAAGCTCTTGTCGATCAGAGTGCCGCGCTTCCACGCGGCGACGAGGCCGGTGCCGAGACCGAGGATCAGGAAGCAGACGGCGCCGCCGAGGGTGAGGGAGACGGTGGTGGGCAGCCGGTCCATCAGGGTGGGCCAGACCTGCTCGTTCGTGTGGTACGAGTAGCCGAAGCAGGGCGCGGGGCAGGGCCCCTGGGCGAAGTCGTGGCTGCCCAGCACGAGGTTGTGCAGGAAGATCCCGTACTGCTCCGGGATCGGCTTGTCGAGACCGAGGACGTGGTGGATGTTCTGGAGGTTGGCCGGCGTGCATCCCTTGCCGCACATCAGCAGTGCGGGGTCGCGCGGCATTCCGAAGAACAGCAGGAACGTGACGATGCTCAGCAGGAAGAGGATGACGAGCGCGCCGAGCGACCGGCGGACGAGGAAGCGCAGCATGGCAGTGGCAGCTCTCAGGCGTCGGCGGACCGGGCGGTGTCCGGCGTGCCCGCGGCGGGGCGGGCGGACGCCGGGCACCGGCCGGGCGGGGACTACTTGACGTACAGGCGACGCGGGTCGATGCCGGCGATGACGTCGTCGTAGGCGAGGCCGCCGATCCCGGAGCCGGCGATCTGGACCTGCTTGAAGTAGCCGGTCGGTACGACGTTGATGACGTCCTTCACGAGGTACTTGTCGAGCTTCTCCCACTCGGCCGCGGCCTTGACCGGGTCGGTGATCCCGTTGATGCGGTCGATCTCGCTGTTGACCTTCGGGTCGTTGATCTGCGAGTAGTTCGACGCGCCGTCGGCGATCGTGCGGCCGTCGTACAGCGGCCCGATCACGGTCGAGGCGGACGGCCAGTCGGCGGCCCAGTTGGTGTTGAAGATGTCGTAGTTGTTCTTGATCTTGCCGACCTGGTCGTAGTACGACTCGGCGGGGATCTCCTGGCGCTGGACGTCGAATCCGGCCCTCTTCAGGCCGGCCGCCATGGCGGTGGAGTACGACTGCCCTTCCTGGGAGTTGATGTAGCCGAAGGTCAGCTTCATGCCGACCTTGCCGGCCTCCTGGAGGAGCTTCCTGGCCTTGTCCGGGTCACCGGCGGGCTTCTTCTTCCTGCCCCACGGGTCGAAGCCCGGGTCGTAGCCGCTGACGGTCGGGCCGATGAGGCCGCCGGGGAGTTCCATGGCGTCGGCGCCGCCGTAGGCGCGCTGGAACGCGGAGACGGGCAGGGCGTACGCGATGGCCTCGCGGACCTTCTTGTCCTTCATCGCCGGGTGGCTGAGGTTGATGTTCATCTGGCCGACGAACGGCTGGTAGCCCCTGACCGTGCGGGACTTCATCTTCGGGTCGCCGAGCACCTTGGCCAGGTTGCCCGCGTCGACCGAGTTCTGGAAGCTGACGGAGGTCCGGTCGCCGCCGCTGTCCGCGATGAGCGCCTTCGTGGAGTCCTCGTACTGCTGGTTGAACGTGATGTCGAACCGGTCGACGTACTGGTGCCGGAGCGGGTCCGTCTTCGGGTCCCACTGGGGGTTCTTCACGAGCACCATCGACTTGCCGGACTTGAACGACTGGATCTTGTAGGGGCCGGTCACCAGCGGCTTCCTGTCGTACTTCTCCTTGGTGTCGCCCTTCCGGGAGACGATCGAGTAGCCCACCAGGCCCAAGGCGTACGGCAGATCGGGGTGCGCCGTCCTGAAGTGGAAGACGACGGTCTTCTCGTCCGGCGTCCGAAGGACGCTGTCCGGCAGGTGCTTGCCCTTGTACGGGCCGTCCGGCAGCAGCTTGCGGTAGTCGGCGCCGGGGGTGTCCGCCAGCCACTGCTGGATGTAGGCGGGGCCCGTGTTGATGAAGGGCGCGAACAGCCGCTCGAAGGTCTGGCGGACGTCCTTGGACGTGATCGGTGACCCGTCCTCGAACTTGATGCCGTCCTTCAGCGTGTACTTCCAGGTCTTGCCGCCGTCCGTGGTGGTGCCGGCGTCGGTGGCGAGGTCACCGACGACCTCGTGCCGGGAGCCGTCGTTGCTGGTGGCCTTGTAGCCGGTGAGCCCTCTGTGGAAGAGCTGGGCGACCTGGCTCTCGTTCGACACGTAGATCTGGGCCGGGTCCAGGTGGGCCAGGCTGTCGCGGTTCGGCACGCTGATGGTGCCACCGTTCCTGGCGCCCGGTACCGCGGGGGCCGGGCCCCGGGAGTCCGCGGCGCCGCCGAACTTGATGGACGCCTGCTGGCGCTTGGCGTTCTCCTGGTCCTGCTTCCTGTTGTCGCCGGAGTGACTGCCGCCCTTGCTGCAGCCGGTCAGCACGAGTGTCCCGGCCGCGAGCACCGACAGTGCGGCGTGTGCGCGGCGTCCGCCCTTGCTCATCACTCGGTTTCCACCCATCTGTGTGTCAGCAGTGCGAGGGAAGTGCCATGCCTTGTCCGGGCGCGGACGCCCACAACTCACAGGTCAGCGCGCGGTCTTGGGGTCGAAGGCGTCTCTGACCGAGTCCCCGAGCAGGTTGAACGCGACGACGAAGACGATCATCGAGATGCCGGGGAAGAACATGTACGTGATGTCGTTCTGCATGACGAGTTCGGTGGACGCCTTGGCGAACATCTGCCCCCAGTCCGGGGTCGGTTCGACGATGCCCACGCCCAGGTAGGACAGCCCGGCCTCGGCGGTGACGAAGCCCGGCAGCAGGTACGTCGACTGCACCAGGAGCGGTGTGACGACGTTGGGCAGGACCTCCTTGCGGATGATCCACCACGGGGAGGCGCCGCTGACCCTGGCCGCTTCGATGAACTCCCGCTCGCGTAAGGAGAGTGAGGTGCCGCGCAGGATACGGGCGAGGCTCATCCAGCCCAGGAACCACTGGACGAGGATCAGGGCGACCACCCGGACGTAGGTCGGTGTCTCGTCCCGGGGACTGACGAACAGGGAGACGACGACCGGCATGCTCGCGATGAAGAACAGCTGGGCCGGGAAGGCGAGCAGGAAGTCGATCAGCCGGCCGATGGCGAAGTCGGCCCTCCCGCCCAGGTAGCCGGCGGCGACGCCGAGCAGGATCCCGGTCACGACGACCGCGACGGTGACCGCGACCGAGATCATCAGCGAGGTGCGGATGCCGTAGAGCAGCTTGGTGAAGACGTCGTAGCCGTTGCCGGGTTCGAGGCCGAACCAGAACTCGCCGCTGATGCCGCCGTTGGGCCGCACCGGCACACCCGCGCTGTCGAAGAGCTCGGGGCGTTCGTCCGCGTAGACCGTGTACGGGTTCTTGCCGTACAGCTTGGAGATCAGCGGGGCGAGCAGCCCGATCAGGAAGAAGAAGCCCACGACACAGGCCGAGATCACTCCGGTCCGGTCGCGCTTGTAGCGGATCCACATCATCTGGCCGGGGGACCGGCCGGCCAACTCGGCGGCCCCGGGTTCCGTCTGCGGCCCTGGTTCACCCTCGACGGCGACCGGTGGTCCGCCGGCCTCGGTGTCGGTAGAACTGGTCACGGTTCGATGCCCCCCGCCTCCGCACAGTGACCTCACTATCTGGCATGCGGCAGACGGCGACCACCGTCAAGTGAATTTCAGTTCGGTCACGGCTGACGCCTAGACCTTTGAAAAAAAGCCCGGGTGCCCCATGGGGGCACCCGGGCTTCGGGCTGTGTGCCGACGGGTCGTCAGCCGTGCCGGATCGTCAGCCGTGCTTGGCGCGGCTGGCGGCGCGGGCCCGGTCGCGGGCGTCCAGGTTGACCTTGCGGATGCGGACGGCCTCCGGGGTCACCTCGACGCACTCGTCGTCGCGGCAGAACTCCAGCGACTGCTCGAGCGACAGCTTGCGCGGCGGCACGATCGACTCGGCCACGTCGGCCGTCGAGGACCGCATGTTGGTGAGCTTCTTCTCCTTGGTGATGTTGACGTCCATGTCGTCGGAGCGGGAGTTCTCGCCGACGATCATGCCCTCGTACACCTCGGTACCGGGCTCGACGAACAGCACACCGCGCTCCTGGAGGTTCGTCATCGCGAAGGCGGTGACGGCACCGGCGCGGTCGGCGACCAGCGAGCCGTTGTTGCGGGTCTGCAGGGTGCCGAACCAGGGCTCGAAGCCCTCGTGGATGGAGTGGCCGATGCCCGTGCCGCGGGTCTGGGTCAGGAACTCGGTCCGGAAGCCGATCAGACCGCGCGAGGGCACCACGAACTCCATGCGCACCCAGCCGGAGCCGTGGTTCGACATGTTGTCCATGCGGCCCTTGCGGACGCCCATGAGCTGCGTGACCGCGCCCATGTGCTCCTCCGGCACGTCGATCGTCATGCGCTCGACCGGCTCGTAGACCTTGCCGTCGACCTCCTTGGTGACGACCTGCGGCTTGCCGACGGTCAGCTCGTAGCCCTCCCGGCGCATGGTCTCGACCAGGATGGCGAGCGCCAGCTCACCACGGCCCTGGACCTCCCAGGCGTCCGGACGCTCGGTCTCCAGCACCCGGAGGGAGACGTTGCCGATCAGCTCGCGGTCCAGGCGGTCCTTGACCTGACGGGCGGTGACCTTGCGGTCCTTGACGGCCGCCTTCGCGTCGGCGCCCTTGCCGGTGCCGCCGCGGCCGACCAGCGGGGAGGTGTTGGTGCCGATGGTCATCGAGATCGCGGGCTCGTCGACCGTGATCAGCGGCAGCGGGACCGGGTTCTCGGTGTCGGCGAGGGTCTCGCCGATCATGATGTCCGGGATACCGGCGACGGCGCAGATGTCACCGGGGCCGGCCTTCTCGGCGGGCTTGCGGGTGAGCGCCTCGGTCATCATCAGCTCGGAGATGCGGACGTTGCTGATGCTGCCGTCCCGCTTGATCCACGCGACCGTCTGGCCCTTGCGCAGCTCGCCCTGCTCGACGCGCAGCAGCGCGATACGGCCGAGGAAGTTGTCGGCGTCCAGGTTGGTGACGTGGGCCTGGAGCGGGGCGGCCTCGTCGTAGGTCGGGGCCGGGATGTGCTCCAGGATCGTGGAGAAGAACGGCTCCAGGCTGGTGGAGTCGGCCGGGACGGTGCCGTCCTCCGGCTTGGTCAGCGAGGCGACGCCGTCACGGCCGCAGGCGTAGACGATCGGGAACTCGATCTGCTCCTCGTCCGCGTCCAGGTCGAGGAAGAGGTCGTAGGTCTCGTTGACGACCTCGTCGATGCGGGAGTCCGGGCGGTCCGTCTTGTTGATGCACAGGATGACGGGCAGGCGCTGCTGGAGGGCCTTGCGCAGCACGAAGCGGGTCTGCGGCAGCGGGCCCTCGGAGGCGTCGACGAGCAGCACGACACCGTCGACCATCGACAGACCGCGCTCGACCTCGCCGCCGAAGTCGGCGTGGCCGGGGGTGTCGATGATGTTGATCGTGATCGGGTCCCCGCCGTCCTTGGGGTGGTACTTCACCGCCGTGTTCTTGGCGAGGATCGTGATGCCCTTCTCACGCTCCAGGTCGTTCGAGTCCATCATGCGGTCGTCCACCGAATCCAGCTGGTGGGCGGCGAAGGCACCGGCCTGCTTCAGCATGCCGTCGACGATGGTGGTCTTGCCGTGGTCGACGTGGGCGACGATGGCGACGTTGCGGATGTCGTGGCGCGTGGCCATAGGTTGCCGTACTCCCGGAGTGTGAGGATCGCCCTGCGCGGACGTCTGTCTTGCGCGGGCCCTGCCGGGCTGGACACGCCACGGCCACACCCCATGGTACGGGGCTCTGCGGGGGTTCGGGGTCTCGGGTACATCGGTGCAGCTCAGGGGCCTTGTGAGAGGCGCCCAGGTAGCCTACCCAGGGGCGCGGGGAACTGCGCGACAAGCCACCGAGCACCCGCACCCGACCACGGCGCACGCCCCCCTACTCCTTGGTCGCACTCGCACTCGCAGTCGCAGAGGCACTCGCACTCGCCTTACCGCCGGAGGCCTTCGCCCCCTTCTTCAGGAAGCCCATGTCCTCGTAGATCGGGGTCTGGAAGCCGAAGGCACCGGCGTTGGCCAGGGCTTTGCGGGCGCCGACGAGCTGGGGCCGCTGGTAGAGGGGGATCGACGCGGCGGCCGCCCAGATCCGGGAGTCGGCCTCGCGGATCAGGTCCCGGGCCTCGTCGTCGTCCAGCGTGGCGGCGGCCTGGTCGAACAGCTGGTCGACCTGGTCGGTGCCGACCCGGGTGTAGTTCTGCTCGACGTTCAGGGAGCCGTCGGCGGCCGCGACCGGCTTGGCGTAGATCGGGCGGGCGTCGGTGGCGGGGAAGGGGGTGGACGGCCAGGAGTACAGGGCGAGGTCGTACTGGCCGGAGGCGACGTGGTCCTTGAAGAAGCTGTCGTCCGGGACCTTCGTGACGTCGGTGCGGATGCCGACCTTGCGCAGCATCTGCGAGATCCGGTCGGCGACCGTGCGCAGGGCCTCGGAGCCGGGGCCCGAGGGGATCACGAAGCGCAGGATCAGCGCCTTGCCGTTCTTGGCGAGCGCCCCGGCCGCGGCGCCGGCCGGGGCGGCGGTGCCCTTCGGGGCGTACGCGCCCTGCGCTCCGCCCTGCTTTCCGGTGTGCTGCCTGCCGTCCTGCGCGAGGTGCTTGTCGCCCCCGTCGCTGCCGGTGTGGTCCTGGTGGTCGCGGACGTCCTTGTTGTCCTCGCCGACGATGTACGCGCCGTCGTCGCCGCCCTGCGACTCGTCACCCTTCTTGTGCTCGGGGCCGGCCGCCTTGTCGGCCTTCTTCTCCTCCTTGACCGGCCCGCCGAGCACCCACCCGGCGTCCGCGAGCAGCGCCTGCGCCGCGGCGGTGTCCTGGCCGCCGAGGACGCCGCTGCTGTCGGTGTAGCCGGCCTCACCGGCCAGGGCGAGGTGGCTGCCGACGGGGGCGGCGGGCAGGCCGAGGGGGCCGAGGACGGCCTTGGCGAGTTCCGTACGGTCGATGGCGCGGGCGACGGCGCGGCGGACCCGCTCGTCGGCGAGGGGGCCCTCGGCGCCGTTGAGGGCGAGCTGGGTGTAGGCGGGCTCCAGGGACTTGCGGACCTCGAAGTCGCGCAGCCCCTGCTGCCGGCGCAGATAGGTGGTGACGGACTCGCGGAGTTTCTTCGCGGAGGTGCGCCCGGGTCCCATCAGGGGCGTGCCGGTGCCCTTGGCGCGGGTGGCCAGGTCGATGCGCTGGGCCTCGGCGGCGTCGACGTCGGCGAGGTCCACCTTGCCGTCGGCGAGCGCGGCGGCGCGCTTGTCGCGGGGTACGGCGTGCAGCACGATCTCGGACAGCTTGGCGGGGTGGCCCCACCAGCGGGGGTTGCGGGTGAGGACGACGTCCTTCTTCGCGGTGTCGACGTTCTTGACCTTGAAGGGGCCGGCGGTGACCTTGAGCTTGCGGCGGGCTCCGTCGTTGAAGGCGTCGGGGGTGCCCATGACGTCCTTCGGGTACAGCGGGGAGAACAGCGACTTCCAGTCGGCGTAGGGGCGGCTGAAGGTGACCCGGACCTCCAGGTCGTTGGTGCCGCGTTCGATCTTGGCGATGCGGTCGTAGCCGGCGTTGCGGGCGGTCCAGTAGGCGCTGTCCTTGCCGGACAGGGCACGCCACTGGGCGGCGAAGTCGGCGGCGCCGATCTCACGGCCGTCGCTCCAGACGGCCTGCTGGTTGAGCCGGTACAGGACGACCTGGCGGGGTTCGGTCTCGACGACCTTGGCGGACTCCAGGTAGTCGGGGTTGCGCACCGGGCGGCCCTTGGCGTCGAGGCGGAACATCGACGGCAGGACGGCCTGCGCCACCCGGGTGGTGCCGGTGTCGGCGTCGGCCTGGAAGGTGTTCAGGGTCTCCGGTACGTCGTCCACGGCCCAGCGCAGGGTGCCGCCGTCGGCGACCTGGGCGCGGGCCGCGGGGGCGATGTCCTGCCCGGCCAGCGGGGTGCTCGCCTCGTCGTCCGAGCCGCAGCCGGCGATGAGGGGCACCGCGAGTGCGCCCGCGGTGAGGAAGGCGACCGAGCGCATGGCCGCGCGCAGTCCGACGCCGTCGTGGGACATCTGCTTACCTCCGGGAGCCGCGGGGGTTATGATCACGTTTGTCGGTATATGGAGCTGATCAGATCTATGCACCCACTGAAGAGGAAAGGATCCGGCAACAGAGGGCGACACAGCGGCGACGGACGGCAACCCCACCCGTGCGGCGCAACACACCCGTAAGACGCACCCGCACGCCCCCGGCCAATCGGTGCACGTCTCTTCACATCACGAGGTGTGACGCGCAACACTCGCAGGCGCACGAACGTTGCCGCAGAGCCCGCGGGACCCGTGGAAGTGAGGGCAAGTCATGTCCGTGCACGACGAATTGACGTCAGTCCAGCGCTGCCTCGACGACCTCTACCGGTCGCTGGGACGGCTGGAGAAGCAGCTCGGCAGCAGTGGCCTGGAGATCCGCCGGGTCCGGACGGACGCCAACCATCTGCGCGAGAGCGTGGCCCTGCTGCGCGACGCGGCGGCGGCTCCGGCCGCTGCCAACCGGCCCGACCTCGTCACCATCTCCGACACCCCGTACGACGTCACCCTGTGGACGGACTCGGACGACGAGGGTCTCGGCGCCCGCGACCGGCACGCCCCCTGACCCGACCGGAGCCGATGGAAGCGGAGCCCTGCTTTGGCCACTGGTACGGAATCCCAACCCGACAGCGGCGGCGTACGCACCCGCACACGCGCCGCGATCACCGCCCCGCACCTGCGGACCGACCGCTGGTGGCTGGCCCCTGCCGTCACCGCGGCCGGCCTGTTCGCCTTCGTCGTCTACTCGACGTGGCGGGCGTTCGCCGACGCGGACTACTACGCGGCGCCGTACGTCTCGCCCTTCTACTCCCCCTGCCTGGCGGAGAACTGCCGGACCATGCACGCGGGCCCGAACGCCGACCTCTTCGGGGGCTGGTGGGGCATCTCCCCCGCGATCATCATCCTGATCTTCCCGCTCGGCTTCCGCCTGACCTGCTACTACTACCGCAAGGCGTACTACCGCAGCTTCTGGGCGTCCCCGCCGGCCTGCGCCGTGGCCGAGCCGCACCGCGGCTACACCGGCGAGACGCGCTTCCCGCTGATCCTGCAGAACCTGCACCGGTACTTCTTCTACGCCGCCCTGCTGGTCGCCGGGGTGCTCACCTACGACACCGTGCTGTCTTTCCGCGACCAGCACTACCGCTGGGGCCACATGGGCCTGGGCACCCTCGTCTTCCTGGCGAACATCGCGCTGATCTGGGCGTACACGATCTCCTGCCACTCCTGCCGGCACATCGTCGGCGGCAAGCTCAAGCACTTCTCCCGGCATCCCGTCCGCTACCGGATGTGGCAGTTCGTGGGACGGCTGAACGCCCGCCACATGCAGCTCGCCTGGGCATCGCTGGTGAGCGTGGCGCTCGCCGACTTCTACGTCTACCTGGTCGCGTCCGGGGTCTTCGACGATCCGCGCTTCTTCTAGCTGAGTGAGGCTTTCTGATGTCCGTGGTCGACCGTCAGGAGTGGGACGTCGTCGTGGTCGGCGCGGGCGGCGCCGGACTGCGGGCCGCCATCGAGGCACGCGAGCGGGGTGCCCGTACCGCGGTGATCTGCAAGTCACTGTTCGGCAAGGCGCACACGGTGATGGCCGAGGGCGGCATCGCCGCGGCGATGGCCAACGCCAACGAGCACGACAACTGGCAGGTCCACTTCCGTGACACCATGCGCGGCGGGAAGTTCCTCAACCAGTGGCGGATGGCCGAGCTGCACGCCCAGGAGGCACCGGACCGGGTGTGGGAGCTGGAGACCTGGGGCGCCCTGTTCGACCGTACGAAGGACGGCCGGATCTCGCAGCGCAACTTCGGCGGCCACGAGTACCCGCGCCTCGCACACGTCGGCGACCGCACGGGCCTGGAGCTGATCCGCACCCTGCAGCAGAAGGTCGTCGCGCTCCAGCAGGAGGACCACCGGGAGACCGGGGACTACGAGTCCCGGCTGAAGGTCTTCCAGGAGTGCACGGTGACCCGGGTGCTCAAGGACGGTGGCCGCGTCTGCGGGGTCTTCGCCTACGAGCGGGAGACCGGCCGTTTCTTCGTCCTGGAGGCCCCCGCCGTGGTGATCGCGACCGGCGGCATCGGCAAGTCCTTCAAGGTGACGTCGAACTCGTGGGAGTACACCGGCGACGGGCACGCCCTCGCCCTGCTCGCCGGGGCGCCGCTGCTGAACATGGAGTTCGTGCAGTTCCACCCGACGGGCATGGTCTGGCCGCCGTCGGTGAAGGGCATCCTGGTCACCGAGTCCGTCCGGGGCGACGGCGGGGTGCTGAGGAACTCCGACGGCAAGCGGTTCATGTTCGACTACGTCCCGGACGTCTTCAAGGACAAGTACGCCGAGTCGGAGGACGAGGCCGACCGCTGGTACGAGGACCCGGACAACAACCGTCGTCCCCCGGAGCTCCTCCCCCGCGACGAGGTCGCCCGCGCGATCAACGCGGAGGTGAAGGCGGGCCGCGGCTCCCCGCACGGCGGTGTCTTCCTGGACGTGTCGACGCGGATGCCGGCCGAGGTGATCCGGCGCCGGCTGCCCTCCATGTACCACCAGTTCAAGGAGCTGGCCGACGTCGACATCACGGCGGAAGCGATGGAGGTCGGGCCGACCTGCCACTACGTGATGGGCGGCATCGCGGTCGACTCCGACACGGCGGCGGCGCGCGGGGTGCCGGGGCTGTTCGCGGCCGGTGAGGTCGCGGGCGGCATGCACGGCTCCAACCGGCTCGGCGGCAACTCCCTCTCCGACCTGCTGGTCTTCGGGCGCCGGGCGGGCTGGCACGCCGCCGAGTACACGGCGGCCCTGGCCGCGGCCCGTCCACCGGTGGACGACACCCAGGTCGACGCGGCGGCGGCGGAGGCGCTGCGGCCCTTCTCGGCCGAGGCCGAGGGCGCGGAACCCGCCGGCGGGCCGCCGGAGAACCCGTACGGCCTCCATCAGGAACTCCAGCAGACGATGAACGACCTGGTCGGCATCATCCGCCGCGAGAGCGAGATGGAGCAGGCGCTGAAGAAGCTCGGGGAGCTGCGGGTACGGGCGCGGCGGGCCGGGGTCGAGGGGCACCGGCAGTTCAACCCTGGCTGGCACCTCGCCCTCGACCTCAGGAACATGCTGCTGGTCAGCGAGTGCGTGGCCCGGGCGGCGCTGGAGCGCACGGAGTCGCGCGGCGGGCACACCCGGGAGGACTTCCCGGCGATGGAGCGCGACTGGCGCCGGATCAACCTGCTGTGCCGGCTCACCGACCCCACGGGGGGCCTCGCGGCGACGGACCCGGTCCGCGGCCAGATCACGCTCTCCCGGGAGACCACCGATCCCATCCGTCCCGACCTGCTCGCCCTCTTCGAGAAGGAGGAGCTGGTCAAGTACCTCGCCGAAGAGGAGCTGTACGAGTGAGCAGCTACGAGGCCCGCTTCAAGGTGTGGCGCGGTGATGTGGGGGGCGGCGGCCTGGAGGACTTCAAGGTCGAGGTCAACGACGGCGAGGTGGTGCTCGACATCATCCACCGCCTGCAGGCCACCCAGGCGCCCGATCTGGCGGTGCGCTGGAACTGCAAGGCGGGCAAGTGCGGTTCGTGCTCCGCGGAGATCAACGGGCGGCCCAGGCTGATGTGCATGACGCGCATGTCGGTCTTCGACCGCGAGGAGACGATCACCGTGACCCCGCTGCGCGCCTTCCCGGTGATCCGCGACCTGGTGACGGACGTCGGCTTCAACTACCAGAAGGCCAGGGAGGTCCCCGCTTTCGTGCCGCCGCCCGGGCTCGCCCCCGGCGAGTACCGGATGATGCAGGAGGACGTGGACCGGCCGCAGGAGTTCCGCAAGTGCATCGAGTGCTTCCTGTGCCAGGACACCTGTCATGTGGTCCGTGACCACGAGGAGAACAAGCCGGCGTTCGCGGGTCCCCGCTTCCTGATGCGGGTGGCCGAGCTGGACATGCACCCCCTGGACGCCGCCGCCGAGGCCGGCCTGGACCGCAGGACCACGGCCCAGGACGAGCACGGGCTCGGCTACTGCAACATCACCAAGTGCTGCACGGAGGTGTGCCCCGAGGGCATCAGGATCACGGACAACGCGCTGATCCCCCTGAAGGAGCGTGCCGTCGACCGCAAGTACGACCCGCTGGTGTGGCTGGGGTCGAAGATCAGGAGGCGGAGCTCGTAGGGGGCGGTGCGGAGGTACGGCCGGGGCGCTGGGCGAGGTACTGGAGCAGGAGCCCGGCCATGAGCATGAGCTGGCCGACGACCGGCAGGGGGCGCGGTTCCGCGTCGGCGAGCGGTCCCAGGAACAGGAAGAGAGCCGTGCCCACCGCGCCCAGCAGCGCCCCGTACCCCCAGAGCCGCGGCCGGACGATCCGCCCCCGGCCCCACGGCACCACCCAGTCCCGCGCGACCGCCGCGATACCGGCCGCCGCGAGCAGCCCCACGGCCAGGGCGGCCGCCACCACCAAGTAGATGTGCATGACGATCAGCTTGGCACCGGTGTGCCCCCCGGGGCACTACCTCTTTACCCAGTCATTCCGATACGCGTTCCAGTCGTCCTCCGTCGCCGCGAAGTCCACGTACAGGGCGACCCCGAAGCGGGCGCGGTCGGCGTCGGTGCGGGACAGGCCCAGGCGGACGCCCCGGACGGCGGCGGGGACCGTCTCCGCGTGGTTCCAGTGGTCGAAATTGTTCTCGTGGTAGAAGGGCAGGCCCATCAGGAGGTCGGTGGAGGGCGGGGTGACCTCCAGGGCCAGGGAGGTCTGCTGGGCGACGTACCCGCCGTACAGGCTCGGCAGCGGCTGCATCGTGTCGTACGACATCACGGCGATCTGGTCGACGCGGCGGGCCACCTCGCCGAAGAACGCCTGTGTCCACCACTTGGGGTGGCCCGCGAGAGTGCCCCAGACGGAGTGGAAGGCGGGCAGCGGGTCGATCTGGTGGGCGGCGACGGAGAGCAGGGCGTGGTGGTCGCGGGTGACGCGGTGCAGGTCGTCGAGGAGGTCGAGGTAGTCGCGATCGCCGGAGTGCAGCGGCTCCAGGTCGAAGTGGGCGCCGTCGAAACCGGCGGCGAGGATCTCGCGGGTGGAGCGGACGACGGCGGCCCGGGTCGCCGCGCGCTCCAGGCGCATACCGTCCGGTGACTCGGTGGCGAGGACGTCGCCGAGCCAGGCCTGGACCCGGACGCCGGGCAGTTCGCGGTGGACGGCTGCTATCAGCCAACCCGACTCCGGGTAGTCCGATGGGGGGAGGGTGCCGTCGTGTTCCAGGGGGCCGGAATGGACGTACAGGTCGCGGATGCCGGTGCCTCGCAGGCGGTGGGCGAGGGTTTCGACGTCCTGGTCGTCCTTCCTGCCGTCGATCCAGGCGTGGCCGAGCCAGATGGCGTCCTTGCCCCGGGTGTACGTGCCGTCGGCCGTGTCGCCGGTGTAGTTGACGCGGAGGGCGACCTCGGCGGTGACGAGGGGGAGGAGGAACAGCAGGGCCAGGGCGAGGGCCGTACGGCGTATCCGGCGGCGTTTCCTGCGTCCGGTGCCGGGGGCGGGCGGGCCCTGAGGGGCGTCCTCCGGAGCCTGCGGGACATCCTCCGCAGCCTGTGGGACGTCCTCGCCGTCGGCGGCCACCGGTTGGGTTCGTTCCTGCGTCGGTTCCGCGTCCATCCCCGTGCTCCCCGTCCTCGTCGTCCCCGTCCCCCGACCGCCCGCCCCGGTCGCGGTGCCCCTTACCTGCCCATACGCTCCGAAATGTGACGTCAACCTTGATCCGGGGCCGGCCGCGGCACGCCACGTCGCACATAGCCGTGCGGGTGGCGCACGCCGTGCTGGGCGGGGTCGCGGGGTTCGTGTGGCTGCTGTTGCCGGGGATGACGATCAGCGCCGAAGATCCGGTTCCCGTCGCCCACGCCGGGCCGGTCGTGGTTGCCGGCGCCGCGGAGCGCGACGAGACGTCCGTCACCGATCTGCTGCTGCCGCTCGTGGCGGTGGGCGCGGCGGGCGTGCTGGCCGCCTACGGGTACGTACGGCGCAGCCGACGGTCCCGGACCCGGACGACGCCCGGGGTGGTGTCCGTCCGGCCGCCCGTGCCGACGGGGGGTGACTTGGAGCGGCAGGCGCGGACCGCGCTGGTCGTCGCGGACGACAGCGTGCGCACCAGCCGTGAGGAACTCTCCTTCGCCGAGGCGCGGTTCGGCGCGGCGGCGGTGGCACCGTTCGTACGGGCGCTGCGGGCCGCGGAGACGGAGCTCGCGGCCGCGTTCGCGATACGGCGGCGGTACGAGCAGGGGGTGCCGGAGGACGAGGTGGCCCGGCGGCAGGCGCTGGTGGGTGTCGTGGGGCGGTGCGCGGAGGCCGGGCGGCGGCTGGACGCCGAGACGCCCGCGTTCGACCGGCTGCGGGCGCTGGAGGAGGGCGTGGGCGAGGCGCTGGAGGTCGCCGAGGGACGGTTCCGGGAGCTGACGGCGCGGACGGGCGGGGCGGCGGTGACGCTCGGCGGGCTGGGCGGGCGGTTCGCCGCGTCGACCGTGGAGCCGGTGACGGGGTATCTGGAACAGGCCAAGGACCGCCTGGTGTTCGCCACCGGTCACCTCAACGCGTGCCGCCAGACGGCCGATGCGGGTGACCTGGAGCGGGCGGCCCGCCATCTGCGCGCCGCCGAGGGGGCCATCGCCCAGGCCGATGTCCTGGTCACCGGTGTGGAGCGGCTCGCGGCCGGGGTGCGGGAGGCGGCGGAACTGGTGCCGGCGGCGCTGACCGGCGCGGAGGCGGCGATCGCGGCCGCCCGCGGGGCCGGGCCGGCCGGCGTTCCCGCCGGGGAGCTGCGGGCGCGGATCGCCCGGGCCGGCGGTGCGCTGGCCGCCGTACGCAGGCAAGTGACCGGGGGGTCGTACGACCCGTTGGACGCCCTGCGGCACATAGCGCGGGCCGTCGAGCCGCTGGGGGGCGGCCGGACCGGAGTCGTGTCGGCGGCGGCGCTGCTCGTCGCCCGCGGCGCGGTCGGCGCCGCGGACGACTTCGTCGGCACGCACCGGGGGGCCGTGGGGGCCGAGGCCCGTACCCGGCTCGCGGAGGCCGCCCGGCTCCTGGCCGGCCGCGGCCCCGGGCTCGCCCTGGCCGACCAGCTCGCCCGGGAGGCCCGTGACCTCGCCGAGCGCGACGTCCGCGCGCACGGGACCCCTTACGCCGGGGAGACCACCACCGGGCTCAGCGGTGCCGTCCTGGGCGGCATCCTTCTCGCCGAGGACCCCGACGCGGGGCCTCCGGCGAGCTTCGGCGGCCCGGAAACCAGGGGACGTTTCCGAGTCTAGGGCTACCTCATTGGCCCCTGGGAGCTCCGCTCCCAGACCCCCGGGCCCATGCCCACCCACCACCCAGCCCGCTGGCATTACAGCCCGTCCGGGGGTGCCCCCTCTGGGGGAGTTTGAGGACGAGGCCGTTCAGGCCGATGGGGTCCGGGGCGCAGCCCCGGCGGGGTCGAAGGGGCGCAGCCCCTGGGGACGGGAAGGGCAGGGGCGGCGGGGGCGAGGAGAACCGGGCCTCAGCCCTGAGACCGGCACAGGCGCGGGCCGCTCAGAACAGGCTCAGCAGCGCCTCCGCCGGATCCGTCAGACCGGCCCCGCCGTCGGGCAGCGGGAGTTCGAACCAGACCGTCTTGCCCCGGGGCGTCCGGCGGGAGCCCCACGCGGCACTGAGCAGCCCGACCAGCTGCAGCCCCCGTCCCCCCTCGTCGGTGTCACGGGCACGCCGCCGCCGGGGCTGCACCAGGCCGGAGTCCCAGACCTCGCAGACCAGGGTGCGGTCAAGAAGCAGCCGCAGCCGTATCTCGCCCTCCCCGTACCGCAGCGCGTTCGTCACCAGCTCGCTGACGAGGAGTTCGGCGGTGTCGACCAGCGGCTCCAGGTCCCAGCCGAGCAACTGCCCGCGCGCGTACTCACGGGCGCGGCCGACGCTGCGCGGCTCTCGCGGCAGGGTCCAGTCGCCGACGGACTCGGCGGGCAGCCCCTGCACACGGGCCATCAGCAGCGCGATGTCGTCCTCGCCGTGGTGGGTGTCGAGGGTGTTGAGGACGTGGTCGCAGACGTCCTCCAGCGGCTGGGAGGGGTCGGTCAGCGCGCCGACGAAGGCCTGCAGGCCCTCGTCGAGGGGATGGTCGCGGGATTCGACCAGCCCGTCCGTGTAGAGCGCCAGGAGCGCACCCTCGGGGAGTTCGACCTCCACCTCCTCGAAGGGCTCGCCGCCCACGCCCAGCGGCATGCCGGGCGGCACGTCCAGCATCAGCGCGTCCTCGCCGGGCTCCACCAGCACCGGGGGCAGATGGCCCGCGTTGGCGAAGGTGCACCGCCTGGTCACCGAGTCGTAGACGGCGTACACACAGGTCGCGAGATAGACCTCGGACAGGTCGGCGTCCCTCGGCTGACGGGCCGTACGGGTGGCCTGCTGGACTCCGCCGGGCGTGCCGAGGCCGCGGGCGATCTCGTCCAACGCCGCGAGGACCTCCGCCGGTTCGAGGTCGAGCAGGGCCAGCGTGCGCACCGCCGTGCGCAGTTCGCCCATCGCGACGGCCGCGCGCAGGCCCCGGCCCATCACGTCGCCGACCACCAGCGCGGTCCGTGCACCGGGCAGTTCTATGACGTCGAACCAGTCGCCGCCGACCTCGGTCGCCGCGTTGCCCGGCAGATACCGGCAGGCGATGTCCAGCCCGGAGGCCTCCGGGTCGCCGGGCGGGAGCAGGGACCGTTGCAGTATCAACGCCCGTTCGTGCTCGCGGCGGTAGAGGCGGGCGTTGTCGATACAGACGGCCGCGCGCGCCGCCAGCTCCCAGGCCAGGTCCCGGTCGCGGTCGCCGAACGGCTCGCTGCCCTTCGTACGGGCGAACTGCACGAGTCCGACGACGGTGTCGTGGGCGACCATGGGAACGGCCAGCGTGGACTGGACGAGGCCGCCGTCCTCCGCGGGCACGGACTGCGGGCGGGCGGTGCGCAGCGCGTCCGCGCAGGGCGAGTTGAAGGGGTAGTGGTGGACCGCGCCGACCGCGACCGACTTGCCGCCGCCGACGAAGGGGGCGTCGGATACCGCGCTGGCGAAGGCCACACGGCGCAGTTCCGCACTGCCGTCGGCGAGCCCGGGCGGGGTCTCGTCGCCGACCAGGAGACCTTGGTAGAGGTCGACGGTGGCGAGGTCGCAGAAGCCGGGGACGACGACGTCGAGGAGTTCGCGGGCGGTGGTCTCCAGGTCGAGGGAGTTCCCTATGCGGGCGCCCGCCTCGTTGAGCAGGGCGAGATTGCGCCGTGCCGCGGCGGCCTCGCGGGCGGCGTCCCGGCGGGCGGTGACGTCGGTGCCGAGCCAGGCGACGCCGATCGGCCGGCCGCTGCCGCTGTGCACGCGGTAGAGGTTGATGGACCAGTGCCGCCGCTCCTCGGAGCCCGGTACGAAGCCCGTGACGTGCATGTCCGTGATGGAGTTGCCGGTTTCCAGGACCCGGCGCAGGGTGGCCGCGACCCGTTCGGCCTCGCCGCGCAGCAGGTAGTCGTGGACGCCGCGGCCCCGGTGGTCGTCGGGATTGCCGCCGAACGTGTTGGCGAACTGCTCGTTGGCACGACGGACCCTCAGTTCGGTGTCGATCAGGAGGAAACCGAACGGAGATTGACCGAATATCGCCTGCGAGGCGGCGAGATCGGTCTCGATGCTGCGCAGGGTGCGGACGTCGACGACGATGCAGACGGCGGCCTTGTCACCCTCCGCAGTGCGAGTGGGCATCACATAGACCTCGGCGAGGCCCTCCCGGCCGCACTCCCCGTCCGCCGTGTCCGGCATCCGGAAGGGGACCACCCCGGTCCACTCCCGCCCGTCGAGTATCTCGGCCATCTTCCGCTGACCGCGCTCGCGCAGATCGGGGTCGATGAAGGCGTCGACGGGGTCCGTGCCGATGGCGCGTTCGGCCGGGATGCCGAAGAGTTGTTCGGCGCGCAGACTCCACTGGTCCACCAGCCCCTTGGGACTGATGGAGAAGGACGCCACCTTGATGTAGTCGTAGATGGAGCCGGGCGGACTGCTCTGCCACATGGCGTCGCCGGGCGGCCGCTCGTCCGCGGCCTTGCCCCTCGCGCCGTCCGACGGGTCCTCGGACTCCGTGGCCTTCGCTGGTATCTCGCTCACGCGAACCGTCCCCTCCAGCTCACCGCGTCCGGCACCGGTCACCGGCTGCGGCTGCCCGCAGTATCCAGCACTACGGCGCCGCACAACACGGTGTTCACGATCACAGCACGTTCCCGGTGGTTTTCGGTCCGGGCCGTGACAACACTTCCAGTCTTCTAACCAGGCAACACGTCGTCGAATCACGCGCGACGGCAACCTTCCGGGACCGAACCGGCCTCTGTACGGCTCCGCCGGGTGTACAGGCGGGTGCAGCGCGGGCCCAGGCGCGTACACGCGGGCGCACGTCGGGCTCAGGCTCGCCCGCCCGGGCTCATCCCGGCACCGCCAGTTCGAACCAGACCGTCTTGCCGGTGTCTCCCGGCCGGGTGCCCCAGCGGCGCGAGGAACCGGCGACCAGTTGGAGTCCGCGGCCCCTCTCCTCGTCGGGGCGCGGGACGCGCTCGTGCGGCGGGTCCGGGAGCGGGTCGGAGACCTCCACCAGCAGGGTGTCGCCGAGCTCGGCGGGTCGGACCAGACGTACGCCGACGGGGCCCGTGGCGTGCCGCAGGGCGTTCGTCACCAGCTCGCTGACCAGCAGCGCCGCGAGGTCCGCGAGGCTGTCGAGGCGCCAGCCGCGCAGTTGGTCGCGGACCGCCGCGCGGGCGGCGCGTACGGCGCCCGGCTCCTCGGGAAAGGTCCACTCGGCGCAGTCGCCATCGGTGTCGATCACGCCGATCACTTCCCAGGCCAGCAAGCCCACCCATGTCCTGTTTCGTGGGGTTAATGGGCACATACCCGATATCCAGTGCCGAGTACCGCCCTGGAGAGTGCCATGTGACGCCTGATGGCTCCGGCGCGGGGTCACACGCTCCGGTTCACAGCAGACGTGCGGCCACTTCCCGCACCGCCGGGACGTCCTGATCGAGCCAGTCCACGTCCCACAGCCGGTCCGGCGTGAGCCAGCGCAGTTCGTCGTGGTCCTGGAGGGGCTCGGGGCCCGGAGAACCGGTGCGCGGGCGGGCGGTCCACACCTGCAGGACGTACGGGGCCTTCAGCGGCCACTCCCCCGGCACCCGCTCGACGACCTCGGCCTCGACGCCGAGTTCCTCGCGCAGTTCGCGCACCAGGGCGTCCTCGGGCGACTCCCCGGGCTCCACCTTGCCGCCGGGCAGCTCCCAGCGGCCGGCCAGCTCGGGGGGCGCGCTGCGGCGGGCGGCGAGCAGGCGGCCGCCGTCGAGCAGGGCGGCTCCGACCACCACGATCCGTTCCGTCATGCGCCGGAGCCTACGTGAGCCTCCGGGAGGTCAGCCGCGGGAGCCGTTCCCGTTGGGGCCGATGCGCTCGACCCAGTAGATCTGCTTGTGTCCGCGGTCGTCCAGGCTGTCGGCGATCTTCTGCGCCTCGGCGCGTGTCGCGTACCGGCCCACGCGGTAGCGATTGCCGTTGTCGTCCTGCCGTATGACGAGCCAGGGCAGCGAGACCGTGCCGTTGACGTCGTTCATCGCACCCCACCTCGTCTCCCGGCCCTCGCCCGGCCGTCTCCCGTCCCCGGCTCCCGCCGTGCCCCGCCCGCTGAGGAAACCGCAGTACGCATATGCGCGAGCGTACGCCTAACCTTCACGCAGCGAATACGGCTTTTCACCAACAGGTACGCAACCGGCCAGAACGCAGGGGGCGCACGATGACGAATGCGCCGTCCGTGCGCTTCGATGCGTCGGTTTGACGGGGTGCCCGACACATCGGGTACCACCTGCGAAAACGGCGAAATCCCAACGGCCCGAGGACGTGCGGGCGTCGCGTGTGCGGGCCGTGCAACTGCCCCGGGGGTGTGCGCTACTTCACTGGCAGGTGGTACGCGACTTTGTAGCGGTCGGCGGGGATCACGACGTCGGCGGTCTCCACCGGGCGGCCGGAGGCGTAGTAGGTGCGCTGGACGACCAGGACCACATGGCCCGGCACGCCGCCCAGGGTGAGCAACTCCTCGGCGAGGCCCGGGCGGGCGCCGACCTCCTCGGTGACGTTGTCCACGATGACGTCGATGGCGCGCATCCGCTCGACGACGCCCATGCCGCCGAGGGGGCCCTCCTCGGGCAGCATGACGGGGGTCCGGCCGGTGACCGCGAGCGGCTCCCAGGAGGTGGAGAGCATCATCGGCTCGCCGGCGTCCCGGAAGACGTACTTGGTGCACATCACCCGGTCGCCGGGGCGCACGCCCAGCCGGTCGGCGATGGCGACGCTCGCCTCGGCCTGTTCGCTGCGGGACTCCCAGGTGCCGCGCGCGGCGGCATCGGCCTGTTCCTGCCGGAAGGGCGTGGCCCCGGCGGGCGGGCGGAAGCCGGAGCGGGCGATACGCCGGGGCGCGGGCCGCTCGCGCACATACGTCCCCGAGCCGGAGCGGCCCTCGACCAGCCCTTCGGCCATCAGTACCTTGCGCGCCTCGAGGGCGACCGTGTCGGAGACGCCGTACTCCTGACGGATCCTGGCCTGGGAGGGCAGACGGGCGTGGGGCGGCAGCAGACCGTCGACGATCTTCTTGCGGAGATCACCCGCGACACGCAGGTACGCCGGCTGCTCACCGAAAGTCACGGGCCGCTCCCATCAGGTTGTACAGACAGCAACAGCGTGGCAACGGTGGGTTGTGCCGCGCAAGCAAAGGCCAAAGAATCACTCGATGTGATGACATCCGCCTGGTGAGTGCTTTACGCAGGCACTTTCTCCCCGCTATAGCGCGCGTCACACCTCCTGACCCGTGTCGTCCGAGGACGGCGGAGTGGTGGCCAGCCCCAGAGCCTTGCGCGCGGTGACCGTGCGGTCCGGGTCGATGAGCTTGAAGCCCTTGTCGTAGTGCGTGGAGAAGACGTCGGCGTGGGCGGCCTCCGCAGCCTTCGCCCACTCCGTCCGCGCCTCGTCGACATCACCGGCCAGCGTGCTGACCGGCTTCTCGGCACCCGCGGGCCAGTCGTGCCCGCGCAGCATCCCGGACTGCTTCTCCAGCGCCGCCGCCACACGTCGCGCCCAGGCCTTGTGGCCGGGCAGGTCGTCCTCGACGTACTCCGCGTCGGGCGCGGTGTCCATGGCGGCGTTGAGGACGTGCGCGGCCTTCAGATAGGCGACCTGGTCGGCGTCGAGGACGGTCTCGTCGTTGCGCAGCGAGCCGGTCAGTCCTGCCTTCTCGTCGGTGTTGCCGAACACGCAGGTGACCTCGCGGTCGCCCACCGCCCAGCTGTCCGGGGTGGGCGTCAGGTAGTAGACGTCGACGTCGTCCGGAACGGCCCAGCCGTCCATCGCGTAGCTGTCCCGCAGTCCGTAACAGCGGTCGTCCGCCCGGTTTCTGACGGAGGAGTCACCGGGGTACCACCCGCCGCCCGCGAGCTCGAAGGAGGCGAACACCTCGCCGTCGTGCTTCCCGGAACAGGGCACCTTGTCGACGTCGTACGTCTCGCCCTGCAGGGAACCGCCGGGCGCATCGAAGCACTCGCCCTTCACCAGTGAGATGCTCGCCCCGTCCCGCGCGCCGTCCTTGAACCCCTTCCAGAACTCGGCGGCCCCGCCGGTCACCAGCGCCAGCGCCCACAGCGCGAGCCCGATCCCGGACAGCGCGCAGCCGGCGATCGCCATGCCCTTCCCGCGTTCCCCCCGCCTCCTGATCTGCGCCAGCCCCACCAGCCCCAGCACCAGCCCCACGCCCGGCAGGAAGCAGAGGACGCCGAGCACGAGCGCGGCGATGGAGAGCCCGTTCACCGCCGCCGGACGGCTGTAGGGGCTGTAGGGGCTGTAGGGGCTGTACCCCTGCGCCCACGGCTGGTACGGCGGCTGCCCGTAGGGGCCCTGCGGGTACGGCGAGTACGGCGACGGTGGCTGGTGGGGGCCGGGAGGCGGAGGTATGGACACGGGTACCGTGCTCCTGGGGTCGGGGCGGCGGCAGCGCTGAAATGGCGGCCGGGAAACCACGGCTGGGAACCACAGCTGAGAACCGACGACTGGACTGACGTACGACTGCGCGCATGGTAGGCGCGCGGCTGATGGGGGCGGAATGCGGGTCGCGAGTGCGACGGTCCGGGCGCTGAACCGGCTCACCGCCCGGTGGGCGGGGGCCGTGGACGGCGGCACGGTCTTCTCGGCGGCGGGCGTCTGGCCGCTGCTGGCCTTCCTGGCCGACGGGGCCACCGGCCCGGCACGCGCGGAACTGACGGAGGCCCTCGGGCTGCCCGCCGACCAGGCGGCGGGGGCGGCACGGGAGTTGCTCGCCGCGATGGACGACATGGCCGGGCTGGACACGGCTGTGGGCCTGTGGACCGACCGGACGCTGGAGTTGCGGCAGGAATGGCGGGCCGGGCTGCCGGCGGGCTCACACGGAGTGCTGAGCGGCGACCCGTCGGCCGACCAGGAGGCCCTGGACGCCTGGGCGGTCGAGCGGACCGGAGGGCTCGTGGAGCGCATGCCGGTGACGCTGACGGAGGACGCCAGGATGGTCCTCGCCGGCGCGCTGGCGCTGCGCACCGACTGGGCGCGCCCCTTCGACGAGCAGGTGCTGCGCCCCAAGACCGGGCCGTGGCAGGGCCGCTACCTGACGAGCCTGCACCGCCGGGGCGTCCGGCCCGACCGGATCGGCGTGGCGAGCACCCCCGGCGGTCACGTCACGGCCCTGAAGGTGGCCGGCGACAACGGCTTCGACGTCCATCTCGTCCTCGGCGAGGACGCGATGACGCCGGGACAGGTGCTGGCCGCCGGTGTGGGCGTCGCGGAGCGGACGCTGACGGTGACCGGGGGCGGGCGGCTGCCGTACGGGCACGTGGGTCCGGGCCTGTACGTCGAGCGGCAGCCCACGGTCTCCCCGGAGCCGACGACGCTGGACGTGACGACGGTGGCGTTCGAGGTGCGCACGGAGCACGACCTGCTCGCCCGGCACCGTCTGTTCGGCCTCACGACGGCCCAGGACACCCGGTACGGCCATTTCCCCGGGGTCAGCGCCGACCCGCTCGCCATCGGCGCGGCCGGACAGTCGACGGTGGCACAGTTCACCGCCCAGGGCTTCCGCGCCGCCTCGGTGACGGCCCTGATGCCGGTCGCCGGTTCGGGACCGCCCCAGTTCCGCCACGAGTCCACGGTCCTCCGCGCCGTCCTCGACCGCCCCTTCGCCTTCCTCGCCGTGGACCGGGAGACGCGGCTGGTACTGGTGGCGGGCTGGGTGACGGAGCCGACGCTCCATCCGGTCGTGTATCTCAACGGCAGCCGGTAGAGGGCCTGAGCCGTCGGCCGCACCCGCGTCAGTCGGTGCGGTCGGACCATCCCTCCGGGAGGCCTCCGGGGGCCGTGGCGATGACGGTGTCGTCGTCGGGACCGACGAACTCGAAGAGGGTGATCTTCGCGAACTCGGGGACCACGCAGACCGGGTAGGTCGGGCCCTGGTCGCGGTAGGCGCGCATCTCGTCGAGGTGGTCGTTCTGGTAGAGGACGGTGCGCTCGGGGTGCTCCTCGACCCAGTGCGGGAAGAAGATCACGCCGTGCAGGCGCCGCTTGCCGGGCATGACGTTGACGGAGACCGACGTACCGGTGGGCTCGTTCCAGGAGACCTTGTAGTGGTCGTCGTCCAACTGGACGAGATCGACCCGCTGGTCCTTGACCCAGCGGCCGCCCACCATGCCGGAGTGGATCCGGTAGTCGATGGTGGTCGGGTTCTTCACGTACATCTCGTACTGCCAGCCGTTGGCGTACGTGTAGATGAAACGGTGGCCGACGATGCCGGAGAGCTCCTGCGGCGGGACCGGGTTCTGGACGGTGGTCTCGTGTGCTCCGTTGGTGGTCATTCGGGTACCTCCTTGCTGCACTGCATGCCGCGGTGGCGACCCATTCATTTTGTCACAAAATTATTTTGTCGCAAAACATGCTGTTGCGGCATGATGAGGTCATGGACACCGCGACTGATCTCGGCCGCCTGATCGGCCCACTGCGGCGGGCCGTACTCCTGCGTACCCGCCGCGCGGAGGACCTCCCCGACCTCCCCGAGGCACAGATCGAACTCCTGCGGGTCCTTTCCGACGCCGGCCCGCTCGCCCCACGCGAGGCCGCCGCCCGGCTGCGGGTCGCCCCCTCGACGGTCAGCAACCTGGTCCGGACCATGACCGCATCGGGACTGGTCGAGCGCAGGGCGTCGTCGACCGACCTCCGCACCGCGAGTCTCGCGGCCTCCCCCCGCGCCCTCGACCTGCTCAGCCGCTACGACCGGGTCAGCACCGACGCGCTGCGGCGCGCCTTGGCCGAGCTCGCCCCGGACAGCCGACAGGCCATCGCGGAGGCGCTGCCGGCCCTCACCGAACTGCTCGGCGCACTGGAGGACGGGCGCGGGTGACCGCCACCGCGAGGCGCACGGATTGCCCGCGTATATTGGGTGAACGGGTGTTTTGACGTATCTGCTGGCCAAGTGAGCCCGCCGCCATCCCCGTGAGTGGACGGCGGCACCGAGCTTCGAGGCCCAGCGCGAGGAAGTACCGATGAGGCTCAGAACCGTGCTCTGTGCCGCCGCCTCCGTCCTGTCCGCCCTGCCACTGCTCAGTGGCTGCGGCGACGGCACGGTGGCGGAGGCGGGCGACCCGCCGCTGGTCGGCGTCGACTACCCGCGGTCGGACACCGACTTCTGGAGCTCCTACATCAGGTACACACCGGAGTTCGCCAAGCAGCTCGGCCTCGCGCTCAAGACCACCAACTCCCAGAACGACCTCGCCACGCTCAGCGGCAACGTGCAGACGCTCATCGTCCAGCACGTCAAGGGCGTAGCGATGGCCCCGCAGAGCACCTTCGCCATCGCACCGATCCTGGCGCAGTTGGAGGCCAAGGAGATCCCGGTCGTCACCGTCGACACCCGCCCCGACACCGGCCGTGTCTTCATGGTGGTGCGCGCCGACAACCGCGCCTACGGCGAGAAGGCCTGCAAGTACCTCGGCGCCAAGCTGGGCGGCAAGGGCAAGGTCGTGATGCTGGAGGGCGACCTCTCCTCGATCAACGGGCGCGACCGCACCGAGGCGTTCAACGAGTGCATGGCGGCGCACTACCCCGGCGTCACGGTGTTCGGCGAGGCCACCAACTGGGACGGCGCCGTCGCCGCGCAGAAGCTGCAGGCAGACCTGACAGCCCACCCGGACATCAAGGGCATCTACACGCAGTCCAGCCTGGCCCTGTCCGGCACACTCCAAGTACTGCACCAGCAGGGCCTCCTGGTCGGCCCGAAGGACAGGAGGCACGTGTTCGTCGTCTCCAACGACGGTGTCCCCAGGGAGCTCAAGGACATCACCAAGGGCAACATCGACGCCACCGTGTCACAGCCGGTCGACCTCTACGCCAAGTACGCGCTGTACTACCTGAAGGCCGCGATCGAGGGGAAGACGTTCAAGCCCGGCCGGACCGACCACGACAGCACCATCGTCCAGATCCGCAAGGGCATGCTGGAGGACCAGCTCTCCGCCCCGCTCGTCACCGCCGACGGCGGCACCTACAGCGGCGTCCCCAGCCTGAAGAGCACCGACCCCTCCCTGTGGGGCAACAGCTCCGGCTGATGCCGCGCCGCCCCCGGACGCGGCGCGGCACGGATTCGCGGGCACCGTGCGTCACACGGGCTCACCCGGGAACCCGGACGCCGCCGAGAGCAACAACCACCAGGAGGAGGTACGGCGCATGCCCAATCCACAGCAGCCTGAACTAAGGCGCAACGACAAGGGTGCCGCCACCCCTGAGGACAGCCGCCAGGTGAAGGCGGGCCAGGCGGACGGTGGCGCGAGCGGTCACCCGCACGGCACGGACAAGGGCGCCAAGGGAGGAGGAGAGGGGGGCGGAGTGCCTCCGGCACAGCAGCCCGATCACCCCTGAGCCCCACCCAACGCCCTGCCGAGCGGTCCCGAGGGGCCGCTCGGCGTCCGTGGGCGGGTCACCCGATCACGACGTCGCGGGCCGCTCCGAGCCTTCGAGCATCCTCCGCCGCTACCGGGCTGCCCCCTCCCACGCCCGCGTGAACAGCAGCGGCAGCGGGGCGTACGGCACCGCGGCCAGGTGTGATGTCGAGCGGTGCTCCCTGGCCAGAGGCAGCAGGCCGAGCTTCGACGCCTCGATCGGGAGGCGAGGCGGCTTCCGCTCCTGCCAGGCGCCCGGCAGGAAGAGGGAGCGGCCCGCTCGCGACCGGAGGGCACGCAGCACTCGGCCCGACGCGTGCAGCTCGGCCTCCGCCTTTCTGAGGCGGCCGGGCTGCCAGCCGGTCCACGCCTTGACGTTGCGGTCCGACGGGTCCGGCAGCGCCAGCAGCATCAGGTAGAGCGACGCGGCGTCCTTGCCCAGACCGAAGGCCTCGGCGCAGTCCTCGACGAGATGCGGCACCGACCGCGCGGGGTCCTGCTCCCGGCCAGGAGTCCGCTCACCGTCGGTGAGCAGGTGGGTTCCGAGCGCGGCGAAGTCGTCGCTCAGCAGCAGTCGCAGGTCCGCGACGGCGGGTAGTCCCGAGGGGCTGGGCAGCCACTGGGAGGGCAGTACGGAGTCGAGGTAGGCGTCCAACGCGTCCAGCAGAGGATCATCGGGTCCGTCGAGCGCGGCAGGGTCCACCCGCAGCTGACGCATGTCGTACGCCGCGTCGGCCACCTCCGTGACCGCCGGGTGAGCGGTGAGCACCTCCGTCGAAGGGGGCGGGCCCATCAGGTAGTTGCTCTGCAGTGAGAAGAGGGTGAGCGGACCGGGGCCCGAGGACAGCTCCTCGCACAGCCGGGAGATCGCCGCGCCCGCCGCGGGGCGCGACGGGTCGCCGACCGGGGTGCGGTAGGCGAGCCAGGCGGCGATCCTCGGCAGGGCCAGCAGGTGCGGTTCGCCCCCCAGGCCCGCACGGTGGGAAGCCAGACAGTCCGCGCCGGTGGCGAGCCGGCCGAGGAGGGCGGGCAGCCGCAGGTGGGGCCACCAGCTCCGGTGGTCCCCGTGGGGCTGCCGGGCCAGGGCCGCCTCGCCCTGGGGCGGGAGGGTCTCCTTGGCGGCGAGGGGCACCAGCGCGGTGGGCACGGGCAGGGGGCTGCCCAGCTCCGCCAGCCACCACCCGGCGGCCCGGTCCACGTCGGGCCCCGTGACCCACAGCTGCTCGGGGTCGTCGGGAAGGAGCTTGTCGTACAACGTGGTGAAGAACCGGGGGCCGAGCGCGTCGGTCAGTGCGGCGACCGCTCGTTCCGCCTCCTTGTACCGGATCTTCCAGGCCTCCAGGTCGGTGGAGTAGTGGCCGGAGAGGTAGCCGTCCTCCTCGTCCAGCTGGTAGGGCGCGCAGGGCACGTGTGCGGTCAGCAGCGCGGTGGCCTCCGCATGGGAGAGGCCCAGGCGCTCCGCGAAGGCCCGGGCGAGCTCCGGGCGCGCCGGTGCAGGTCCGTGCTCGCGGTACAGCTCCGCGAAGCGCGTGAACCAGGCGCCCGGACGCACGGGCTCCAGCACATGGGCCCGTGTGAGCTTCACGCCCGCGAGGGCCAGTGGGCCGTCCTCGGGGTGGGCGCCGTCCGGGGAGTACTCCCACAGTGTGCGCCGGGGGTCTCTGCCTCCACTGGCCAGGACGTAGGCGACGGACGTGTCCGTCCGGAAGACGGTCCCGGGAAGCGGGGCGTTGATGTCGGCACAGTCCTCGGGAACCTCGCAGTGGACGATCCGCCAGTGGCCCGGCTCACCGGTGACGAAGGGGTGGGCGGCGTACGTCATCAGCGACCGGGCCGCCGAGCCGCCCTTCGGCGAGGAGACGACGCACAGGGCGAGTGCCGCAGCGCACGCGTGGGTGTGCCGGAACCGGTTCCCGTTGCGTGGCAGGCGGTCGAACGTGGTGGTGGCCTGCCCCAGATCACCGCCCCAAACGGCCGTGCCCTCCTTGGCGAGCGCCATGATCCGACGGCTGATCCTGTCCTCCGGCTCCTGCTCGCCCGCGCCGGCGGTCGATGACACATCACCCTCGCCAGGGGTGAGGCAGCCGACCAGCCGCTCCAGTCCCGCACGGCAGTTGACGGCCATGACCAGGGCGCGGGCGGCCAGGCTGTGAATCGGCTCGCCCAGTTGTGGCAGCGCTTCCAGGATCGGTCCGCGATTGGGTCCCCGGACGCCCTCCCGCTCGACGTAGTAGGGCTGAAGCCTCCCCAGCAACTCCTCGACCTGCGCACGCGAGACGGTGTCGGGCAGCTGGGCCATCAGCAGCGTCACGACGTCCACGGCCGCGAACTCGGCCGCCGCCTCCGCGTCCTTGAGGAGGAGGTCCACCGCCACGCCCACGTGCACCAGCCGGCCGAGCAGCAGGACCAGTTCCTCGAAGTCGACGCCCGCGCGCAGCTTCGCCCTCTCACGGCCGAACCAGGCCCGGATCTCAGCGTGTCCGATCGGGTTGTCGAACAGCTCGGGGATCCGCTGCCAGCCCTTGGTGTCGTGCGGCTGGTACCAGCTGTTGGAGTCCATGCCCTTGATGGTCATCTCCAGGTCGGCACGCACCCTCGCCCGCAGCTCCCGGGCGAAGCGCTCGTCCGCCTGCAGGTGCTCCAGCTTCGGCCGGCGGCTGAGCTGGATGCTGTACAGCCGCGACGGGCCGAGCAGCTCCGGAGGGTCGGCGACCGGGGCCCCGTGCTCCAGAAGCAGGTCGATCAGGTCGAGAGGCGTCTTGCCGCCGCTGTACTCGTCCATGCGCCGGTAACGGAACCGCACGGGGACACCGTCGGCGGCCAGCCTGGGCGCGATCCGCTCGGCGAGCTCGTACATGACGGGCCAGGGGCCATCCCCGTCGCTGTTCGACAGGACGCACGCGGACAGCCAGGCCGCGGCCTCGCCGACGGGCAGCCCAGGGACCTCGCCGGTGAGCAGCGCCAGCGCACCGGTGCGCTCCAGCAGTTCCCGCCACACCTGGGAGCTCTCGCCGAAACGCCGGGGACGCAGCCTCAGCACTTGGCGGGCGGCCTCGGGCGCGCGCCTGCCCAGCAGGTCCATGGCCCGGCCCTTGAGACAGTCGGTCCAGAACTTGACCTCCGACAGCGAGACGCCGCCGACCGCGAACATCTCCCCGAGCACCGTGGCCAGTTCCGCCTCCGGTTCGAGACCGACGGCCCTGGCGAGCTTGCGCACATCGACGGCCAGCTGCGGATACACCTCGGACGACGCCTGGACACGACGGACCACCACCTGGCGGAACCGCGAGAGATCCGCCTCGGTCGCCTCTCCCTTGACGGCCAGCTCGCGAGCCCAGGCCCGCAGGACCGTGGCGGACAGGGCCTTGCCCTCGGCGTATGCGAGGTACCTGCCCAGCAGCCACTCCTTGTCGACCTTGCGCGCCTGCACCCGCTCGGCGGCCCGGGCGCGCCCGAACCAGGCGGCGGCTGTCGCATGCTCACCCTGGCGCAGGGCCAGATCGGCCATCTCGTCGAGGAACGTGACCAGCAGCGCGGGGAGCGACTCCTCCACGTCCTGGAGGACGCTGTCGACGTCCGCCTTGTAGACGGACCGCCACTGCTGCGTGCGTTCCTGCAGGAGCAGGATCTTCTCGGTGGCCGGCTCCTCGAGGCCGGGCTGGGCGGCGACGACCCGCTCGGGGAAGGGAAGGGCACCGTCGGAGGGGTCCGGTATGCCGGTGGAGAAGAGGCCGTGCGGCTCCCATAGCTGCCCGCGCATCAAGCGGTCGCGGTACGGGATGAGCTGTTCGGGAAGCACCTGGGTCAGCGTGCGGCCGTCGGACCCCGTGTACGTACGGGCCCACAGGCCACCGTCACCCGGCTCGTCGGTCAGCTCGACGGACTCGGCCTCCAGGGCCTCCCGCCACAGCGGGTCCGCGTCGGCGAGGGCACGCGGCGCACGGATTCCGTCCGACGCCCACTCACCCGCCTGCAGACGGCACGCCTCCCGGTGCTTCCGCAGGCGCGTCCGCGCCCCCAGCAGGGCTACGAGCCCGGGAGCACCCGAGATCGCATCGGGGAACTTCTTGAGCCTCCGCCCCTGCGGATTGCGGTAGACGACCTCCAGTTCGTCCGTCAGTTCCGCTGTGTAGCCGCCTTTTTCCACGCGCGTGCCCATGCCCCGGCCTTCCCCCGCAGTGCTGGTCCGATGATCGAACGCTACGCGGTGCCACTGACAACGCCGATCGACAGGCCTGGCTGCGGGCACCCCGCGACGCACTGTCCGAGGGCCCTGTTACCTTCCGCCCATGACCACATCGGACGCTCTGCTCCGCCGCCTCGAGCAGGACGCGTCGCTCGCCGACGCGCTGGCCTGGCCGGGGGACTTCGACATGGGCCGCCGGGATCCCGTCGAGGATCTCGTCCTGCCGTCCGGCAGGCCGCTGCACCCGGTAGCCGGATGCGGCGCCGGCGGCACTTACTTCCTCTGCGGGGAGGCCGGGGACGAGGAGCGGCCCGTCCTGTACGCCGATTCCGAGGGGCAGGCCGCGTTGATCGGCGCCGACCTCGTCGAGGCCGTCACACTCATCGCCGTACTGCCTTCTTGGCGCGACCTGGCGAAGGGCTTCCCGATCAGCGGGCTCGGCGCGGACATTCGGGCGGACCACCCGGACTTCGACGCCGAGCGCGACCGCCTCCTGCACGCCCTCGGGCTCGCTCCCGTCTCCGAGGAGGAGGCCGCCGCTCGGCTGCTGGCCGTGGTCGCACGCACGGCTCCCGACTACCTGCCACGCGTACCGGACGACGATCACCTGCCGTACGAGCCGCTGTTCCCGAGCGGTCCCGCTTAGCGAAGCCTGCGCCCGAGCCGGGCCCCGGTCACCGGCCGGCGGAGCGACACAGCCGCTCCGCCGCAGGTCAGGCCGCCTCTCACCGGAGTATCAGACGTTGAACCGGAACTCCACCACGTCCCCGTCCTGCATCACGTAGTCCTTGCCCTCCATCCGCGCCTTCCCCTTGGCGCGGGCCTCGGCGACGGAGCCGGCCTCGACCAGGTCGTCGAAGGAGATGACCTCGGCCTTGATGAAGCCCTTCTGGAAGTCGGTGTGGATGACACCGGCGGCCTCGGGGGCGGTGGCGCCCTTCTTGATGGTCCAGGCCCGGGACTCCTTGGGGCCCGCGGTGAGGTAGGTCTGCAGGCCGAGGGTGCGGAAGCCGACGTGGGCGAGGGTGGCGAGGCCGGGCTCTTCCTGGCCGACCGACTGCAGCAGTTCCAGGGCCTCGTCCTCGTCCAGCTCGGCGAGGTCCGCCTCCAGCTTGGCGTTGAGGAAGATCGCCTCGGCGGGGGCGACCAGGGCGCGCTGCTCGTTCTTGAAGTCCTCGTCGACCAGCTCGTCCTCGTCGACGTTGAAGACGTACAGGAACGGCTTGGTGGTGAGCAGGTGCAGGTCGTGCAGGAGCTCGTTGCGTTCGGTGCCCTGGACGATGCCGTGCGCGAAGAGGGTGTCGCCCTTCTCGAGGATCTCCTTGGCCTCCTCGACGGCCTTCACCTTCGGCGCGATGTCCTTCTTGATCCGCGACTCCTTCTGCAGGCGCGGCAGGACCTTCTCGATCGTCTGGAGGTCGGCGAGGATCAGCTCGGTGTTGATCGTCTCGATGTCGTCCTTGGGCGAGACCTTGCCGTCGACGTGGACGACGTTCTCGTCCTTGAAGGCGCGGATGACCTGGCAGATCGCGTCGGACTCGCGGATGTTCGCCAGGAACTTGTTGCCCAGGCCCTCCCCCTCGGAGGCTCCGCGCACGATGCCCGCGATGTCGACGAAGTCGACCGTGGCCGGCAGGATCCGCTCCGACTTGAAGAGCGAGGCCAGCTCGGCGAGGCGGGGGTCGGGGACACCGACCACGCCGACGTTGGGCTCGATCGTGGCGAACGGGTAGTTGGCCGCCAGCACGTCGTTCTTGGTCAGGGCGTTGAACAGGGTCGACTTGCCGACATTCGGCAGGCCGACGATTCCGATCGTGAGCGACACGTTGCGACTTCCCGTACGTGAGTGGGCCAGAGGCTGCCAGGGGTGAGGGGCCAGGGGACTGACCGGCCGATCCACCAGTCTACGGCGTCCCGGCGACCGCCCGACGGCCGCGTCGAACGCCCGGACAAGCTCGGTCCTACGGCGTGTCAGACGGGCTATTCGGCACATAAACCGACCTAGGTTGGTCCGATGGAGCAACACAGGACGCCACCCGAGCGATACGGACCGCGACGCGGTTCCCCACCGACGGCATTTCCGCCCCAGGCCAGGCGCCGCCAGGCGGATGAGCGGCGGCCCGGGTCGGGAGCGCCACGGGCGGGGCGGCCGGCACAGGGACGGCCGGCACAAGCGGCGCGGTCGGCGGCACGTCCGGAACCGGCGGGGCGGCCGCTGCCCCACCCCCGGCTCACCGGGCTCGGCGGGGGGCTGTTCGGCGCGGCGGCCATGTTCCTGCTGGGCTTCCTCGACCAGTTGCTGTTCGGGGCTTCCCTGACGCTGTACGGGGTGCTGTTCCTGCCGGTGTGCGTGCTCACCGCGCTGTGGGTGCGCGGCGGCGACCTGATGACCGCACCCGTGGTCGCGCCGATCGCCTTCGCCGTGGGGCTGGTCCCGGTGGCGGAGAGCAGCGGGGGCATGGGGGGCCGGGTGATGGGGCTGGTGACGGCGCTGGCCACGCAGGCGGGATGGCTGTACGGGGGGACGCTCGTCGCGGGGGTGATCGTGCTCGTCCGCAGAGCACGGCTGGTGCGCCGCCGGGCCCTGCGGCGGCGCACCGGCTGAGGGCTCACGGCGACAGCGGGGCGGCCTCCTGACCGTCCTTCGCCGCCCGCATCGCCGCTCCCACGATCCCCGCGTTGTTCTGCAGCTGAGCGGGCACGATCTCCGCCTGGATGCCCTCGATGAGGGGCAGGAACCTGTCCGCCTTGCGGCTGACGCCGCCGCCGATGACGAAGAGCTCCGGGGAGAAGAGCATCTCGACGTGGGCGAGGTACTTCTGCACCCGGTGCGCCCACTTCTCCCAGGACAGGTCCTCGTCCTCCCGTGCCTTGCTGGAGGCCCGCTTCTCGGCGTCGTGGCCGTGCAGCTCCAGGTGGCCGAGCTCGGTGTTGGGGACGAGGACGCCGTCGACGAAGACGGCGCTGCCGATGCCGGTGCCGAAGGTGAGCAGGACGACCGTGCCGCGGCGGCCCCGGCCGGCGCCGAACGCCATCTCGGCGACGCCGGCCGCGTCCGCGTCGTTGACGACGGTCACCGGCAGACCGCCCAGCCGCTCGCCGAACAGCGCGCGCGCGTCCGTGTCGATCCAGTTCTTGTCGACGTTCGCCGCCGTACGCACCGTCGCCCCGCCCGTGACCACTCCCGGGAAGGTGAGCCCGACCGGGCCCGTCCAGCCGAAGTGCTCCACGACCTGTTTGACGACGTCGGCCACCCCGTCCGGCGTCGCCGGATGCGGGGTGAGCACCTTGTGGCGCTCCTGGGCCAGGTCGCCCCTCTCCAGGTCCACGGGAGCGCCCTTGATCCCGGATCCGCCGATGTCCACACCGAAGATCTGCATGGATCCACGCTACGACGTACGGGGGACTGCCATGTTCCGGAGGGGGCGGGTCAGCCCTCGGCGGGCCCGGAGCCGCCCCGTTCCGCCACCAGGGCGGCCGCCTCCTCGCGCAGGTCGCGGCGCAGTTCCTTGGGCAGGGAGAAGGTGATGGACTCCTCGGCCGCCCTGACGATCTCGACGTCCCCGTAGCCCCGCTCGGCGAGCCACTCGAGGACCTGTTCGACCAGGACCTCGGGGACGGAGGCGCCGGAGGTGACGCCGACGGTGGTCACGCCCTCCAGCCAGGCCTCGTCGATCTCGCTCGCGAAGTCCACGAGGTGGGCGTCGCGGGCGCCGGCGAGCTTGGCGACCTCGACGAGCCGCTTGGAGTTGGACGAGTTGCGGGAGCCGACCACGATGACCAGCTCGGCCTCGGAGCCCATCTGCTTCACGGCGAGCTGGCGGTTCTGCGTGGCGTAGCAGATGTCGTCGCTCGGCGGGGAGATGAGCTGCGGGAACTTCTCCTTGAGGGCGTCGACGGTCTCCATCGTCTCGTCGACGGAGAGCGTGGTCTGGGAGAGCCAGACGACCTTGGACGGGTCGCGGACCTCGACCTTGGCGACGTCCTCGGGGCCGTCGACCAGCTGGATGTGGTCGGGGGCCTCGCCGGAGGTGCCGATGACCTCCTCGTGGCCCTCGTGCCCGATGAGGAGGATGTCGAAGTCGTCGTTCGCGAACCGGACGGCTTCCTTGTGGACCTTGGTGACCAGGGGGCAGGTGGCGTCGATGGTGGCGAGGCGCCCGCGGGCGGCCTCCTCGTGCACGACCGGGGCGACACCGTGCGCGGAGAACATCACGATGTTGCCGGGGGGCACCTCCTCCGTCCGCTCGACGAAGACGGCGCCCTTCTTCTCCAGGGTCTGCACGACGTACTTGTTGTGGACGATCTCGTGCCGGACGTAGACCGGGGCCCCGTACTGCTCCAGGGCCTTCTCGACGGCGATCACGGCGCGGTCCACACCCGCGCAGTAGCCCCGGGGGGCGGCGAGCAGGACACGGCGGCCAGGCGAAGCAGTCATGGCATCCATCGTAAGGCCGCGTCCGGGGGGCGAAGATCGTGCGCCCACGGCGGGAGCCGCGCCCTCGGTGGTTGTCGGTACCGGCCGTTACGCTCGGGCGCATGGCTGTGAACACGTCCGCGGACGCCCCGCTCCCCGTCGGCGAGGTCTCGCGGCTCATCGGGAGCTGGATCGACCGGCTCGGCGCGGTGTGGGTCGAGGGGCAGATCACCCAGTTGTCGCGGCGGCCGGGGGCCGGGGTGGTGTTCCTGACGCTGCGCGACCCCTCGTACGACATCTCGGTGAGCGTCACCTGCTACCGGCAGGTGTTCGACGCCGTCGCCGACGTGGTCGGCGAGGGCGCCCGGGTCGTGGTGCTCGCCAAGCCCGAGTGGTACGCCCCGCGCGGGCAGCTGTCGCTGCGGGCCGCCGAGATACGGCCCGTGGGGGTCGGGGAGCTGCTGGCCCGGCTGGAGCAGCTGAAGAAGACCCTGGCGGGCGAGGGACTGTTCGCGCCGGAGCGGAAGAAGCCGCTGCCATTCCTGCCGCAGCTCATCGGGCTGGTGTGCGGGCGCGCGTCCGCGGCGGAGCGGGACGTGCTGGAGAACGCCCGGCACCGCTGGCCCGCGGTCCGCTTCGAGGTGCGCAATGTCGCCGTGCAGGGTGTGCACGCCGTCCCGCAGGTCGTGCAGGCGGTGAAGGAGCTCGACGAGATCGACGCCGTCGACGTGATCATCGTGGCGCGTGGCGGTGGCAGTGTGGAGGATCTGCTGCCGTTCTCCGACGAGCAGCTGGTCAGGGCGGTCGCCGCCTGTCGTACGCCGGTGGTGTCGGCCATCGGGCACGAGCCGGACAACCCGCTGCTGGACCACGTCGCCGACCTGCGGGCGTCGACGCCGACCGACGCGGCCAAGAAGGTCGTGCCGGACGTCGGCGAGGAGCTGGAGCGGGTGCGGCAGCTGCGGGACCGGGCGCGGCGGTGCGCGACGGCGCTGGTGGAGCGCGAGGAACGGGGGCTCGCGCACGCCCTCGCGCGGCCCTGCATGGAGGATCCGCACCGGATGGTCGACGAGCGTGCCGACCAGGTGACGTCCCTCGTCGACCGCGGCCGGCGCACTCTCGGCCATCTCCTGGACCGGGCCGACTCGGAGCTGACGCACACGCACGCGCGCGTGGTGGCCCTGTCCCCCGCCGCGACCCTGAAGCGCGGGTACGCGGTGCTGCAGAAGGCCGATGGCCACGTGGTGCGCGATCCGGGTGAGGTGACGGCGGACGAGGCGCTGCGCGCGCGGGTCGCCGAGGGCGAGTTCTCCGTACGAGTGGACACATAGGGTGGGCGGATGACCAGCAAGGTGGAAGAGGCGCTCGGTTACGAGCAGGCGCGGGACGAGCTGATCGAGGTCGTGCGACGGCTCGAGGCGGGCGGTACGACGCTGGAGGAGTCCCTCGCGCTCTGGGAGCGCGGCGAGGAGCTGGCCAAGGTCTGCCGGCGGTGGCTGGAGGGGGCCCGGGCCCGGCTGGACGCGGCGCTGGCCGAGGAGGAGGAGCGGGAGAAGGGGGAGTAGGCGCGGGTCGCGGGCTGTTAAGTGGATCACGCACCTCCGGGATTTGTTGAACTTTGAACTTCCCTGTCGTACGGTCGTGCCGTCAGCCGGTCCGGCACGCCGGATCCCGACGTCATCAGGAGAAAGTTCAGCCATGTCCCTCGTGCTCGACCCCGCCGCCCAGGACCTGCTCTTCCGCGAGGCCCGTACCGCGAACGCCTTCACCGACGAGCCGGTGACCGACGAGCAGGTACAGGCGATCTACGACCTGGTCAAGTTCGGCCCGACCGCCTTCAACCAGACCCCGCTGCGCATCACCCTGGTCCGCTCCCCCGAGGCCCGCGAGCGCCTGGTGCAGCACATGATGGAGGGCAACCGGCCCAAGACGGCCACCGCGCCGCTGGTCGCGATCCTCTCCGCGGACAACGAGTTCCACGAGGAGCTGCCGACGCTGTTCCCGGCCTTCCCGCAGGCCAAGGACGCCTTCTTCAGCGAGCGCCCGGTGCGTGAGCACTCCGCCGGAATGAACGCCGCCCTGCAGGCCGCGTACTTCATCATCGGCGTCCGCGCCGCCGGCCTCGCCGCCGGCCCGATGACCGGCTTCGACGCCGAGGGCGTCCGCAAGGAGTTCCTCGACGACGACCACACCCCGCTGATGGTCGTCAACATCGGCAAGCCGGGCGAGAACGCCTCCCACCCGCGCTCGCCGCGCCTGGCCTACGACGAGGTCGTCACCACCGTCTGAGCCCCGCGCGCATACGACAGGCCCCCGGCATCCGCCGGGGGCCTGTCGTCATGTCGGCGGCTCACGCCATCTTCAGCGCCTCGGCCATCTTCGTGAGCTGCGCGAACGACGCCGTGCCCGCCACCACCGTCGTGGAGCCGGGGGTGTCCTGGAGGACGAGGGCGTCGTAGCGTCCGCCGGTGTAGCGCCTCCACGTGCGGCCGCCGATCCGCTCGGTCACCTTGGTGGCCTTCGCCCCCTGGCTCGCGGTGTCGATGAAGTCGGCGCGCTTCTGAGTCGACTGCTCCACCGCCACGTATTGACCACCGGGATTCTGGAAACCCAGATGCCAGCGGTCGAACTGGTCGCCCTGGAAGCGGACGGACGTCGCCTTCCAGGTGCTGGGCAGGCCCTCGGGCGCGGCCACCGGGTAGTCCGCGGCGCGCCGCGCCGTGAGCAGCTCGACCCGGTAGTCGACCCTTTCGAGGTCGGGAGTGTGGTCGTCGTGCGGGACGAAGAGATAGATGACTCCCGCCGCGAGCCCGACCACGGCCAGGGAGAGGATCATGTCCCGGACCGTCTTCTGCTTGCCTTTCATGCCTGCCACGTCCTCTATCGTCGCAGGTGCCCGGCCCGCTCATCCGTGGGGTCCCCTGCTCATTTTGTCTGTCTGGCGCTAGAGTCGGGGCCAACACCCTCATCCGGCCGTCGTCGTATCAGAAAGGTGCGCTCCGATGACCGAAAACCATCATCTGCCGTCCGAGCTCGATGTCCCCGCCGAGGCTCCCGACCGCAACCTCGCCCTGGAACTCGTCCGGGTGACCGAAGCCGCGGCGATGGCCGCGGGCCGCTGGGTGGGGCGCGGCGACAAGAACGGCGCCGACGGCGCCGCGGTGCGCGCCATGCGGACCCTCGTCTCCACCGTGTCGATGAACGGTGTCGTCGTCATCGGCGAGGGCGAGAAGGACGAGGCCCCGATGCTCTTCAACGGAGAGCACGTCGGCGACGGCACCGGGCCCGAGGTCGACATCGCCGTGGACCCGATCGACGGCACCACGCTCACCGCCAAGGGCATGCCCAACGCGATCGCCGTCCTCGCGGCCGCGGAGCGCGGAGCCATGTTCGACCCGTCCGCCGTGTTCTACATGGACAAGCTGGTCACCGGCCCCGACGCCGCGGACTTCGTCGACATCGACGCGCCCGTGGCCGTGAACATCAAGCGGATCGCCAAGGCCAAGAAGTCCACGCCCGAGAACGTCACCGTGGTCATCCTGGACCGGCCCCGGCACGAAGGCCTGATCAGAGAGGTCCGGGAGGCCGGCGCACGCATCAAGCTCATCTCCGACGGCGACGTGGCCGGCTCCGTCTACGCGCTGCGCGAGGGCACGGGCGTCGACCTGCTGCTCGGTGTCGGCGGCACGCCGGAGGGCATCATCTCGGCCTGCGCCGTGAAGTGCCTGGGCGGCACGATCCAGGGCAAGCTGTGGCCCAAGGACGACGAGGAGCGGCAGCGCGCCATCGACGCCGGACACGACCTGGACCGGGTCCTCACCACCGACGACCTGGTGTCCGGGGAGAACGTCTTCTTCGTGGCGACCGGCATCACCGACGGTGAACTGCTGCGCGGTGTGCGGTACGGGCCGGAGACCGCGCTGACCGAGTCGATCGTGATGCGGTCCCGGTCCGGGACGGTACGCAAGATCGACTCCGAGCACCGGCTGAGCAAGCTGCGGGCCTACAGCGCGATCGACTTCGACAGGGCGAAGTAGTCGCCAGGACGTGCGGGAAGCGCCGGGGCGGGCAGCCCCAGGGCAGTACGCGAACGGGGCGCTCCCGGTGCGGAGGGGGCGCCCCGTTCGCGTGGGCGGTGCCGTGAGCGGGAGCTATCCCGCCGCGGCTATGCGGCTCGCCGCGCGGGCCGCCTTCTTCAGCTCCATGTCGCGCCGGCGGCGCCGGGCGAGGACCACGCGTCGCTCCGCCGCGGTGAGACCGCCCCAGACGCCGTACGGCTCGGGCTGGAGCAGCGCGTGCTCGCGGCACTCGACCATCACCGGGCAGCGCGCACAGACCCGCTTGGCCGCTTCCTCCCTGGACAGCCGGGCGGCGGTGGGTTCCTTCGATGGGGCGAAGAACAGGCCTGCCTCGTCGCGCCGGCACACCGCCTCGGTGTGCCAGGGTGCGTCTTGGTCCCTGTCCCGCACTGGCACCCGCTGGGCCGGAACGGCAGCTACCTGCAGGGACGAATGCGGCGGTTGCAGCACGGTCTACTCCTGACGACGGCTTCGCGAGCGAGAGACGATGCAGCAAGCCCTACCCGCTGTGCGCGCGCCTATGCACTGCGTTCCCGGCCCTGGGAGCGCGGCGGCTGGTTCACGACCCTGTGCGCCCGCGGTCGAAGGACCGAAACGTTCCGTTTCGCGCGCCTTCGCTACCGTCAACGGTCCAGGTGTTTGCGCAAACCCTTGTCCACCTTGCGCTGCACGCGGTCGAGGATGTCCGCGACGAGCTTGCCGCGCTTCGGCCGCGCCTCCACGTTGCCCAGCACGGCCCATCCGTCCACATAGACGACGGGGGCGTCGGACTCGACCGAATCCAGCGTGTCCACCTCGAAGTTGCCGAGCACGCCGCCGCCGGTGCCGCGCAGCGACACGTTCTCCGGTACCCGGATCTCGACGTTGCCGAAGACAGACACCGCCTTGATCACGACCTGCTGGTACTCGAAGATCGCCTCGCTGAGGTCGATCTCGACACTGCCGAAAACGGCGTACGCGTGCAGTCGGCGCCCGGCGCGCCAACGGCCCCGGCGGACGGCGCTGCTGAACACCGCCACCACGTTGGCATCGGCCTCGGCCGGTATCGCACCGGCGGCCGGGCGGGGCGGCACAGGCGTGTACGCCGGGGGCGCCTGACGGTCGTGCGCCGCCGGCAGGTCCCGTATGAAGACCTCCAACTCGCCCACCGTCTTGGCGCCCAGCACCCCCTCCACGCGCTCGGCGTGCTCGTCCGCGGTCAGCCGGCCCTCGGCGAGGGCCTCGCGCAGGAGGTCGGCGATGCGGTCACGATCGGCGTCGGAGGCGCGCAGTTCCGCGACGCGCTGTCCGGCGTCCTGCTGTCGAGCCTGCTTCTGAAGGTCCACGGCAGCAGCGTACCGAAACGCGATAGATCGCGACTAGGGCCTGTCCGGCAATTCCCGCCGTCCGCTCGAAGGACGGGCCCCGTGGCGACGATGGGGTCCCGCGCGAGCTCTGGTTCGAGCGTGGGGAGCGTGCGATCGCAAGGCGCCGGAGCGCCCTCGATGGGGGTCCCCCCTCGCGAGCGAAGCCGAGCGTGAGGGAGTGCGTGCCAGGCGTCACGGGCCAGGCGGCTATTGCCGGACAGACCCTCGAGGTGTGGACAACCTCGGCGTGGCTGAGTGAGCCCGACCTCACGGGTGCACTGTCCGAGCCAGGTTCTACGCTGGTGGGCGCCCGCCAACGTCGGCGGGCCGACGTCCGCAGAGTGAGGAATGGGCTGAGATGCCTGAGTTCGCGTACACCGATCTGCTCCCCCAGGGAGAGGACACCACCCCGTACCGGCTGGTGACCTCCGAGGGTGTCTCCACCTTCGAGGCCGACGGGCGGACGTTCCTCAAGGTGGAGCCTGAGGCGCTGCGCAAGCTGGCCGAGGAGGCCATCCACGACATCCAGCACTACCTGCGCCCGGCCCACCTCGCGCAGCTGCGCCGCATCATCGACGACCCCGAGGCCTCCGCCAACGACAAGTTCGTCGCGCTCGACCTGCTGAAGAACGCCAACATCGCGGCGGCGGGCGTGCTGCCCATGTGCCAGGACACCGGCACGGCGATCGTCATGGGCAAGCGCGGTCAGAACGTGCTGACCGAGGGCCGCGACGAGGAGGCCCTCAGCCGCGGCATCTACGACGCCTACCTGAACCTGAACCTGCGCTACTCGCAGATGGCTCCCCTCACCATGTGGGAGGAGAAGAACACCGGCTCGAACCTGCCCGCGCAGATCGAGCTGTACGCCACCGACGGCGGCGCGTACAAGTTCCTGTTCATGGCGAAGGGCGGCGGCTCCGCCAACAAGTCGTTCCTGTACCAGGAGACGAAGGCCGTCCTGAACGAGGCCTCCATGATGAGGTTCCTGGAGGAGAAGATCCGTTCGCTGGGTACGGCCGCCTGCCCGCCGTACCACCTGGCGATCGTGGTCGGCGGCACCTCGGCCGAGTACGCGCTGAAGACCGCGAAGTACGCCTCCGCGCACTACCTGGACGAGATCCCGGCCGAGGGCTCCGAGCTGGGGCACGGCTTCCGGGACAAGGAGCTGGAGCAGAAGGTCTTCGAGCTGACGCAGAAGATCGGGATCGGCGCCCAGTTCGGCGGCAAGTACTTCTGCCACGACGTGCGGGTGGTGCGGCTGCCGCGGCACGGGGCGTCCTGCCCGGTCGCCATCGCGGTGTCGTGCTCCGCGGACCGGCAGGCCGTCGCGAAGATCACGGCCGAGGGCGTGTTCCTGGAGCAGTTGGAGACCGACCCGGCGCGATTCCTGCCGGAGACCACGGACGAGCACCTGACTGAGTCCGACAGCGGCTCCGCCGCGGGGTCCGGTGACGTCGTCCGGATCGACCTCAACCAGCCGATGGACGACATCCTCGCCGAGCTCACCAAGTACCCGGTGAAGACGCGGCTTTCGCTGACCGGCCCGCTGGTCGTGGCCCGCGACATCGCGCACGCCAAGATCAAGGAGCGGCTGGACGCGGGTGAGGAGATGCCGCAGTACCTGAAGGACCACCCGGTGTACTACGCCGGTCCGGCGAAGACCCCGGAGGGTTACGCGTCCGGTTCCTTCGGGCCGACCACGGCCGGCCGTATGGACTCCTACGTCGAGCAGTTCCAGGCGGCGGGGGGATCCAAGGTGATGCTGGCGAAGGGCAACCGGAGCAAGCAGGTCACCGACGCGTGCGCCGCGCACGGCGGCTTCTACCTCGGTTCCATCGGCGGGCCGGCGGCGCGGCTCGCCCAGGACTGCATCAAGAAGGTGGAGGTCGTCGAGTACGAGGAGCTCGGCATGGAGGCCGTGTGGAAGATCGAGGTCGAGGACTTCCCGGCGTTCATCGTCGTAGACGACAAGGGCAACGACTTCTTCAGCCCGCAGCAACTCTCTCAGCCGACGTTCACCAGCATCCCGGTGCGGGGGCCCGGCCTGTCCTGAGTCGCCCCTGAGAGCCGCACAGGCCCCCCGGCGACGCCGGGGGGCCTGTGACCGAACGGCACGCAGAATGCGAAAAGGGCCCGCCCCCGGTCGACCGGGGGCGGGCCCTTTTCCATGGAGCGCCGGGCAGGCCTTGCACCTGCATCTCCCCGCAGGAAGCGGGACGTCTTTCCTTGGACCACCAACGCATTGAGCCCTGCCCGTTTGTGGCGGCGAGCTCAAGATCCACTGTACAGCATTCCCGCCCGCACTTTCACCCCCCGGAGATCGGGCCGCTGTCGCGGATTCGCGCCGGGACGGGTCTCGCCCCCGCCGCCCATGCCCTTCCCGCCCCAGGGGCTCCGCCCCTTCGACCGCGGGCCACCCTGGTGGCGCACCGGGCGGAACATCGTCACCGCCGCGAACGCTGTAACGGATATGAGCGAATACCGGATCGAACATGACTCCATGGGCGAGGTCCGTGTCCCCGCCGACGCGAAGTGGCGGGCGCAGACCCAGCGTGCGGTCGAGAACTTCCCCGTCTCCGGGCAGCGGATCGAACGGGCGCACATCGAGGCGCTGGCGCGGATCAAGGGCGCCGCGGCGAAGGTGAACGCCGAACTGGGGGTGCTCGACAAGGACGTGGCCGAGGCGATCCAGGAGGCGGCGAAGGAGGTCGCCGAGGGGAAGTGGGACGAGCACTTCCCGGTCGACGTCTTCCAGACCGGGTCGGGGACCTCGTCCAACATGAACACCAACGAGGTCATCGCCACGCTGGCGACGGAGCGGCTGGGCCGGCCCGTGCACCCCAACGACCACGTCAACGCGTCCCAGTCGTCCAACGACGTCTTCCCCTCCTCCATCCACATCGCCGCCACGGCCGCCGTCACCCACGACCTGATCCCGGCCCTGGAGCACCTCGCCGACGCGCTCGGCCGCAAGAGCGAGGAGTTCGCCGACGTCGTGAAGTCCGGGCGCACCCATCTCATGGACGCCACGCCCGTGACCCTCGGTCAGGAGTTCGGCGGGTACGCCGCCCAGGTGCGGTACGGCGTCGAGCGGCTGAACGCCTCCCTGCCGCGCCTGGCCGAGCTGCCGCTGGGCGGTACCGCCGTCGGGACCGGCATCAACACCCCGCGGGGGTTCTCAGCCGCCGTGATCGCGGAGGTCGCCCGGACCACCGGGCTGCCGCTCACCGAGGCGCGCGACCATTTCGAGGCGCAGGGCGCCCGGGACGGGATCGTGGAGACGAGCGGGCAGCTCAGGACCATCGCGGTCGGTCTGACGAAGATCGCCAACGATCTGCGGTGGATGTCCTCCGGCCCGATGACGGGACTCTCGGAGATCTCGCTGCCCGACCTCCAGCCCGGTTCCTCCATCATGCCGGGGAAGGTCAATCCGGTCATTCCGGAGGCGGCGCTGATGGTCGCGGCCCAGGTGATCGGCAACGACGCCACCATCGCCACGGCCGGCGCCGCCGGGAACTTCGAACTGAACGTCATGCTCCCGGTCATCGCCAAGAACGTGCTGGAGTCGGTGCGGCTGCTGGCGAACGTCACGCGGCTGCTCGCCGACCGGACCGTGGACGGCATCGTCGCCCACCGCGACCGGGCCCGCGAGTACGCCGAGTCCTCGCCCTCCGTGGTCACCCCGCTCAACAGGTACATCGGGTACGAGGAGGCCGCGAAGGTGGCCAAGAAGGCCCTCTCGGAACGTAAGACGATCCGGCAGGTGATGGAGGAGAGCGATTACGTGGAGCGCGGCGACCTGACCCAGGAGCAGCTGGACGAGGCGCTGGATGTCCTGCGTATGACGCACCCGTGACGGGCCGGAAACCATTCGCGCCGACCGGCCGGAACCGTGACGCGTGACACCGCGTCGCATGCCTGGGGCACCTAATATCTGTGCATGGCAGACGGTGGAGCGGTGAGACGCGTGGACCGCGGGGACGCGGGTGGCACTACGGCCGGTGGTACGGCGTTCTGGACGCCCGGGAGTCAGATCCTGTGGCGGTACCGGGAGAACGCCGGCGACCGCCTCCACATCGCGCGCCCCGTGACCGTCGTCCGGGACGACGAGGAACTGCTCGCCGTGTGGCTGGCGCCGGGCACCGAGTGCGTGCGCCCGGTGCTCGCCGACGGCACGCCCGTACACCTGGAGCCGCTGCGGTCGCGCTACACCAAGCCCCGCTCGGTGCAGCGCGACCGGTGGTTCGGGACGGGTGTGCTGAAGCTGGCCCGGCCCGGGGAGCCCTGGTCGGTGTGGCTGTTCTGGGAGCCCGGCTGGCAGTTCAAGAACTGGTACGTCAATCTCGAGGAGCCGCTGTCCCGCTGGGACGGCGGGGTGGACTCCGAGGACCACTTCCTCGACATCTCCGTGCACCCCGACCGCAGCTGGCACTGGCGGGACGAGGACGAGTTCGCGCAGGCCCAGCGGGACGGTCTGATGGACGCCGGGCTCGCCGAACGGGTGCGGGCGGCGGGGCGTGCCGCGGTGGACGTGATCCGCGCCTGGGGCCCGCCGTTCTCGGACGGCTGGCCGCACTGGCGCCCCGACCCGTCCTGGGCGGTACCGTCTCTGCCGGAGGACTGGGACCGTACGCCCGCGCACGTGTCCTCATGAGACCCTTGATGCGCCCCCGGTGCACAACCGTAGGATCGTCCTCCGTAAGGAGGATCGGACGCAACTCCCGGGGCTTGTACCGGGCTTGACCCAATGTCACCGAGGGGCGGCAGGACGTGAGCGAGTGGTACGAGGGCAGCACCACCGCGGGCCCGCGACGGTCCGGCGGCACAGGGCCGTCCGCTGACCACGCGGGAATTCCGTTCCCGGGGCACGTATTCCGGGTATCGGGTTTTCTGCGGGACGAACTGCGTGCACGACACGCGGCCCCGGACGGATGGATTCGACACGCGTGACGGAGCAGCCGACCTCATACGAACGCCCCCAGGCGGGCGTCGACCCCGCGGAGCCCCGCGGGGCGCTCCTGCACACCCCGACGACGCTCGGCCCCACCGCATTACCCGCACAGGCCCGCGCCGGCGAGACGCCCTCCTCGCCGGGTACCACGACGCCCTGCGGCAAGGGGAAGGAGCTCCCAGTCAACGGCCCCGAGCACGCCCAGCCATCCGCGGCGGAACCGGACGCACACCGCCCGCGGCCCGCGGCCGAGCACATCCCGGTCCAGCCGGTCGCCGAGCAGCAGGACGGTTCCGGCGGGCAGGAACGCCGTACCGGACGGGGACTGCCGCCGGGACGGCCGCTGCCCATGCGGCGGGACGGCGACCGGCTGCGCTTCGTGGGTGCCGCGACCCGGCGGATCGCCCGTGGTCTCGATCTCGACGAGATCGTGATGGGGCTGTGCCGGGCCACCGTGCCGACGTTCTCGGACGCGATCCTCGTGTATCTGCGCGACCCGCTGCCGATCGGTGACGAACGTCCGACCGGGCCCGTGCTGCTGCGGCTGCGCCGTACCGACCGGATTCCGGAGGAGCGGGACACCGAGGGCGGTTTCCTGCCCGCGCCGACGGCGGAGAGCGAGCTCCCGGAGCTGTCGTCGGTGACCGCCGAGCTGTGCGAGGTGCGGCCCGGCGGCGCGCTCAACGAGGTGCTGCGGGGGGTGCGTCCGGTGTTCGCCGACTCCCCCGCCGCCCGTGCCGCGCTGCCCGAGCTGCTGGGCGAGGGCGGCGAGTCGCTCGTCCCCGACGGCCGGCACGCGATCCTCGCCCCGCTGCGCGGCCGGCGCCGGGTCATCGGTGCCGCGCTGTTCCTGCGCCGCACGGAGCGGCTGGCGTTCGAGGCCGACGACCTGCTGGTCGCCGCCCAGCTCGCCACGCACAGCGCGCTCGGCATCGACAAGGCGGTGCTCTACGGCCGTGAGGCCTACATCGCCGACGAGCTGCAGCGCACCATGCTGCCGGAGACGCTGCCCCGCCCGACCGGTGTCCGGCTGGCCTCGCGCTATCTGCCGGCCGCGGAGACCGCGCGGGTCGGCGGCGACTGGTACGACGCGATCCCGCTGCCCGGCAGCCGGGTCGCCCTCGTCGTCGGCGATGTGATGGGCCACTCCATGACCTCGGCGGCGATCATGGGCCAGCTGCGGACGACCGCGCAGACCCTCGCCGGGCTCGACCTGCCCCCGCAGGAGGTGCTGCACCACCTGGACGAGCAGGCGCAGCGCCTGGGCACCGACCGGATGGCGACCTGTCTGTACGCCGTGTACGACCCGGTCTCGCACCGGATCACCATCGCCAACGCCGGTCATCCGCCGCCGGTCCTGCTGCATCTGGGCGGCCGGGCCGAGGTGCTGCGGGTGCCGGCGGGTGCGCCCATCGGCGTCGGCGGCGTCGACTTCGAGGCCGTCGAGCTGGACGCGCCGGCCGGGGCCACGCTGCTGCTCTACACCGACGGACTGGTGGAGTCCCGGCTGAGGGACGTGTGGACCGGCATAGAGCAACTGCGCGAGAAGCTGGCGGCGACCGCGCAGCTGACCGGGCCGGACCATCCGCCGCCGCTCGAAGCCCTGTGCGACGAGGTGCTCGACATGCTGGGTCCGGGCGACCGGGACGACGACATCGCGCTGCTCGCCGCCCGTTTCGACGGGATCGCGCCGAGCGATGTGGCGTACTGGTTCCTGGAGCCGGAGGACGCGGCCCCCGGCCGGGCCCGCCGGCTGGCCCGGCGGGCGCTGGCCCGCTGGGGTCTGGAGGAGCTCAGCGACTCGGTGGAGCTGCTGGTCAGCGAGGTCGTCACCAACGCGGTGCGCTACGCCTCCCGCCCGGTCACGCTGCGGCTGCTGCGCACCGACGTGCTGCGCTGCGAGGTCGGCGACGACGTGCCCCAGTTGCCGCGGCTGCGTCAGGCGCGTGCCACGGACGAGGGCGGGCGCGGCCTGTACCTGGTGAACCGGCTGGCCCGGCGCTGGGGTGCGACCCGGCTGAGCACGGGCAAGGTGGTCTGGTTCGAGGTCAACGGCGCGGCGCCGCGGGGCTGATGGCGCCGGCCTGGCCACCACAGGACTGACAGCGAGAACAAGTCGCCTCCCAGCGGAGGGCATCACCGCCGAGCCATGGCTTGGCCGCGGCAACTCCGCGACTGGGACGGTGACTTGTGTGGTGCACGAGTCCCTTGGTGCTGTGGTGCGCCGTAATGAATTTTCGGCCATGGCCGGATCAAACCCTTGCATGGCGTGTCCATGCCTCGCATAAGGTGACCTGGCGCTCAGAGAACCGGAACTGACCACACCGGCCCTCGCGAGCGGGTGATCAGTGAGGGGGACTTCTCTGCATGATGCACACCGCGTCGCCCTGCCCCGGTGAACGGGCAGCTTGCGGCCACCCTTGAGCCGACGCAGATCCCGGCGGCAACGAGGCCGCGCACTCTCAGCACCCTCCGCCCGCTCATCCGGTGGACGCATCCCGGGACTTCACGCGCTCCCGCGTCCGGAACGACGGCCGCGAGGCCCCGGTAACCCTCCCGCACCACCCCTGCGACACAAGGTCTCCTGCCCGGCCCGGTCAGCGGGCGCGGGCGGGCTCGCCGCGCCTGACCCCCAGGAGCGGGGAACCAACTCAACGAGAAACGGGGAATGTCTCTCTTGAGACCCAGAAGAGCAACACTCATACCCCTGGCCGCGGTGGTGACTTCCGCCGCGCTCGCCAGCGCGCTCCTGCAAGCCCTGCCGGCCACCGCCGCCCCCAGTTCGAACTCCAGTTCAAGCAAGGGCGAGTCGGCACAGCGGGGAGGTGTCAGCGACCCCGGCCGCAAGCTCGGCAAGGGATGGCGAACCTCCGACGACCGCGCCGTCACCGCCGCGGCCGACAGCGACGGCTTGCACATCCTGGTCGCCGACAGCGCGAAGGCCTACGCCTGGAAGACCGCCGCGGTCCTTTCCGAGCCCGGCATGCCCGCGGACTCCTGGCTCGGCAACCAGTGCCTCATGGACCGCGACCATGTCGCCGCCGTGTACGCACCACGCACGTTCACCAACAAGCCGGACCTGATGCAGGGCGGCGCGTTCGCCGCGATCGTGAACCTCGGCACCGGCCAGGTGACGAAGCTGCCGTTCACCGCGTCGCTGGCGTATTTCGACCCCTCGTGCGATCCGGCCACGCACACCGCCGCGTTCACCGCGTTCCGCGACATGAACGACGCCGCGAAGACCAGGACCCGGGTCGTGACGGTGAACACCGCCGGCAAGACCCTCATCAAGGCCGCGACGAAGGGTGAGCTGACCAGCGCCGTCCCGGTCAAGGACGGCGCGGTCGCCGCCGTCGGCGGCCGTCTGGTCCACCTCGACCGCTCCGGCAAGGTGAAGAACCTCCTCACGACCGGCGGCGTCGCCTTCGACCTCCACCCGGTGAAGGGCGGAAAGATCGCCTTCGTCGAACGCGACGGCAGCAACCGCGCGCGGGCCAGGGTGTGGGGCGGTAACGGCGGGGCGACCACCACCATCGCCACCGGAAAGCTCGGCGACCTCGACCTCGAGCGCGGCGGATCGGCGCAGGTGTTCCTCACCGGCCATCCCGTCGGCAGCCTGCACACCGCGGGCAGCGGGATCACCCGGGTGAACGCCCCGGCCGACACCGACATCTCCAGTCAGGGGCGGCTGGCCGTCGAGCCCGTACTCACTCCCGGCGTCCGGGCCGGCATCGAGCGGGTCAAGAACGCCGGCAAGGGTTTCACCAGGACCGAGCCGAACACGCAGGACGGTCCGGCACAGGCCCCGGGCACGCTGACCGCGACCACGCCGGTGACGGTCACCTCCATCGCCACCACCACCGGCTCGAAGATCAGCCAGAAGGTCGCCCCCGCCGCGAAGCCCGCCGGCAAGGAGCACCTGTCGCCCGCGCTCACCGCCGGCCGCGCACCGGGTTCGGCAACGGGCAAGCACGGGCAGCCGTCACGGAGCTCGTCGATCATCGTGTCGCACGACCCGACCGATCCCGACCGCTGGTGCTCCGTCTCGCGCAACGACGTCAAGGCACAGGCGCTCCAGCCCACTCCCAACCAGGTGGAGTGGGCCGTCGACATGGCCGTACGCGGTAATCTGCACGCCAGTTACATCCGGCAGGGCGGCTACCGCAACCAGACCGGGATGAGCAGCATCGACCCGCAGGGTCTGTTCCCGCCGCCCACCCTGACCGGCGGCGGCCGTATCCCCGCCAACGTGATGCTCGGCATCATGGCCCAGGAATCCAACCTGTGGCAGGCCGAGTCCGGTTCCATCCCCGGCCAGATGGGCAGCCCCCTCGCGGCGGTCGACGGCTACTACGGGCACAAGATCGACCCGGGCGCCCCGGAGTCGTACTGGGCCATCAACTGGGACAAGTCCGACTGCGGCTACGGCGTCGGACAGGTCACCGACGGCATGCGCATCGCCGGTCACGAGAAGCCCGGGGAGACGAGCCTGTCGCCGGCCCTGCAGAAGGCCGTCGCCATCGACTACGCGACCAACATCGCCGCCTCGATGAAGATCCTCGCCGACAAGTGGAACGAGGTCCACAAGGCCGGCCAGACGATCACCGTCAACAATGACGACCCCTCCTACGTGGAGAACTGGTTCACCGCGGTCTGGAACTACAACCTCGGTTTCAACCCGCCCTCCGACGCCTCGAAGCACGACGGGCACTGGGGGCTCGGCTGGTACAACAACCCGGCCAACCCCATCTACAAGAAGAGCTGGAACCACCCGTTCATGGACACGGACGTGGACGGCACCGAAGCCAACCACGACGCCGCCCACCCGCAGGATTGGCCCTACGAGGAGAAGGTGATGGGCTGGTCCGCCTGGTCCATCGACACCGGCTACTCCTACGGCACCGACGGCCGCCAGGACTGGAAGGGCGAGTCCGGCTACTCCTCGGCCGGCTTCCGGCCGGCCTGGTGGAACACCAATGCCGCGCGGAGCCAGGTCTCACCGCCGCTCAGCACCTTCTGCAACAGCGACAACAACTGCGACCCGGCCACGCCGCCGAACTGCGGTACGGAGACCTGTTACGCCAAGTACTGGTACAACAAGCCCAACGCCACGTGGAAGGCGACCTGCGCCAACCAGTGCGGGCACGAACTGATCAAGTACCAGACGCTGATACCGGAACCGGGGCGTGGCTACCGCCTCAAGAACGGCATGCCCGTCTGTTCCGGTGCGCCGACCGGCGCGCACGTCGTCGCGTCGGTGCCCAACGGCACCGAAACATGGGGCGACTGTGGACAGGCCACCTCTTCGGGCACCTTCCAGTTCACGTTCAACGCGGACACACTGGGCACCCACTTCGAGGCGAAGGCCGATCTGCACCAGGTGGGCGGCGGCTACGGCGGTCACTTCTGGTACACCCACACCCGCAACGAGGACCATCTCGGCGGTGACGGTGGTCTGATGTCGATCGACGGCACCTGGACACTCGGCGAGAAGATGGACCTGGCCCAGGTGTGGGTGCACGTCCCGGACACCGGAGCGCAGACCAAGAACGCGCACTACGTGGTCCGCGGCGCTCTCGGCGGCCCCTACGACCGGTACGTCGTCCAGAACGACAACAACGGCAAATGGGTGTCCCTGGGGGCCTACAAGTTCACCTCCACACCGAGCGTCAGCCTGACGAACTACACGCCCGACGGCACCGGCGATGACGACATAGCCTTCGGCGCCATCGCCTTCCAGCCCGTCACCGGCACCTACGTCTCGGACTCCATCGAGGCCGACGCGTTCTTCGACGAGGACCAGAACATCGACGTCCGGCCCGAGTCGAGCATGTTCAACACGCCACTGAAGTCGCGGCAGGACCTGTACGACTGGGCGATCAAGACCTCGCAGAAGATCACCGATCTGCCGACCTGCATCGACGTGGGGGCTCCCACGTGCGTGAAGCCGGAGACCAAGGCCGCGGTCGAGCAGTGGAAGGCCGATGTCAAGGCGGCGGGCACGAGCACGACCGACCATCCCGACGGGCACAGCGTGCCCCAGTGGATGCATTTCGCCAACGCCTACACCAAGCGCCCCACCTCGGACAGCAAACCCTCGTGGTTCGGCACCGACGACGCCGCCTACAAGATGTACAACAAGGCGACCGTGTCGTACATCAAGACCTCGTCGGGGAAGATCATCAACGGCAGTCAGAGCGTCTCCTACGACGACCGCACCGCCGACACGCACATGCCGGACTTCGTTCGGAACTTCTTCGCGGCGCTGAAGAAGGACTACGGCACCCAGCCGCCCGACCTGGACTACGTCGCGAAGGACCTCAACGTCCACAACGGCCGACCGGTCACCACCTCGACCAACAGCGACGGCATCCTTCCCGGACGTGCGTACCAGTCGATCGGCGTCAGGCCGGTCGTCACCGACAACAACGACAAGGTCGTCACCGACGACAGCGGCACCTGCGTCGCCGTGATGCACACGGCCGGCGGATCCATCGGCTACCGGCCCGCCCTGGCGGACCAGCATCTCACCGACAGCGTGGCCGACTGGGTCAAGCGGGTCTCCGACGACACGGGGTCGTCGGACAACCCCGTTGCTCTCATGTCCCAGGAGATCCGGAACATGTTCTTCAAACCGGGACTGACCGGTTCGATCTTCGGCCAGGCGCCGCCCATCTGGCAGGAGCTGGACTTCAAGTCCTGCGCCGACGGCACCATCAAAAAGGTCAGCGGCGCATCGATCCTGCGGTCCAGCTACATGCCGAGCCAGTACCTCTACCGCAACGGCAAGGCCATCGACCTGGACGGCGCTTACACCGGTTCGAGTGCACCGATCACCACCGGGGACTTCTACCACTTCAGCGGGCCCGCCTCGCCGCCGAGCACGGATGACCCCTATTCGAACTGCACCATGACCGGAGGCCACTCCGGAAACCCGTGGAACATCAACGTCTATCTCTCACCGAACCCCGGGGTGGACCCGGATTCGACCCACTTCTGCAACGCACCCGACAAGAAACCTGACCCTGAGTACACTCGCTAGATTCGTGGTCGCCCTCGTTCAGAGGGCGACCACGCTCCTCGCTCCACAGAAAGGCCCCGCACGATGGCGGCTGGCGCCCTGCTCATCGGCTTCGCCATGTTCTTCCTCTCCCCGTTTCTGCCCTGGGTGCTGTTCCCCTTCCGAAGGAAGGCAGGCGCAGCCGCTGCGGCGGTCTGTGCTCTGCTCGCCCTGCTGAGTTGCTTCCTCTGGAACGGAGCTTTCATCGGGTCGGCCGTCCTTGCGCTTTCCTCGTCCGTCGTGCGGATCATCGTGGAGGCATCCGGAGCCTTGGAGGGGCCGCGGGCTCGCCGCAGGGAACGCAGGCCGAGCAGGTCTTCTCACAACGGCTGACACGAGGGGCCGAGTTGCCGGTGGGTGGTCAGGCAGCAGGCGAGTAGTTGCCGCGCCGAGAGCATTCGCTTTCACCGGAAGCGCTCCAGGTACGGACCACTGGCGTCAAAACAGGCCATCAGCGTGCCAGGAGCACACGACACCGGCTCACAGCTTTTTCTGCGCGCGCAGAGGGCGATATGCGACCCCATGGCGGCGAGCATACGGCCGGTAACGCAATCTTTCACACCGACCACGGATCGCAATACACATCTCGCCAATTCCGGGAATCCCTGGCCGAGTCGGATATCCGTCAGAGCACTGGCCGAACCGGCTCCTGCTTCGACAACGCCGCCGCGGAAAGCTTCTTCGCCGTACTCAAATCCGAGATCGGCACCACGGCCTGGCAGACCCGGGCGCAGGCGTGCTTCAGGCCAACCTCTTCAAGTACAGCGACGACACCGGAGATAAATATCCGTTGACATCTCCTCCGGTCCTGCTGTAGTAAATGATCAACATATTTCTGGGGGTAATTGCATGGCTAGCAAAGCAAAGTTCGGCACACTCGTGGCCGGCCTGGCTCTCGCTCTGGGGCTCGGGGTGACTCCCGCGCACGCTGCGGACTACAGGTACCACGGGGATTGCAGCACCGAGGGTGCCAGCGGTTCCATAGCCACCAGCGGGTGGCAACGCGGCGTCGGCCAGAGGACGGTGCCGTCCATCAAGCTCAAGGTCTATGACTGGGTCGAGGACGGCCACCATGTGAGCATCCGTGTGGTGGCGTACTACGCCGACGGCTCCAAGGGGTACTACCCCTGGCACTCGGACTACGACGGATACGGCACCTCCAAGGAGTTCGACACATCCGCCACCGCGGGCGGGGTCAGCGGGATCTGGGACCTCGGCATCGAGGTCGCCCGATTCGAGGGCTCGCACCTGCTGAACTACTGCTCGGCTGGCGTCTCCTGACGCCTGCTCTGCCGTCACCCGTGTGCCTTCCCGCGACTCCTGCCGAGGGGAGGCACACCGGCTCGGGGCAGGCGCCCGACAATCGGGCGCCGAGCACGCGGACGGCGGGTAGCTGTCGACCGGGAGCGCCGCGCTCGTGCTGACGCGGATCTGTGGGCGAGGGCCCGGCCGAGAAACCGCCGAGCTCGCGGCAGGACCGGCCCCAGGTCCTCCTTCGCCTCGTCCGCCCGACACCCGGCAGGGGCGCCTTGGCGAAAGACATAGCGGCACCCCGCTGCAGCCCCTGTTGTCAGCTCTGCAGGCGCCCCGCCTTGAGCACCCCGACGGACGGCGCTCACGTACCGGCTGCCAGGACGAGCGCAGGCCCGTTCTGGTTCTTGCTGTCGCGGACTTGGACAATGCCGGGCACGCCGTCGGCGACCTCCACGCAGTCGCCGCCGTCGCCATTGCTGCTCTTGTATCAGACCACGCTTGGTCCATGTGACGCTCAAGATCCATCGGAACGCATCGAGCCGTCGCTGTTTGCACAGGGCACAGGAAGGCGTCCGGCCAGGACAGGCGACCACCCACCCCCGACGACAGCACCCGCTGCGCCGCCGAACCGCGACACGCAGTGCAACGGCATCACATTGCCCTTCCTGGACATGGATCTGCCGATGTTCGCGCGTACGTACGCACCACCCGACGGTCTCATCAAGCTCGGCAGCAACACCGCGACTGCCCGCGCGCTCGCCACCGTGCTCCGCGAAGCGGCCGACCGGTGAGCGGCCTCGCCGCACACGTCACGATGCTCACCACCGCGAAGTCCGTACCTGAGTTACGACAACAACTGCGCCGCGACCCCCGCGCCCTGCCGATCCTGGTACACGCCACCCGCGATGGATGAGTCCGGCCGGGGCGTTGCCCTCGTGACCGCACTGGCACTGCTGTGGTCTCGGAGCAGAACGGCGGCGGCACCGGAACCTCCGGCAGTCCCTTGGGACGCATCGACACCCGTAGAAAGACGCCGACGTCACCAGTTGAGACACCGCCACACGGCGGATCGACAGCACCACCGAGAACGCGAGGGGCGCCCGGCACCCGCCGGGCGCTCCTCGCTGTTGCTGCTACTGATCGAGCGGGTTGATCGGATCTTCCGGGTTGTCGGGCGTCGTCGCCGAGTTCGACGGGCTCGCCGGTGGCGACGACGACGGGGGCTCGGACGACGGCGGCGGGCTGCTGCTCGCCGGGGCCGACGGTGACGAGGACGACGGGGGCGGGGAGGATGGCGGCGCGGAACTGTGCGGCGCGGACGTGCTCGGGGACGGCGGCGGGGAGAGGGTGGGGCTCTTCGTCGGCTCGACCGCCGCGCCCTGCGTGGTGTCGAGGTCGAACTTGGCCTTCTGCGTGACGCCGAAGGTGTACGCCGCCCAGATCTGCGCCGGGAACTTACCGCCGTCGACGCGCGGCAGGCCACCCGCCCCGTACATCGGGACGTGGGCGCCGGTCTTCTTGGCCTCGCCGAACAGGCCCACGGAGGTGACCAGGTCGGGTGTGTAGCCGGTGAACCAGGCGGACTTGTTGTTGTCCGACGTACCCGTCTTGCCGGCCACCTGCTGGCCGTCGCGCAGCGGGTTGTCCGCCACGGACCTCTTGGCCGTACCGTCGTCGACCACGCCGGTCAGTACCGAGGTGACCGTGTCGGCGGCCTTCCGGCTGATCACCTCGCTGCCGATCGGGTCGGGCATGTCGACCTCGCTGCCCTTCTTCTCGGCCGACTTGACGATGGTGGGCGTCACCTTCTTGCCGTGGTTGTCGAAGGTGGCGTAGATCCCGGCCATCTCCAGCGGGCTGGCGCCCATGGAGCCCAGCGTCTGCGCATACACCGCCTGCATGCCCTTGGTGTCCATGCCGAGCTTGTTCGCCGTGGACATGACCTCCTCCATCCCCACGTCCACGCCCATCTGTGCGAAGACGGAGTTGACGGACAGGTTCATCGCCCGCTGGACGGTGATCTTGCCATAGCTCGCGTCGCCCTCGTTGGGCGGGCCGAAGCCGACCTTGGTGCCGTTGTCCACGACCTGGCGGCCACTGGTGCCGTCGTAGACCGTGTCAGCGGTGATCGGTTTGCCGTCCTGCGTCTTCGCGTTGCCCTCCAGCGCCGCGGCGAGGATCACCGGCTTGAACGTCGACGCGGGCTGGTAGTCCCTGCGGGTGGCGTTGTTGTAGAAGTGGTCGAGGTAGTTGCGGCCGCCGTACAGGGCGACGATCCTGCCGGTCTTGGGGTCGACCGAGACGGCCCCGGCCTGGACGTCGTCGTCGACCTTGCGCTTCTTCGGGTCGAGCTTGCTGATCAGCTGGGTCTTGACGGCCTGCTCCAGCGCGGCCTGCTTCTTCTTGTCGATGTTCAGGGTGATGGTCCAGCCCTGCCTGCGGACCTTGGCCTCCGCGTCGGACTGGGAGAGGCCTTCCTTCTTCATCAGCTGCTGCTCGAGCTGCGTGTTGGCGAGAGCGACCAGGTAGCCCTTCTGGCCGTTCAGGCCCGGGTCGCCCTTGGGTTCGTTGGGAATCGGGAACGTCATGTCCTTGCGCTGGGCGGCGTCCAGCCAGTGTTCCTCGACCATGTTGTTCAGGACGTAGTTCCAGCGTGCCCTCACCAGCTTCTTGCCGGTGGAGGTTGCGGCCTGCCAGTCGTACTGGCTCGGCGCCTGGAGCAGTGCGGCGAGGTAGGCGCCCTGCGCGACGCTGAGCTTCTCGGCGTCGACGCCGTAGTAGGCCTGGGCGGCGGCCTGGATGCCGTAGGCGCCGCGGCCGTAGTAGCTGGTGTTGATGTAGCCGGCGAGGATGTCGTCCTTGTGCTCCTCGCGGTCCACCTTCAACGAGATGACCAGTTCCTTCAGCTTGCGCGTGACGGTCTGGTCCTGGTCGAGGTAGTAGTTCTTGACGTACTGCTGGGTGATCGTCGAACCACCCTGCTTCCCCTTGCCGGACAGGGTGTTGATCAGGCCGCGGGCGGTGCCCCGGAGGTCGACGCCGTTGTCGTGGTAGAAGCTCTTGTTCTCCGCCGCCACGAAGGTCAGCTGGACCTTCCTGGGCACCTTCGACAGGTCCACGGACTCCCGGTTGATCGTGCCGTCACGGGCCAGGATCTTGCCGTCGCTGTACTTGTAGACGTTGCTCTCGCCCTGCGCGAGTTTGTTGGCCGACTTGGGAATGTCGACGGACAGGTAGAGCGCGGTGAACCCGCCGATGCCCAGCAGGCACAGCCCGAAGACCGTGCCGAGGATCTTCTTCCAGGTGAACAGCCTGCGTATCCGGCCCTTGGCGGGCTTGGCGGACTTGGCGGCTCTGCCTCTCGTCGCGGCGCGGCTGATGTGCGCCGTGGGTTCTGCGTTCGCCGCCGGCTGGGCGTCCGTCGCGGCCGGGGCGTTCGCCGTGGGCTGCGAGCGGTGGCGTTTGGGCGCCGCGCGGCGGCCACCGCGCTGTCGCGCTCGTCTCTCTTCCGCTCGTCCCATGAATCCCTACGCTCGCTTCCGTCTCAGGTCAGCTCTGAAAGCTAACACCGCTCTATATGACAAAGGAGATACGATCCGCTCTTTTACGGACGTGACAATCAGCACGCCATCGCGGGGCAACCAGTACTCCCCCCAAGGGAACCGACGGTCTTCAGGGTCGCGGGGTTGCCCGGAACGCCAAAATCCCCGGGAAGAGCCCGATCCCGCCGTGTAGCAGAACCGTGACAATCGGCCCCCACCTGCAGGGCGGCACTGCCCGCCACGGGCTACACACTCGGCGTATACATGCCGCGTATACACCGTGTGTAGTGTGCGGCCATGTCCATCGGTCACACCCTTCTGGGACTCCTGGAGTCCGGCCCGCGCCACGGCTACGACCTGAAGCGGGCCTTCGACGAGAAGTTCGGTCACGACCGGCCACTGCACTACGGCCAGGTCTACTCGACGATGTCCCGGCTGCTGAAGAACGGCCTGGTCGAGGTCGACGGGATCGAGGCGGGCGACGGGCCCGAGCGCAAGCGGTACGCGATCACCGACGCCGGCATCACCGACGTGGAGCGGTGGCTGGCGACGCCGGAGCAGCCCGAGCCGTACCTCCAGTCGACCCTGTACACCAAGGTCGTGCTCGCGCTGCTCACCCACCGCAACGCCGCCGACATCCTCGACACCCAGCGTTCCGAGCACCTACGCGGCATGCGGATCCTGACCGACCGCAAGCGCAGGGGTGACCTCGCGGACCAGCTGATCTGCGACCACGCCCTCTTCCACCTCGAGGCCGACCTGCGCTGGCTGGAGCTGACCGCCGCGCGCCTCGACAAGCTCCGTGAGGCGGTAACCCGATGACTCCTCCCCCTGGCTCCCTGCTCGTCGCCGAGGACCTGCGCAAGGCCTACGGTCCGACCCTCGCCCTGGACGGCGCCGGGTTCTCCATCCACCCGGGCGAGGTCGTCGCCGTGATGGGCCCCTCGGGTTCCGGGAAGTCGACACTGCTGCACTGTCTCGCCGGGATCGTGCCGCCCGACTCCGGCTCGATCCTCTATGACGGGCGGGAACTCGCCACGATGAGCGACGCCCAGCGCAGTGCGCTCAGGCGCAGCGAGTTCGGGTTCGTCTTCCAGTTCGGCCAGCTGGTGCCCGAGCTGACCTGCGTGGAGAACGTGGCGCTGCCACTGCGGCTGAACGGCACGTCCCGCAAGCAGGCCGAGCGCACGGCGCTCACCTGGATGGAGCGACTGGAGGTCGACGACCTCAAGGGCAAGCGGCCCGGCGAGGTCTCCGGCGGGCAGGGGCAGCGTGTCGCGGTGGCCCGGGCGCTCGTCACCGATCCCCGGGTGCTGTTCGCCGACGAGCCGACCGGCGCGCTCGACTCGCTCAACGGCGAGCGCGTCATGGAACTGCTGACGGACGCGGCCCGGTCGACCAACGCGGCCGTGGTGCTGGTGACGCACGAGGCCCGGGTGGCCGCCTACTCCGACCGCGAGATCGTCGTACGGGACGGCAAGTCGCGGGACATGGAGCGGGCCATATGAACCTCAAGCAGTGGTCCAGGGATCTGGCCATGGGGGCCCGGTTCGCCGTCACCGGCGGACGCGAGGGCTGGGTACGGATGCTGCTGACGGGCGTCGGCGTCGGGCTCGGCGTGGCGCTTCTGCTGATGACGACGGCGATACCGAACGCGCTCACGGTGCGCCACGAGCGCGAGCAGGCGCGGCGGGACTACACGTACAGCCAGAAGACGATGCCCAAGGCGGACGACACCCTGGTCATCGCCGACGTCGACTCGCAGTTCCGCAAGAGCGAGATCCGCGGGCGCCTGGTGGAGCCCGAGGGGCCGCACGCGCCGCTGCCGCCCGGTGTGGAGAAGTACCCGGCGACCGGCGAGATGCTGGTCTCCCCCGCGCTGAAGTCACTGCTGGCCTCTGAGGACGGGAAGCTGCTGCGGGAGCGGCTGCCGTACCGGATCGCCGGGACCATCGGGGAGAGCGGTGTGGTCGGTTCGCACGAACTCTCCTACTACGCGGGGGCGAAGGGGCTCGCGGCGCGGATCGACCACTCCCAGGTGGACCGCATCGACAGCTACGGCGACCGGAAGCCGACGCAGGAGAAGACGGACCCGGTGCTGCTCCTGCTCGTCCTCGTCGTCTTCGTCGTGCTGCTGATGCCGGTCGCCGTGTTCATCGCCGCGGCCGTACGGTTCGGTGGCGAGCGGCGCGACCGCAGGCTGGCGGCGCTGCGCCTGGTCGGCTCCGACGGCCGGATGACCCGCCGGATCGCGGCGGGCGAGGCCCTCGCGGGCGCGCTGCTCGGGCTGGCCCTCGGCACTGTCTTCTTCCTGATCGGCCGTGAGGCGGCGGGCTCCGTCGAGATCATGGACTTCAGCGTCTTCCCCAGCTACCTCAACCCCTCCCCCCTGCTCGTCGCCCTGGTCGCGGTCGCGGTCCCGGCGGCGGCCGTGGCGGTCACGCTGTTCGCGCTGCGCGGGGTGGTCATCGAGCCGCTGGGTGTGGTCCGTACGGCACGTCCGCCCCGCCGGCGCCTGTGGTGGCGGCTGCTGCTGCCGCTGGCCGGGGTGACCATGCTCTACCCGATGATCGGGAAGGGCCACGACAACGGGGACTTCAACCAGTACCTGGTCGCCGGTGGTGTCATCCTGCTGCTGGTCGGCGTCACGGCGCTGCTGCCGTGGGTGGTGGAGACGGTCGTCGCCCGGCTCGGCTCCGGCGGGGTCGCCTGGCAACTGGCCGTACGGAGGCTTCAGTTGAGCAGCGGCACGGCCGCGCGCATGGTCAACGGCATCGCCGTCGCGGTGGCCGGGGCGATCGCGCTGCAGATGCTGTTCTCCGGGGTGGACAGCGAATACACCAAGCAGTCGACCAACGACCTGAGCCGGGCACAGATGGAGGTACGGGTGCCGAACGGGGTGCCACTGACCTCGGCGGCCCGGAAGTTCGCCGGCACCAAGGGCGTGCGCAAGGCAACGGCCCTGGCCGACGGCGATCTCGCGACCAGGCGCAAGGGCTCCGAGACCTACAGCCAGTTCAGCGCCGGCGACTGCGACGCCCTGCGCGAGCTGGCCACGCTGCCGTCCTGCCGGGACGGTGACGTCTTCCTCGTCAAGGGAGGCGAGCAGGGCACCGACGTGTCGAAGTTCGCGCGTCCCGGCCGGACGCTGTACTTCGACCCGTCGTTCTCCGACGACCCGGGCAAGGAGGTCGCCTGGACCGTGCCCCCGCACATCAAGCCTGCCCGGTCCATCGCGGACCCGACGAACGTGCGGCGCGGCGGCATCCTGATGACCACCGGCGCGTTGCCCGCGAAGGCGGCCGGGGGGCTGTACGAACACGTCTATCTGTCGCTGGACAAGTCCGTTCCGGACGTGGAGGAGTACGCGCGCAACACGGCCGCGCAGATCTCCCCGATGACGGACGTCATGGTGTGGACGTCCAGCCAGCGGTCCGCCCAGTTCGCCTCCATCCGCACCGGTCTGCTCGTCGGGGCCGTCTGCGTGCTGGCGCTGATCGGGGCGAGCCTGCTGGTGTCGCAGCTGGAGCAGTTGCGCGAGCGGAAGAAGCTGCTCTCCGCCCTGGTCGCCTTCGGTACCCGGCGGCGCACGCTGAGCCTGTCCGTCCTGTGGCAGACGGCCGTCCCGGTCGCGCTCGGACTGCTGCTCGCCTCCACGGTGGGCCTGACGCTGGGCGCGGTACTGCTCCGTATGACGGACACGCCCGTGCGCGTCGACTGGGCGAGCGTCCTGTCGATGACCGGCGCCGGCGCGGCGGTCGTCCTCGCGGTGACCCTGCTCAGCCTGCCGCCGCTGCTGCGGCTGATGCGGCCCGAGGGGCTGCGGACGGAGTGAGGTACGAGGGGACGGGACACGGCGGCGCGTGGTCCTAGCCGCTCTCCCCCAGGACCCGTACCGGCAGCGGCCGCAATGCCTCGCGCAGGGCGGCCGCGAGCTCCTGGTACTCCGCGCCGCGGGCCGCGCCGGCGCGCATGGCGAGGGCTATCCGGCGGCTCGGGGCGGGCTCGGCGAAGTAGCCCGCGAGGAGCTGGTTGCTCCGGGTCGCCTCGACCTTGAGGGCGGTGCGCGGGAGCAGGGTGCAGCCGAGTCCGCCGGCGACGAGCTGGACCAGGGTGGCCAGGCCCGCCGCCGTGGTGGTGACCGGGGCGTCCTCGCGCCCCGCCTCCCGGCAGATGTCGAGCGCCTGGTCGCGCAGGCAGTGCCCCTCGTCGAGGAGCAGCAGGTTGAGCTCCTTGAGGGCCTCGCGCGGTATGCCCTCCCGGCCGCCGAGCCAGTGATCGAGGGGGGTGACGAGCACGAAGTCCTCGTCGAACAGGGGCAGTTCGGTGACACCGGGGACGCCGAGGGGGACGGCGAGGAGCAGCAGGTCCAGCCGGCCGCTGGTCAGTCCCTCGATCAGGTTGGCGGTCTGCTCCTCGTGGACCTGGAGGTCGAGGTCGGGGTAGCGGTCGTGGACCAGGTCGATGACGGTGGGCAGCAGATAGGGCGCGACCGTCGGGATGACCCCGAGCCGCAGCACGCCCGTGAACGGCGCCCGTACCGCTTCGGCCTCCTCCAGCAGCGCCCCGACCTCCTCCAGTACCGCCTTCGCCCGTACGGCCAGACGCTCACCGGCGGGTGAGAGCAGCACCTTGCGCGTCGTACGCTCGAGGAGCGTGACCCCGAGGGTCTCCTCGAGGGCCGACACCGCACCGGACAGCGCGGGCTGGCTCATGCCGATGGCCGCCGCCGCGTCCCTGAAGTGCAGGTATTCCGCCACGGCGGCGAACGCGCGCAGCTGGGAAAGGCTGGGCTGACGCCGCTTGCCGATGCCCATGGACACTGATAGCCACCTCCGATCAACCCGACCGAGTGTAGCTATTTCCCGAATCAATGCTCCCTGTGCCAACATCGAGATCGTCCAACCCATGGGAAACACCCGCAATCCGGGTGTTTTCCTCGCTGCAAGGAGAGCGTGTGCTCACTGTCGGTGACAAGTTCCCCGAGTACGAACTGACCGCCTGTGTCTCGCTGGAGAAGGGCAAGGAGTTCGAGAAGATCGACCACAAGACCTACGAGGGCAAGTGGAAAGTGATCTTCGCCTGGCCCAAGGACTTCACCTTCGTGTGCCCGACCGAGATCGCCGCGTTCGGCAAGCTGAACGAGGAGTTCGCCGACCGCGACGCCCAGGTTCTCGGCTTCTCCGGCGACTCCGAGTTCGTCCACCACGCCTGGCGCAAGGACCACGACGACCTGCGCGACCTGCCGTTCCCGATGATGGCCGACTCCAAGCACGAGCTGATGCGCGAACTGGGCATCGAGGACGAGGACGGCTTCGCCAAGCGCGCGGTCTTCATCGTGGACCAGAACAACGAGATCCAGTTCTCCATGGTGACGGCGGGCTCGGTCGGCCGTAACCCCAAGGAGGTCCTGCGGGTGCTGGACGCGCTGCAGACGGACGAGCTGTGCCCCTGCAACTGGAGCAAGGGCGACGAGACGCTCGACCCGGTCAAGCTGCTGTCCGGGGAGTGATCTGACATGTCGCTCGACTCCCTCAAGTCCCGGGTACCGGACTACGCCAAGGACCTGAAGCTCAACCTGGGCTCGGTCATCGGCAACTCGGACCTGCCGGCGCAGCAGCTGTGGGGCACGGTGCTGGCGACGGCGATCGCCTCCCGTTCCCCGATCGTGCTGCGCGAGCTGGAGCCCGAGGCGAAGGCGAACCTCACGCCGGAGGCCTACACGGCGGCGAAGTCCGCCGCGGCGGTCATGGCGATGAACAACGTCTTCTACCGCACCCGTCACCTGCTGTCGGACCACGAGTACGGCACCCTGCGGGCGGGCCTGCGGATGAACGTCATCGGCAACCCCGGGGTCGACAAGGTCGACTTCGAGCTCTGGTCGTTCGCCGTCTCCGCCATCAACGGCTGCGGCATGTGCCTCGACTCCCACGAGCAGGTGCTGCGCAAGGCCGGTCTCGACCGTGAGGTCATCCAGGAGGCGTTCAAGATCGCCTCGGTGGTGCAGGCGGTCGGCGTGACGCTGGACGCCGAGGCGGTATTGGCCGAGTCGGCCGAGTAACCCGCCCCCACGCGCACTGCGGCCCCCGCCCATCGGATGGGCGGGGGCCGCAGTGCGCGTGTCGTGTGTGACGTGGACCACTCGTCCCGTCCGGGGTCAGGGACCAGGAGTGAACAAGTCTTCGAACGATGTCCGGTTCTTGCCCTCACGTGAGGAAGCTCCACAAGCGAAGAGTCATAACGGAGTTGCGACCTCCACTTCGCTTTCGTTTTTCTGATCGACAACTGCAAAGACGGTCTGGTTAGCTCCCCCCGACCACATCGATACCGCCGGCCTGCGCTTCCCCGGCGGTTGCCCGAATGCATCACAGGGGGATCTCATGTCCGTTCGAGACCGTTTCTCCGCGAGGACCGCGCTGGCCGCGGCCGCAGCCGGTCTGGGTGTCCTCGGGGCGGCCGCTCCGCAGGTCGCCGCCGCCGACCAGCCGGTGCCCAGCATCTCCGTCAAGGCCGACAAGCACACCAGGGCGATCGCGGCGGCACAGCCCAAGGCCGCCGCCGCGGGGGCGACCGTGTGCGGTACGGGATACAACCTCTACCAGGCGGAAATGCTGCCCGACGCGTCACGCAAGGGAACTCTCTTCGTCTACGTCAAGGGCAGCAACCCGGCGAGCAACGACGCTCCCACCTGCGCCATCCTCGACAACAACACGTCGAGCGCGAAGTGGATGAAGATCAAGATGTGCTCGAACTACATCGCGGAGGGCTGCGACAGCGACTCGGGCACCTTCTCCGAGTACGCGGGCCCCGTCTACCGCAACCACGGCGGCTGCGGCGAGGTCACGTCGCTGATGAAGTCCTCTTCCAGTTCGAGCACCTACATCATCAACGCCATTCGGGACACCACGAACTGCAACTAGCCGGCACTGCGGCGATCGTGAGCCGGGGCGCAGGTGCGGCTGCAAGGCCACCTGCGGCCTCGGCCGCGCCGCTACTCGGCTCCGTGCTCGTCCGCTACGGCTGACGGCTCGCTCTCCACGGCCGCCGGCTCGCCCGGCAGCGCGGCCGCTTCCTCCGAGTACGCGCGCAGATACCCCACCACGGTGTTCGTCACCGCCACGAGCGGTACGGCCACCACCGCGCCGCCGATGCCGGCCACCATGCCGCCCGCGGCGACCGTGAGGACGACGGCCAGCGGGTGGACGCGGACCGCGCGGCCGAGGATGAACGGCTGCAGGACGTGGCCCTCGATCTGCTGGACCGCGAGCACGACCGCGAGGGTCATGACGGCCGCGAAGACGCCCTGGGTGACCAGCGCCACCATCACCGCGAGCGCGCCGGAGGCGACGGCGCCGACGAGCGGGATGAACGAGAACAGGAAGATGAAGACGGCCAGCGGGACGGCCATCGGCACGTTGAGGAAGTAGATGCCGATGCCGATGAAGACCGCGTCTATCAGTGCGACCAGGACCGTGCCGCGCACGTAGGCGGTCAGGGTGCGCCAGGCGCGCGGACCGGCGCCGGCCACACCCGGGCGGGCCGCGGCGGGCACCAGCTTCAGGAACCACTCCCAGATGCGCTTGCCGTCGTAGAGGAGGAACAGGGTCGAGAAGAACACCAGCAGGATGCTGGTGAGGCCCTCGATGATGACCTGAACGCCCTCCAGGCCCGCGGACGTTATCTGGTCGGCGTTGGCGCCGATCGCCTCGCGGAGGTTCTTCGCGATCTGGTTGATCTGCTTGTCCGTGACGTGGAACGGGCTCTTCAGCAGCCAGTCGCGCAGGTCGTCGATGCCGGACTGGATCTGGCTGGAGAGCGTGTCGATGTTCTCGATGACCTGCCAGGTCACGAACCAGCCCATGAGTCCGATGACGACGAACCCGCCGATGGCGGTGATCGCGGTGGCCGGGCCGCGCGGCACTCCGCGGCGGGTGAGCCGGGCGACCGTCGGCTGCAGCAGCGCGGTCACCAGCAGGGCGATGACAAAGGCGAACACCACGAGCTGGATGGCGCTGATGACCCGCATCAGCACCCAGAGGGTGCCGGCGAGGACCAGCAGCCGCCATCCGGCTTCGGCCGCCACCCGCACCCCCCAGGGCACCGCCTGGGCCGGGTCGGGACGTGGGCCGGCCGGGGGCGCGGCCCTGCGTGCGGCCGGCACGGGGGCCGCGTCGGCGGCGGGCCTGGCGGCGGGTTCCGGCGGGGTGTGCGAGGGATCAGGGCCGTTCTCGCGTTCGACTTCGGCGCGGCGCTCGTCCAGGCGCCCGCTCACCTCGGTGAGACCGGCACCGAGTTTGCCGAGCCACACTGGTACTCGTGACATGATCCGTCCTCTTCCCCCGTGTCCCCGGATACGCCTCACCACTCCCCTCTGGAGTCGTCGTGTCCGACCGTACAGGGCAACAGCCCCTCACCCTAGGACGGGGAGGGGCTGCACAAGGTTGAGATGGGGTGCCGGAAGCACCGTAACCGGTGTGGGCCGATCAGTAGTTGCCGTTGGCCTGCCAGTACGACCAGGCGTCACACGGGCTGCCGTAACGCACGTTCATGTAGTTGAGGCCCCACTTGATCTGCGTGGCCGGGTTGGTCTGCCAGTCGGCACCGGCGGTCGCCATCTTCGAGGCGGGCAGGGCCTGGACGAGACCGTAGGCGCCGGAGGAGGCGTTGGTCGCACGGTAGTTCCAGCTGGACTCGTGGTCCACGATGTTGCTGAAGCACTGGAACTGCCCGGCCGGCACGATCTGACGCGCCATCGCCTGGATCTGCGCGATGGTGTAGGAGGTCTGCACCGGGAAGCTGGAGGCGTCGCGGACGTCGTCACGGCTGGCCGCCGCGGCCTTCGTCTCTGCGCGGTCCTTGGCTTCCTTGGCCGCCTTGGCCGCCGCCTGCTCGGCGGCCGCCTTCTTCTGGATCGCCGTGTGGGCGGCCGCCTTGCGGGCAGCTTCCTCGGCGTCCTTCTTGGCGCTCGCGTCCGCCGCGATGGCCGCGGTGTCCGCCTGCTGCGTCAGGGACGCGGTCTGCACCTGGGCCTGCTGACCCGCGGGGAGGTCGGCGAGAAGCGTGGTGTCGGCAGCCGTCGGCTCGGCGTCGTTGTTCTGCGCGACGCTGCCCGAGGCAACTCCGACGACGCTTCCGACGGCGGTGACCGCGGTGGCCGAGGCCACTGCGAGTCCCCGGACCGAAATCCGGCTCACACGGTTTCCTTCCAGCATCGTCCGCTTCGGTGACCCTGGCGGACGCAATCGTGCCCCTGACACTGGCCTCCCAACTGCGGGTCACGGAGGCGCGGGCCCGGTGGACGACTCCCGCTACGGGAGCGCCGTGTGAAGCTCGGGCGGCATACGACATCGCTATGGAGTTGGACGTGGTGTTCCGGTGTTGCCCTACCGCTGGGGGTACAGGTGTGTCGTATGCGGGGCCTGACAGGAATGAGACTCTGCCGTAACCGGACGCCGGGTGGCAATTCCGAGTTGCGTGTGAAAGCTCACATCCGGTTTGGTCCAGCGGATTTCCAGAAACGGCCACACACGACGGCGCCGCCCGGCTAGGCTCTCGGCCTTTTGCCGGACGGCGCCAACTCGCGGGTCAGTCACCCATGTTGGTCACTCGGGTCAGATGTGCCCCTCTTCGAGCATTTCGGTCACAAGTGCGGCGATCTGGGACCTCTCGGACCGCGTCAGCGTGACATGCGCGAAGAGCGGATGACCCTTCAGTTTCTCCACGACGGCGACCACACCGTCGTAGCGGCCGACTCGCAGATTGTCCCGTTGTGCCACGTCATGAGTCAGAACCACCCGTGAATTGGCGCCGATTCGGGACAGAACAGTCAGCAGGACATTCCGTTCGAGTGACTGCGCCTCGTCCACGATGACGAACGCGTCGTGCAGCGAGCGCCCGCGGATGTGGGTGAGCGGCAGAACCTCCAGCATCCCGCGCGCGGTGACCTCCTCGATGACCTCGCGGCTGGTGACCGCCGAGAGGGTGTCGAAGACGGCCTGGGCCCAGGGGCTCATCTTCTCCGCCTCGGAGCCGGGCAGATAGCCGAGCTCCTGCCCGCCGACCGCGTACAGCGGGCGGAAGACCATCACCTTCTGGTGCTGGCGGCGCTCCAGGACCGCCTCCAGGCCCGCGCACAGCGCCAGCGCCGACTTGCCGGTGCCGGCCCGGCCGCCCATCGAGACGATGCCGACGTCGGGGTCGAGGAGCAGGTCGAGCGCGATCCGCTGCTCGGCGCTGCGGCCCTTGATGCCGAACGCCTCACGGTCGCCGCGCACCAGCCGCACGTTGCCCTCGGCGGTGACCCGGCCGAGCGCCTTGCCGCGCTCCGACTGGATCGTCAGGCCGGTGTGCACCGGGAGGTCGGCGACCTCCGGCACGTACACGTGGCCTTCCTCGAAGAGGACGTCCACCTGTTCGCCGGGCAGCGTCACTTCGGACATCCCGGTCCAGCCGGAGGAGTCCGTGATGGCGAGCTCGGCCCGGTACTCCTCCGCGAGGAGCCCCACGGAGGACGCCTTGATCCTCAGGGGCAGGTCCTTCGACACGACGGTGACGTCGTACCCCTCGGCCTGCAGGTTGCGGGCGACCGCGAGGATGCGGGAGTCGTTGTCCCCCAGGCGGTAGCCGGTCGGCAGAACGCTGGGGTCCGAGTGGTTGAGCTCGACACGGACGGTCCCGCCGAGTTCCCCGATCGGGATGGGGGCGTCGAGGCGACCGTGCTTCACCCGGTAGTCGTCGAGCAGGCGCAGGGCCTGCCGGGCGAAGTAGCCGAGTTCGGGATGGTGCCGCTTGGCCTCCAGCTCCGTCACCACGACGATCGGGAGCACGACCTCGTGCTCCTCGAAGCGGGTGAGGGCGTTCGGGTCGGCCAGCAGGACGCTGGTGTCGAGAACATAGGTGCGCCGGTCTGGCTTGTGGCGCTTTGTGCTGGTCACCACGGAAGGACGTACCCCCTCGGATGAGGTCGGGGAGCGACGAAGTGAGACTGGGCCGGGCGGGCGGGAACCAGTCGGGCCGGAAGCCGGCCCTGGCGCGTGGCGGGCCGAGAACCGGCCCTCCGCGGCTGCGTCCGTGCTGTGACCGCACGGTCGGGCTGGTGCAAAGGGCCTCCCGGGCGGACGGCCCCGAGCCGTCCGCTGAGATGCGACGCCCGTGGTTCGGGTGTCGACCTGCTTGGCTTATGCCCTCGAACAAGCGGCGCCATGCAAGAGCATGGGACAGCGCGCCGGTGAACTCCTTGTTACACCCGCTCGAAGTGGGGTATACGAGCGCCTTTCACCCCGGAGGTACGTCCAGGGAGCGGGTGCCCGCGGATCAGCCGCCGTAACGCCGATGACGTGCGGCGTAGTCACGCAGGGCGCGCAGGAAGTCGACCTTGCGGAAGGCCGGCCAGAAGACCTCGCAGAAGTAGTACTCCGAATGGGCGGTCTGCCACAGCATGAATCCGGACAGCCGCTGCTCACCGCTGGTGCGGATCACCAGGTCGGGGTCGGGCTGGGCGCGGGTGTAGAGGTGACGGCCGATCATGTCGACGTCGACGGACTCGGCCACGTCCTCCAGGGACAGGCCCTTGTCCTGGGCGTCGTGGAGCATCGAGCGGACCGCGTCGGCGATCTCCTGGCGGCCGCCGTAGCCGATGGCGACGTTGACCAGTATTCCGTCGACGTGCGCGGTGGCCTCCTCGGCCTCCTTCAGCGTCCTCTGCATCTGGGAGGGCAGGATGTCGGGCGTGCCGACGTGGTGCACCCGCCAGCGGCCGTCGGCGGCCAGCGTGCGCACGACGTCCTCGATGATGCCGAGGAGGGGGACGAGCTCCTCCTTGGGCCGGTCGAGGTTGTCCGTCGACAGCAGCCAGAGCGTGACGACCTCGACGTCGGTCTCGGTGCACCAGCCGAGGAATTCCTCGATCTTCTCGGCACCGGCCCGGTGGCCGTGGACGGTGCTGGAGCCGGCGGCCTTCGCCCACCGGCGATTGCCGTCCATGATGACCCCGATGTGCTTGGGCACCTGAGCGTGGTCCAGGTGGCCCTCCACCCGGCGCGCGTACAGCCTGACCAGCAGACTGCGCACCTTGTCGCGCAGGTTCACGTGTTCGTCAGCCCCTCCGGTGTGGCGGTCCCCGCGGGCGCAGCCTACCCCTGCGGGGCTTCGGCGGTGGATTCCTGCCCCCGGGCCCCGCCCTTGGGAGGCCGCTGGAAGGCCCCTCGGGAGACCGCTCGCCAGGCCGTCGGAAGGCCGCTCGCGAGGCCGCTCCCGTGGGAAGAAAAACGGGCCGGTCCGTGGGGGGGAGACGGACCGGCCCGAGGGGGGGCTTCCACCATAACCCTTCGTAAGGGCGGATGCGTGCATCCGCGCCCCACAACTACTCTCCGAAGTCACCCGGCGACGCGGAGCTGAGTAGGGAACGCTTCAGTCAAGGGGTTCGGACGGCCAAAACACGGCCGATTCCCAGGCAAACGAGCCGTTTACGGATGGATCCTGAGGATTTACGCCCTCTTCGGACCCACTCGACCACTTGTCTCCCCCGTCCCCCCGACGGGCGACCCGGTCGCGAACGGCCGCTTGACGCGTCCGTCGACGGGATTCGAGCACCGCGCAGCCCCCTCCGCTGCGCGGCCCCGCTCACGCAGCTTTGCTTACGCGAATTACCTTGGTCTGAACTTACGCGAACGGACACGCGGATGCGAGGCTCGACGGATAACAATGTGGAAACTCCGGGCGGACGACAGGTGAACGAGGCCGATCTCGACCGGCCGCGGGGCGTGAACTCGACGGCAGGAGGGCGTCGGGCTCGTGCTCGTACGCCACCTCGGTCATGGCGAGGAGTGTGGCAGGGCCCACTGACAACGACTGCCGCGCTACGGCAGGAGCGGCCGGACCTCCTCGGCGGTGAACCGTACGAAGCCCTCGGGATCCGGCTCGTCCCCCGTCGGCTGGAGGACCACCGTGTCGGCCCCCGCGTCCGCGAGCCGCCGCACGGCGTCCGCGACGGCTGCCGCGTCCCCGGCGACCCCGAGCTCCGGGACGGACTCCAGCCCCTCCGCGACCAGTTCGGCCCGGAGGCGGTCGGCGGCGCCGGGCCCGGTCGCCGTGAGGAGATAGACGACGACCTTGTGCGCCCCGGTACGCCCCGCCTTCTCCCGGCCCTCCTCGATGAGCCGGCATGCCCGGCGTACACCGTCCGGCGGCGTGGCGGCGGTGAGGATCGTGCCGTCGGCGGCCTCACCGGTCAGCCGCAGCGTACGGGGCCCGGTGGCACCGGCGAGGACCTCGACGGCGCCGTCCGGGGGCCAGTCGAGGGCGACCCCGTCGAGCTTCACGTACCGTCCGTCGACGCTGACCCGCTGCCCGCCCAACAGGGCCCGCAGCGCCTCGAGATGCTCCCGCAGCAACGTCACCGGAGACTCCGCCCGGGCGCCGACCTGCCCCATCCAGTCCTGCACACCGTGCCCGACGCCGACGATCGCCCGCCCCGGGAACATCCGGTGCAGCGCGGCCGCCTCCATCGCGGTGATGGCCACGTTCCGGAGCGGCACGGGCAGCAGGCCGACCCCGATCCTCACCCGCTCGGTCCACGCGAGCGCGGCGGCGGCCGTGGAGATCCCGCCCTCCAGGAAGCAGTCCTCCCACAGCCAGAGTTCCTCCAGCCCCGTGGAGTCCGCGATGCGGGCCACGGATCGGAGTCGCTCCGGGGGGAGTTGGGGACGGAAAACGGCGCCGAGAGCAGTCATGTGCCTTTCGTAGCCCGCCGAAGGCATGCGTCACAACTCTATTTGGGTACGGTCGGCAGCATGGGGCGCTGGCGGGACGGGCGGGGCACACTCACGGTTCTGGGTGACGGCGGCACGGCCGGCATCCCCCTGGAGATCGCCGCCTCCTACCGTGCCCGCACGAAGGGGCTGCTGGGCCGGGACTCCGTGGACGGCGCCATGCTCCTGTCCCCGGCCAGCGGTGTGCACACCTTCCGCATGCGGATACCCATCGACGTCGCCTACCTGGACCGCCGACTGAAGGTCGTCGCCGTACGCACCATGCGCCCCGGTCGCCTGGGCCTGCCCCGGCTGCGCGCCCGGCACGTGCTGGAGGCGGAGGCGGGGGCGATGGCGGGGTGGGGGGTTCGGGTGGGGGTGCGGGTGGCAGTGAGGGTCGACCTCGGGGCCGAGGGGGACTGACACGCCCGCTGCCGTAGCAATTGGTGGGTATGCGCCAGGCCCCGTCGGTGAATCCGCAGGTGGGGAAGTCTCGGCGTGAGACATTCCCTCCAATCGCACACGTCAGGTCCTGAGGTACGCACTCGCTGCGGTTCGGGGCAGCACCGCCCACATGCGCGTGCCACCGCCCGGTTCGCGGGCTTCGCCGAAGTCCCAGTCGCCCTCGCAGGCCCTGACCACGCAGGCGAGCACCCGCAGCGCCGCACGGCGGCGGGTGTCGCAGGCGGTGGCGAGACGGGGGTTGATGTGGCGGGGGTGGCCGTCGAAGAGGCTCACGCGGAGGGCGGCGTCGCGGTAGCGCAGGGATACGTAAATCTCGGCGGAGGGTGTGAAACGGCAGGCACAGGCGGTCAGTTCGCTCACCACCTGAACGGCGGGGTCTGTCAGATCCCCGAGGTCATGGACCTGGAGGATCGTCCGGACCGCTGTCCGGGCGATCGCAGCGGTCTGCGGGGAGGCGGGGAGCGTGAAGCTGTAGGCGAGGGTTTCTGGGGTGGAGGGCGTCGGGAGCAGGTTCGTGGATGGCGGGACCAGGCAGGACGTCAGGTTTGCGGGCATGACGGCGACTTCCTTGTCGTCGGTCTGGATTGACGCCTCGATCGGTGGCCTGTCTCCCTGACGCGGCCCGCCCCTCCCAGGGGAGGAGTTTGCGGGCAGGCTCGCGCGATGCGCTTCCGGGTGGCGCCGGGCCGTGTTCGACCCGTCACTGAATGTATGGGCATGGGAGTCACGTTGTCCATCTAGTTGGTGATAATTACCCCCTCACCATGTGGACCGCCGGGCGGCGGACCGGCAGACTGAGGCGACCAATGGCAGGCGAAGGGGTGGCATGGCGACGAGAAGCGCACCGACGGAGCGACAGAAGCGGTTGGGCGCCGAGTTGCGGAGGATGCGGCTCGCGGCGGGAGCCACTACGGAGTACGCCGCTGGTCTGCTCGGCATCGATCGGACCCGGCTGTCCAACATGGAGTCGGGGATCCGCCCCTTCTCAGCGGAGCGCGTGCGCACCCTCGCCTGCAACTATGCCTGCGCCGACGAGCGTTATGTCGAAGCACTAGCCTCGATGGCGGACGAGAAGGCACGGGGTTGGTGGGAGCACTACCGAGGCACCCTGCCCACCGGCTTGTTGGACATCGCGGAGTTGGAGTGGCACGCCGCGCGAGTGCGAACGGCCCAGGTGATGCATGTACCCGGGCTGCTCCAGACCGAGGAGTACGCCCGTGCCGTCTTCGCCGCCGTACTCCCCGCCCTGACCCGGCTGGAAGTGGAACTGCGGGTGGACCACCGCATGAAGCGGCAACAGGTGTTCGAGCGGGCCGAGCCGCTTCCCTACGTGGCGTACGTCCATGAAGCCGCGCTGCGCATGCCGTACGGCGGCGCCGAGGCGACTCGGCGCCAGCTGGAGCATCTGGCCGCCCAGTCGGAGCGCGAGACCATCGACGTCCGCGTGATTCCCACCAGCGTGGGTGGCTTCCCGGGGGCAGGCCACGCCCTGCTCTATGCCGACGGTATCGTCCCGCAACTGGACACTGTGCAGCTGGATTCCGCGCACGGCCCTGAATTCACCGGCGCCGAGGCACAGCTCACCAAGTACCGTGCCCACTTGGATTGGATGGACGACGCGGCGCTGTCACCGGCGGCCTCCCGCGACCTCGTCCGGACCGTCGCCCGAGAACTCTGAGGGAGCCACCATGACCGACATCAGCTGGGAAGACCCCTTCTGCGGCGAGGGAAACAACTGCTTCCGCATAGGCACCGACCCCCAAGGCAACGCCTACATCGCCGTCGCCGGGCAGGAGGAGCACTACGTCACCGACACCCTCGAAGCACTCCGCACCCTCATCCTGGAGATCAAGGCCGGCAAGGCCGACCACCTGCTTTGACCTCTGGCCGGCGAACCCCTGCGGTCACAGCACTAGCCCACCGAACCGACCAATGTCTCGAAGCCCGAGTCGTCGCAGTAAGACACTGCACGCCCCTCAGCCCCGACGTCGCCGCCGACCGCGTTGACGGTGTCGTCGAGGATGCGGGTTCCTCCGTGTTCCAGGCCTGCCCGGTCAAGCCTCTTCGAGGCCTCGATGACCGCATGTCCTGCCGACTCGGTGTCGTCGGACTCGGACTCGGACTCGGACGACTGGTCGGCGTCTGCCTCGCCGGTCGTTGTGGCGTGCGCGACGTCCTGCCAGGAGCCCAGCTTGCTGCAGTAATCCCGTTGCCACTCTTTGGCCCGCGCTGGATGGTCGTCTGACGAACAACCGCTCATCAGGACAGCGGCGACGACAGCGACCGCTGCTCGCTTGACTGCCCGTGCGATCCCACCGGTGTGCTGCATGGACATGCCCTCCCCGAAGCTGCCGACACACAGTATGGATCGCGAATGCGTCGCCTTGCGGCGACCTCCACGCACCGCCTATGCGGCCACAGCCGGCTCCATCAGCTCTACGAGCGCGGGAAGCTGACCTCCACCCGGCGGTTCTTCTTGCGGCCCTCCTCCGTCGAGTTGTCCGCGATCGGGTACTGCTCGCCGTAGCCCCGCACCTCGAAGGTGATGTTCGCGTCGTTCAGGTCCTGGTCGAGGACGCCCTGCACGGCGTTGGCGCGCTGCCTCGACAGGACGTCGCCGTGGGCCGAGGAGCCCAGGTTGTCCGTGAAGCCGAAGACCCTGACCTGGGTCGCGTTCTGCTTCTTGATCTCGTCCGCGATGGCCTGGATACGGGACTTTGCGTCGTCGCTCAGCTTGAAGCTGTCCTTGCCGAACAGCACCTCCGCCTGCAGGGCGAACTTCACGTCCGCGTTGGTGTCCTCGCGGCGCTCGTCCCCGCTCTGATCCTCGACGACCGACTTGATGTCCAGCACCTTGGGGTCCGCGAGGGTGGCGCCCTCGGGGAGCTTGAGGTCCGGGTCGGTGGGGTCGATCTTCACGGGGGCGGAGGCCGAGGGTTCGGTGCCCGGGGGCACGCTGGGGTCGGTGTCGTCGGCGCGGGCGGTTGTGGGGGCGAGCAGGAGGAAGGCGGCGGCGGTTACCGCGAGGGGGAGGCGGTGGCGGGTTGTGGTCACGGCGGGCTCACCCGGAGATCTTGATCGTGCCGCTGGAGAAGGTGGGTAGCTGGAGGGTTACTTCGGAGGTGCCTGCCGGGGGCGAGGGGAATTGCATGAAGACAGGGATGGTCTGGCCCGACTGAATCGAGGTAAGACCGATTGTCGTCAACGGTCGCCCCTCTGTATCGCGCAGTACGTAATAGCGTTTCTTACCCTTGGAATCCACCAGAGTGGCACCACCGAGCGACGTGCCGTGCTGCACGATCTCGGTCTCATCGCCGCGAAGAGCGGACGGGATGACCAGTGACTGGGACGCGTCGTTCTTCAGATCGCCGTTCACCGTGACAAAGCCACCGGAGTCCCTCTCGGCAGCGGTGATTTGGAGTGTCAGACCACCTTGCCCCCGGAGTTCAGCCAATGGTGCGTCCGGCTTCTGCTGCTGGGCGCTCGGGTTCGATCCAGTCCCCTTGGAGACGGACGGCAAGGTCTGCGGTTTCTTGTCCTCGCTGCCGCCGCCACCGCAGCCCGCCAGACCGACGGCCAGACCGGCCGCAACGGTCAATGCGACCATCCCCCTTCGGGCCTTCGCAGTGAACCGAACACTCATCGCTCTGCTTCCTTCTTCAATCGTTGTTCGCAGGTGAGTCGGCCAGGTAGACGTCGAAGAGATCCTCGGGTTTTGGGAGGTCCTTGAGGTCGTCGGGGTCCAAGGGGTATGTGTTGCCCTTGCAGGTCAGTCCTGGCAGCGTTTCACCGCCGGGGTTATCGCCGGGTGACGAGAAGTTGCAGAGTGGCTTTACTACCGCTCTGGCATGCGCTGTTGACTTCATATCCTCCGTGCCTGGCACGACGGAGGATCCCACGTTTTTGTTGGTCGTCACGGTGAAGAAATAGGACAGAGGATTATCCGTAGGGCAAGCATTATCTATCTTCGCGTCGTTCTGGGTGGCAAGCTGCTCGGCCCTCAGGCATGGGAGACTGGAGTCGATCTCCACCTGCCCATGGAGGTCTCTCAGCCACTTGGTGGGATCGAGAATGTCTTCCACCCACTTCGCCGCGAACTGGTCCCGCGCGCTCTGAGCCGCCGCCAGAGCCGCGGCATCCGCAGCTGTCTGGGCACCGTTCCGATTCACCGCCGCCTGCCCCACCGCAAGGTACGCGAATGCGAGAAAGAGCAGGCCCGCCACCACCGTGATGTAGATGGGGAAGGCCTGCCCTGCGTCGCCGTGCAGACGTGAGCGCACTAAACGATTTTGTTGATCTGCGACATGATCTTGTCGAGGATCGCCGAGCCGATGCTGGTCCCCGTAACCGCCAGCACGATCGCCACCACCACGGCGATGATCCCCAGGTACTCGACCGCCGTCTGCCCCCCGTCGCCCGCCCGGCGCCGCAGCGCGCCAGCGGTCGTGTTCTTCCAGCCGTTGACGCGAACCTTGGTCGCCACGGCCGTCTTCAGCATCAGGTCGCTCATGGTGTTCCCCTCCGGGTTCGCTACCGACCCGGGCACCGTACGGCCGGACCCCCCATCCGCCACAGGGCCCCTGGGCCCAATCCCACCGCATCTCACGCCACCCCCAGCCACTTGGCGGCCGCCTGGGAGCGGCTGGTGCTCTGCAACTTAGCGAAGATGCGGTTGATGTGGTTCTTGACCGTCTTCTCGCTGATGAAGCACGCGGCGGCGATCTGCTGGTTGTTCATGCCCGTCGCGATGAGGTCCATGATCTCCGCCTCCCTCGTGCTCAGCCGGAACTGCGACCTGGTCGACTGTCCCACATATGATTGCAGTTGCGAAAGACCCGAGTGGGCTATTTGCCCCTGGACAGCAGGAAGTTGCATGACCGCATGTGCAGATGCAGGGGAGCATGGCAATCCCGTCGCGGCCAGCGCCGACGCCGCGCTCGGGGTGAAGTGCGGTCTGCCTGCCGTGGTGTCCCGTACCGCCTTCACCAGTTGCTCCACCGTGAACTCCCCGTGGACCAGATAGCCGACCGCCCCCAGCCGTACCGCCTCCCGCACCGTCTCCGACTCATGGCTGTACGTCAGCATCATGACCGGGGCCAGCCGTACCAGGTCCGGGAGGGCGGTGAGGCCGTCGACCCCGGGCATGCGGACGTCCAGCAGGACCACGTCGGGGCGGTGGCGGCGGGCCGCGGCGCAGGCCTCGCGGCCGTCGGCTGCCTCTGCGACCACTGTGGTGTCCTCCCGGCTGGAGAGGAGGGCGGTCAGGCCGGCCCGGACCACCGGATTGTCGTCGGCCACCACGATGCGCAGCGGTGGGGAGGGGGTCGGGTTCGGATTCGGCGGCATCGGGTTCCCTCCTCTCATGCGTCCTTGGTCGGTACGGACGGTACGGGTCTCAGGGCCGCCAGCGGGAGTTCCAGGCGGATCTCCGTGCCCCGGGGGTGGTCACCCCGGCCGATACGGATGCGGGCGCCCACCGACTCGGCCCGTTCGACCATGCCCACGACGCCGAAGTGACCCGTGCGGCGCAGCTGGTCGAGGCTGGTGTCCGGTGGCAGGCCGCGGCCGTCGTCGTAGACGGTGAGGGTCAGTAAGTCACCGTCGGCAGCGGCTTCTACCTGGACGTGGGTGGGGAAACCGTGGCGGTGGGCGTTCTCCATCGCCTCCGAGACGACCGTGAGGAGCTGGCGGGCCACCGCCGGGGGGACGGAAGGGGGTTCCTGGCCGGCCGGGGAACGGAACGTCGCCGGGATGCCCGTACGGGTCGTGAAGTCCTTCGCCATCGCGGAGAGTTCCGTCCCTACATACGTTCCGTCGACGGGGTCGCTCTCCCGGCGGAGGTCCGTGAGGAGTTCCCTGGCCTCGGCCGCCGCCCTGCGCGCCGACCGGGCCACCAGTTCCGCCTGCGCACGCAGCACGGCCGGGTCCCTGCTGTCCGCGGACGCCGAGGCCGCCAGGCCGTCCGCGGCCAGGGCCACGCCGTAGAGGGTCTTGGTCACCGAGTCGTGCATCTCGCGGGCCAGGCGGGCACGTTCGGCGTGCACCGCCTCCGTCACCGCCAGGCGGGCCTGGACCTCCGTCAGGGCCTGGGTGGCCGTGCCGAAGCGGAGCATCAGGTTGCGCAGGGTCGAACCCACGGCGCCCGTGATGACGCACAGGCCGGGCAGGAGCAGCGACTCGGCCAACTCCGGGTCCTGATGTCCCCTCAGCGTGGCGTGGACCAGGAGCAGGATCAGGGACTGGAGGGAGGCGAAGCACGCCGCTCCCCGCCAGCTGTAGACCAGGCCCGCGAGGAGCGGGGTGCAGACGCTGACGTACGCGAGTGTCGTGTCCGGGCCGGCCGAGATGAGGAGCAGGGAGCCGATCAGGGTGTCGGCCGCCAGCAGGCTGGGGTGGCGCAGGAGGAGGGGGCCGAAGCGTTCCCAGTCCCTGAACAGGACGTACGACACCATGAAGGTGACGACGACCGCCGCGCCGACCAGGCGGACGCCGATGCCGGGGGCGGCGTTGACCAGGGCCGCGGGGGCGGCCAGGGCGATCATGGCGAGGCGGAAGCCGAAAACCTGGCGGCACATGGCCTGCAGGGCGCGGAGCTGGAGCTTCTCGGAGGCGGGTGGCTCCGGTCGGAGTTCGTCGCCGTCGGCGGCCCGCCATCGCCGGACCGGTCCCACCCGCCACCTCGTCGTCGCCATCGCCATCACCCCACCTCCTCTACTTCCCGGTGATCGAGCCGAAGTCCACGCCGGACCCCAGGATCAGGCCCGAGGCGAGGAGGAGCATGGTCGCCGGGACCATGAAGGTGGTGATCATCAGGGTGGCCCGGGGTACCGCGCGGGCGGCCTTGCGGCGGGCGTTCTGGGCGTCCGTGCGGCGCATGTCCTTGGCGAGGGCGACCAGGGTGTCGACGATCGGGGCGCCGAGTTCCTCACCCTGCTGGAGCGCCGTGACGAACATGGCGACCTGCTCGGAGTCGTTGCGGCGGCGCAGTTCCCTGAAGGCCTCGCGGCGGCTCACGCCCAGGTCCATCTGGCGCAGGGTGATGCGCAGTTCGTCGGCCCAGGGTCCCTCGTACCGGGAGGCCACGCGGTCCAGGGCCTGTCGGAAACCGAGGCCCGCGCTGACCACGACCGCGAGGACGTCCAGGAAGTCCGGCAGGGTCCGCTCGATGACGTCCTTGCGGATGCGGATCGCGGACCAGATGCCGACCTCCGTCCAGAACGCGCCGAAGGCCAGCAGGAGCAGGGCGACGAACCACTGGCCGCGCAGGAGGAAGAGCAGGAAGCCCACGCCGCCGAGCGCCCCGTACACCGCGCGGCGGGCCGCGTAGCGGTCGATGGTCAGGCCGCCGGGGTTGCCCGCGAGGTCGATCCTGCGGCGGTACCTGGCGACCAGCTTGGGGCCCATCAGCCGCAGTACGGCGGGCGCGTAGCGCATGCCCATGCGGTCGACCACGGAGTGCGCGGCGCCGGTGCGGGTCGCGCCGACCTCCAGGGCCAGCACGAGGTCACTGGGCAGTTTGGCGTCCGCCCGGTACATGCGGATGCCCATGAAGGCGCCCAGGACGCCGATGCCCATGGCGAGCGCGAGGAGCAGGGCCATGCCGTCGTTCACCTCCTCAGGTCCTCAGACGTCGATGCGGCTCATGCGGCGGATCAGCACGAAGCCGATCGCGTACAGGGCGAAGGCGATGAGCACGCAGGCCTGGCCGATCGGCGAGCCGGTCATACGGTCGAGCGCGCCGTCCTTCACCCCGTTCATCAGGAACAGGGCGCCGACGCCGAGGACCGGGACGGCGTACGAGGTCATGGTCACCTGGGAGAGCTGGGTACGGATCTCACGGCGGGTCTCCTTGCGTTCCTCAAGGGTCTCCGTGAGGTTGCGCAGGGCGCTGACCACCTGTCCGCCCGCCCTGTTGGACAGGACCAGCGTGGTGACCAGGACGACCAGTTCGCGGGAGGGAAGCCGGTCGGCGAGCTCGCCGAGGGCGTCGTCCATGGAGTGACCGATCGCCAGCTGGTCCGCGACCTTGGCGAGTTCCTCGCCCGCCGGGGCCTCCAACTCCTCCGCGGCCATGCCGATGGCGGTGCGCAGGGCCAGGCCGGCCTGGGTGGCGTTGGCCAGGATGCGGGCGAGCTCGGGCAGTTGGTTGATGAAGCGCTCGATGCGTTTCTGGCGTTGCCAGTTGAGGAACTGCCACGCCGCCCAGACGCCCAGCAGTCCGGCGAGCGGGCCGAAGAAGGGCGCCAGGGTGGCCTGGCCGATCAGCCAGAGCGCGGCCACCGTCGCGAGCATGTACGCGAAGAACTCGCCCGGGGTGACGTCCAGGCCGGTCGCCGCCAGCCGCAGTTCCAGCTTCTTGCCGAGTCCGGTGCCGCGCAGCCGGCGGTCCAGTGTGCGGAAGCGGCGTCGGCGGCCGGTGCCGGGGACCTGGCCGGTGTACGTCAGCCGGTCGACCAGTTCCGCCCGCTGGGCCCGGCCGGACGCGTAGGCGTGCAGGCCGAGCACCGCGAGGACGCAGGTCAGCAGGGTGACGCCGGTGGTGAGGCTGACGAGGGTATGGAGATCCATGGGGGTGGCCTACCTGGCTTCTCGGGTGGTCAGCTGGTCCAGCGTGTGGGCGACGCCGAAGGCCTGGGGTATCGGCTGGCTCGCCATGTAGAGGCGGTCGGCGGTGCGGCGCGGCAGCGGGAAGTACTGGAAGGCGCCGTACACCCGGCCGTCGTGGGTCATCGGCTGGGCGTCGAAGCGGGCGACGGTCACCAGTCGGTACGGTTCGCCGCCGTGGCTGTCCAGGACGGCGATCTCGGTGATGCGGCGGGCGCCGTCGGCGAACCGGGTGAGCTGGACGATGACGTCGACGGCGCTGTTGATCTGGTCGTGCAGCGCCACGAAGGGGACCTCGACGTCGGACATGGAGGCGAGGGTCTGCAGACGGGTGAGGGCGTCCTCGGCGCTGTTGGCGTGCACGGTGGCGAGGGAGCCGTCGTGGCCCGTCGACATCGCCTGCAGCATGTCCAGGGACTCACCGCCGCGGACCTCGCCGACCACGATCCGGTCGGGGCGCATCCGCAGGGAGTTGCGGACCAGGTCGCGGATGGTGACCTGGCCCTTGCCCTCGACGTTCGGCGGGCGGGACTCCAGGCGGACCACGTGCGACTGCTGGAGCTGGAGTTCGGCCGAGTCCTCGATGGTGATGATGCGCTCGTGCGCCGGGATCAGACCGGAGAGCGCGTTGAGCAGGGTGGTCTTCCCCGTGCCGGTGGCGCCGGAGACGATGATGTTGAACTTCGCCTGCACCAGACCCGCCAGCAGGAACACCATGTGCTCGTCCAGCGAGCCCAGGCCGATCAGCTCCTGGAGGGTGAAGGAGCGCGGGAAGCGGCGGATGGTGAGGGTGGGGCCGGTCAGGGACAGCGGCGGGATGATGACGTTCACGCGCTCGCCGGAGGGCAGACGGGCGTCGACCATCGGGTTCGACTCGTCGACGCGCCGGTTGACCGTCGACACGATCCGCTCGATCGTCTGCATCAGCTGGTCCTGCGAGACGAAACGGATCGGCAACTGCTCGACCCGGCCGCCACGCTCCACGAAGATCGCATCGGGGCCGTTCACCATGATCTCGGTGATGGAGGCGTCTTCGAGGAGGGGTTCGAGGATGCCGAGGCCGAGCGCCTCGTCGACCACCCGGCGGATCAGCTGGCCGCGCTCCACCGTGGACAGCACCGGGCCCTCACGGCTGATGATGTGCCCGAGCACCCGTTCCAGCCGCGCCCTGCGCTCGGCGGCGGCCAGCGAACTCATCTCCGCGAGGTCGATCTCCTCCAGCAGTTTGGCCCGGTAGGAGGCGACCAGATGACCGTCCTCGCCCCGGCTGCCGTGCTCCTCGGGGGTGGTGATGCGTGCGCGGAGACTCATGGGGCGGGGGCTCCTTGGGCTGGGTGGTCTAGCGGCATGGTGGCGGTCTTCTGGGCGGTGCCGAACTTCCAGAAGGGCACGATCGAGGGGATGTGGACGTTGGCGGTCACCTTGACGGAGTCGCCCTGCGGCTCTTCCCCGCATTGCACGTCGAGCCCACCGCTGACCGCTTCCCTGCACGCCTGCTGAGCGGTGCCCAGCTGCAGTGAGGCGGCACGAGCCCCCGCCCGGGCCGCCGTCCCCGCCTGCTCGGCGGCGTACGCGACCACCCCGATCTGTAAGCCGGCCATGCCGACGAGGAGCAGGATCGGGACGAACCCGAGGTACTCGATGGCGACTTGGCCCTGGTCGCGGCGGCGTTCACGGCGGTACCGCATGTCAGTGCTTCACCTCCTCCACGGTGCCGGCGTGTCCGTGCACGGTGACGGGGAAGTCGATACTGCCCGGGAAGAGGACGGGCACCTTGAGGGAGACGTCGGCCTGGACGTAGCCGACCGGTGTGCAACTCACCTTGGCACCCTCCCTCCAAGCGGCCGACAGGTCTTTCAGCCCCGCCTGCTCACAAGCGCCCTGACGCCCTGCCCCCGGTGCCACCGCCGTCCCCGCCCGCACCCCCTCGTCCGCAGCATTCCCGGCAAGCGTGTAGGCGTACCCCGTGAGCACGCACTGCCACATGAGCACCAGCGTCAGCACGATCAGCGGGGTCATGCCGAGCAGCTCGATGCTCACCTGCCCCCGGTCGCCCGCACCCCGGTCGTCCGCCGAACGTCTCACCCGCCCGCCTCCTTCCGCCGCCGGAAGCCCACCGACCCCCGGTCCCCCCGCGCCCGGCCGCGTCGGCCTCCCTCGGCCGCCTTGACCAGCCCCACCTCCCCCGCGAGCGCCCACAGGGCCTGCTTCACCGAGCTCCTGGCGTCCAGTTCGTGGACCCGCCCCGCGTCCACGGCGGCCTGGAGCTCCTTGAAGTTGGCCGGGACGGTGGTGCGGGCCACCGGGGTGCCGGTGATGCGCTGGACGAGGGGTGGCTGGATCTCCGTAGCGCGCGAGTGGCGGTTGACGACGACCGTGGTCTCCTCGGCCTTGCGGATCTGCAGCCGGTCCCACATCCGTACCGTCCGCTTGGCGGCGCGGACGGCGACCACGTCCGGGGTGGTCACCAGCAGCGCGGTGTCGGCCATCTCCACGGCGACCGCGCCGGCGCCGCTGAGCTGGGCGCCGCAGTCGACGACGACGACCTCGTAGCGGGAGCGCAGGGCGCTGACGAGCTGGCGGGCGGCGCGGTCGGTGACCTCCTCGCCGCGTTCGCCCTCACCGGGGGCGAGCAGCAGGGCGAGCCCCGTCTCGTGGCGGAAGACGGCGTCGGCGAGGACGCGCGGGGAGATGTCGTTGATGACGGCCAGGTCGACGACCGAGCGGCGGAACTGGACGTCGAGGTAGGAGGCGATGTCGCCGGTCTGCAGGTCGAGGTCGACGAGTGCGGTGCTCCGCCCGGAGGCCTGGGCGGCGAGGGCGAGCTGGATGGCCGCGAAGGTGGTCCCGACGCCTCCCTTGGCGCCGCTGACCGTGACGACGGTGCCGCCGGCGCCGCTGACCACGTCCGCGCCGTGGCCGAGATGGCGTCGTACCCCGGTGGACCACTGGGCGACGGCCTGGACGCGCATCGCCAGTTCCTCGTAGCCGAGGGGGAGGGTGACCAGGCCGCGGGCGCCGGAGTCCATGGCGGCGGCGAACAGGTGGGGGCCGGCGTCGGAGGTGACGAGGACGACGCCGACGGCCGGGAAGCGCAGGCCGACTTCGCGGATCAGCTCCAGGGCCGGGACGGGGCCGATGCGTTCGTGTACGACGACGACCTCGGGCAGTTCGTCGACGGACTCGGCGGCGAGCCGGGCCAGGGTGTCGACGAGCTGGGTGGAGTCGGTGACCGGCGGCAGCGGTTCGGCGTCCGGGAGCTGGCTGAGCAGGGTGGTGAGGGACCGGACCGCGTCCGCGTCACCGACCGCCGGGAGAATCCTGGTGGGCATGCGGGGCGCCTCTCACTTGTCCGTCGCGAGTTCGTACGTGCGGTCCTTGTCGGGGACCGTGGTCTGGCTGCCGGGGGCCACCAGGGCGAGCCGGACCCGCTGGGCGAACGACTCGGCGTACGTGATGCGCTGGGCGTCGACGGTGGACAGCGCGAAGGTGATCGGGACGGCGTCGGTGGGCTGCTGCTGGTTCTTGCTGTCGGGCTCCAGGGCGGTGATCTGGCCGACGTCGAGGACCCGGGCGTTGGTGACGATGATCTTCGACTGGTCGGGGTCGCCCTCCTTCTTGCCCTGGAAGGTGGCGTAGACGTTGACCCGGGAGCCCGGGGTGATCTTGCCGGCGACCCCGGTGGCCGCGTCGATCATGATCGCGACCTCCTGCTGGCCGGCCTGCAGCGCGGGCTGGTCGACGACCATGTCGGTCTGCAGCAGCGAGCCCTTCTCCAGGGTGGTCACCGCGATCTTGCCCTCGATCTGGCGGAGGCTGGTGACGGCGTTGGAGGACAGCCACCGCTTGGGCATCTTGATCTGCTCGAACTGGCCCGGATTCAGCGGCGCGTAGGGCGCCACCCTGGACCGCACCCGGTACGCGGTGACCTCGGGACCGACCTTGGACTGCACGTCGTGGACGACGGAGAGCACACCGGCGAACGCGCCGAGGGCGCAGAGGACCGACAAAATCAGGAGTATCACGCCGCGGCGCTGACGGGAGTTCATGAACCGTGCAACCTCATTGGGGGAATCGGTCGAGCGGGGTCGGGGCTGAGCGATGGCTGTGCGGGGTGCCGTGTGCGGCGCTTCGTCAGGCGGGCGTGCGCTGTTCCAGGGCCCGGGGGGCGGGCGGTTCGTGGACGGGCGGGCCGGCCGAGCAGAAGACGCAGCGGTCACCGATGACGTCGATGCCGCACCAGTGGCAGCTCCCCCGCCGCACCGAGGTGACCAACTGGTAGAGAACGGACAGGTCGGCCAGATGACTGCAGAACTCGACCACCTTGCCGGTCCCCCACCAGGACGGGGACTCGGCGGGCAGCGGGGCCTCCCGCAGGCCCTGCACCCCCCACGACTTCGCCAGCGCTCCCCCGACCCACTCGGACTGCAGCTGCCCCTTGGCGACCAGCAACCAGGTGCCGAACTCCGGGCCGCCGAGGGTCGCGTCGGGCCCGACCCGCACCAGTTGCGGCTCGGGGTGGGCGACCACCGCGAACTGGCTGCCGGGCATCCAGGACTTGGCGTGCGCCTTGAGGTCGACCGGTACGCGGTCCAGTCTGGCGACGGAGCCGAGGACGGCCCCGGCGTGGATGTAGTGGGTGAGCAGCCGGCCGGCGGAGGCGAGCACCCCCGGGCTGAGGTCGCAGGAGGCGAGCTGACGCAACTGGCGGGCGAGGACGGCGATGCCGAGGGGTGGCAGTTCGGGGCGGAACAGGGCGATGCGGTCGCTCTCCATGAGCGAACGAAGGGTGTACAGCCGCCGGATCACCCCTTCGGGGACGGCCCGCGAGGCCACCACGATGACGTGCCCATGCTGCTCGACGAGCGCCTGGAGTTCGGCCAGGGCGTCCTCGATCGGCCGCTGGTCCAGATCCCGCAGCACGACCGCGGGCACGGTCCGCTCATCCTGCGGCGGCAGCGCCATGTCGGCGCTGGTCACGGCAATGGCAGTTGGCACGCGCAGCTCCCCGCTCTTCACACCCGTCGACCCTGGCTGTGTTACTGCCCCGCTCGGGACGACTTCACTGCGTGACTTCGTGAGCACTGTAACCACGGCTACGTGAGCGGAGAACAGCGTTTGGATAGCTGGGCGGTAACTGTCTTTGCGCAACTCACGCCAAATCGGGGCAGGTTGTGCATTCGGTCATCTGCGGACCTGGGAGGCGGACCCCACGCCTCGACCTTGCGGCCCCGCTCAGTAGTCAGAGTGGGTCCGGCCGTTGCTCCGGTACCTCGGTCCCCCGGGCTTCGCGCGGTGTTCCGCGTCCGGCCCGGGGGGTGCCGGTCGGTTCAGGAGGTGGGGGCGACGAGCATGTGCTCGGACCCGAGGTGGTCGGTGCCGGTGTCGGTGTACATGGTGGTCTCGCCGTCGGACCAGCGGATGACGAGGTCGTCGGTGCGGTTGTTGCCGGTGTAGTCACCGGTGGTCATGGCCGCGTCGTGGGTCCAGGTCCCGTTGGGGTCCAGGATGCGCTGCTCGGTACCGAGGCCGGAGGTGGTGGTGCCGACGTAGTTGTCGAGTTCGCCGTCGGTCCAGCGCACCATGAGGTCCCACTTCTGGTTGCCGGAGAACTCACCGGCGGTCAGGAGTGTGGCGTCCTTCCAGGTGTCGTTCTTCGGCTTCAGCTGGTGTTCCTGGCCGAAGGTGCCGGCGCTGACGTTGGTGTAGAGGGTCAGTTCGCCGTCGACCCAGCGCACGATCAGGTCGGTGACGTACTGGGAGGCGTTGAATCGGCCCGCCGCGATCTGAATCGCGTTCTTCCAGAGGTCGTTGGGTTTGATCATCTGGGTGCCGGCCCAGTTCAGTCCCTTGGAGCCGACGTCACCGTAGAGGGTCACCTCTCCGTCGGACCAGCGCACCATCAGATCGGACTGGTTGGACCCGGTGAAGTCACCGGCGGTGATGGTCGCCGCGTGGGTCCACGTGCTGTTGGAGGCCAGCAGCTGCCGCTCGGTGTCGTAGCCGCCGTGTCCGTTGCCGGGGTAGAGCGTGACCTCGCCGTCGGTCCAGACGACGATCATGTCGCTGTGGCCGGTCTGGCGGAAGTCGCCGGAGGCCAGCAGCTTCGCGTGCTGCCAGGTGGATGCGGGACCGGGCAGCCAGGGGTCCCCGGACGCCTGGTACGGCGGTTTGTGGTCATCCACGTTCCGATGCGCGGCGGCGTCGGCGAACAGCTCCTGGGCGTCCTTGCCGTAGACCGGCGCATACGTCACCCAGTCGTCGTTGGCGTCGTTGCCGCCGCCGTTGTATCCGCCGGTGTTGCCGATGACCTTGCCGGTGCCGGTGGTGCTGTTGTAGTCCTCGATCCACGGGCCGCCGGAGACACCGCCGTAGAAGCCCTGGCAGGTCATGCGCATCTGCCTGAAGCCCGGCAGTTGGGAGGTGCTGACGGGGCATCGGACCGGCACATGGTCGGGGTTGACGCTGACGTCGTCGGGATAGCCGATGACGGTGACCTCGTGGTGGTAGCTGCTGGTCGGCGTGAACGTCAGGGCTCCCGTGACATCCTCCACCTTGCCCCGGCTGTTGGAGCCGACCTGAGCGAAGGCCAGGTCGAGGTCGGAGACCGCCTTCTTGCTGTTCCTCTCGTAGCGCGGGTCTATGTAGAGCCGGGACACCGGGAACACGCCGTCCGGCTGCTCGGCGGCGGGCTTCCCGATGCGGTACCGCGGCACGAAGATGCGGTGGGTGGCCGACTTCAGACCGAGGCCGCAGTGTCCGGCGGTGAGGACGATGTCCTTGGCGGCCGTGTGCACGACGCTACCCGTGCAGTATGTCTTCTTGCCGCCCAGCGGCGTCCCGTCGAAGAAGAACGTGCCGATCATCGGGTGGCCGAGGAAGTGCTCCGGGGTGGGGGTGCCCGATGGCGGCGGCCGTTTCGTGACGGCTGCGGTGATGCCGTGCTTCGAGGCGGCCTGAGCAGGGTCCGGCGGGGCATCGATCGGGACGGCGTCGGCCATGCGTTCAGCCGTCCAGTACTTCTCCTCCTCGCTCAGACTCGGCCCCGAGGGGGAGGGGGAAGTGTTCGGTTCGGCGGGCTGCGTCGAGGAGTCCGAGGGGGTGGCGGAGCCGGTCGGGTCGACGGCCCCCGCGACTGTCGACGACGGCGAGGGCAGCGTCGGCGGGACCTGAGGCCCGGCGCCGGGAGTCCCCGGTGATGCAGAGGCCCTCGGCGGGGCGGAGACCGCTGGTGACGGATCGCCTGTCCCGGCCCATGCCGTCCCCGTGCCGAGAATGCCTACACCCAGTCCCAGAGCAAGGGCTGGAATCCATCTGTATCTGGAACGCAAGAAGATGCCTTTCCGTCTTGGAGAGGGCCGAACGTGAGCGGGCCCCAACCACTCGAACCCGCATACATGTTCGATCGCGTGACCATAATGTACTACTAAGTAACAACTGGCTTGTCATCAAATAAGAGGACAGGGTGTGCCGATGGACCGACTCCGCAAGACCGCGTGGGCGGCACTCCCCCTCCTGCTCCCCTTCCTGGCGGCCGGGCCGGCCTCGGCATCCCCACCCGGACCCTCGCTTCCGTTCGGAAGCGTCCGCTCGGTGCATCCCGGCGACACACTGACGGTCAACGACAAGGCCAGCGACGTCACCTACCTCGCAACCATCAACTCCCCCGCATTCGTCGCGGCAGGGAAGCTGCGCATGAGGGATCCGGTGCTGACCACCACCGTCACCATTGCCTGCGACGCCCGTCCTGGCACCTACCCGGTGACGCGGCGCGGCGCTGGAGACGTGGGCCCGGACGAGCATCCGTTCCGATGGGCACGGGTGCGCGTGGAGCCCGCCGACGAGGCGGCACGCCGCGCCTGCCGGAACAAGGTCAGGAAACTGCCTCCGCCCAAGCTGGAGGAACGCTGGGCTCCGGACAGGACGTGGCCCCAGTCGCAATGGGACGTGCGGACGTTCCGGGCCGGCAGCCGCATCACGATCACGGACAACGACGACGAGGGATCGGACGGAGACATCACCCTCACCTCCCGCGCCTTCACCGACCACCCCGTACTGCGCGGCGCCAAAGCCGTCCTGACCGCCACCACCACCCTGACCTGCCAACCCGTACCCGGCATCTACGTCGTCTACCGGCACGACGTCGACCAGACCGGCCCCGCCAAACCCTGGGCCCGACTCCGCATCGCCCCCGCCGCCCCCGGAAGCAAGTGCCTGGCGCAGCACTCAACCAGGTCATCGCGCACACCCACCCTGGCCTGGGCCGCCGGCGGCGTACTCCTCACCGCGGCAGCCGGCATCGCGCTCCTCTTGCGGGCCCGCTCCCGCCGCACCACCGCCGCCTGACCACGCATCACCCTCGTCGCCCACCCTGAGGCTGCTGCGCCGGTGCGGGCGCAGCACGTTCGCGCCCGGGAAAGACGGAACCGAAGATCCTCGTCAACGTCGTCTCCGGCTGCCGGCGGGCCCCAAGGAACGCAGGCCTGAACACCCAGTGCTGATCGTCGCGGGTGGTTTGCGGCCGTATCCGAACGGTGAGGCACGTACTTCCTTGCAGTCGGCGGAACCCCAGTGTGATGATCCGAGGCATGTTCGAACACGGGGGTGACACCGACTCCGCGGCACGACTGCCCAGATCCCGGCTGTACGACTACGTGGACCTGGCCCGCCCCGACCAGCCGGAGGCGACCGGAGCGGAGAGGCCCGAGGGCGCCACTTCGCCCGATCCCGCGGCGCCCTCCGCCGACGCCGCGGACGCGATTTCGCGCAGGCGCCGCGAGTTCGCCGTGCTGCTGGGTGAGTTCCGGCGTACGGCGGTTCTGGTGCCGCTGGGCGACGGTCCTGGCCTGGACGGTGAACGGGGTCTGCTGACGGCCGACTTGAACGGTGTCCGTTTCATCCTCGCGTTCTCGGACGAGCAGGCGCTGGCCCGTTATGCCGTGGCGCGCGGTGAGGCGGCGCGTGAGTGGGCGTATCAGACGGTCCTTGGTGCCCGTCTGTTGGACGTGGCGGTGCCCGCGGCCGGGGTGCCGTGCGGGGTGGCGCTGGACTGTGCGGACGGGGAGGACGGCATGGTCTTCCCGCCGGTGCGGGGGATCGTGCCGGACAGGGCGGCGGTCGACATCGATGCGGAGACGGGGGACGGGGCATGAGCGGTGGCGGTAAGGACCTGGCGACGGACGGGCTCGGTCTGATCGCCAAGGGTCTGACCGATGCGCTGGGTGAGCTCAAGGAGCTCGGCATGGTCGGCGAGGCCGGAGCCGGGCGCGGGTTCAGCGACATCGCCCTGTCCGGGCTGGAACTCGGGCACGAGGGGCTGACGGGGGAGTTCAAGTCGTTCTGCGAGCGCTGGGAGTGGGGCGTGCGCTCGCTGATCAACGAGGGCAACGGGTTCGCTGTGAAGACGGGTCTGGCGGCGGGCACGTACTACGAGAACGACCAGTATGTGAAGGGCACCTTCAAGGTCGTCGAGAACGCGGCCATCGGCAATCCGTACGCCTCCGAGGAGGAGGTCGAGCGGATGGGCTGGGGTGACATCGCGAAGTCCGGTGCGTTCGGCGGGGACGTGGACTACAGCAAGGCCTCCTTCGACCAGGCGCTGGCCAACAGCGAGCAGGGCTGGAAGGACGCGGGCCGGGACGTGATGACCTCCAGCACCGCCGGGCCGCTGCGCATCAACCCGGAGAACCTGCACAGCGCGTTCGGTGTCTCCGACCAGGAGTACAACCAGTACCTGGACGACACCTTCGGCCCCTCCCCAGAGGCCCGGGCCGAGGCCGCTGGGCAGCAGGGCGGTGAGGGCTGATGGGGATCGGGGACATCACCAACTCGGTGCTGGGCGGTGCCGAGGACCTCTACGACGCGGGCAAGAAGAAGCTCGGCGAGGGCGTGGACTGGGCCACCGACAAGGTGGGTGAGGGCCTGGACAAGGTCGGTGCGCACGACTGGGCCGACAGTGTGGAGGACTGGGGCGACGGCATCGCCTCCGACCTGGGGGCCACCCCGGGCGAGCAGCAGCTCGGCCAGACCGAGGAGCCCAACGAACTCGTCCACGGCAGTCCGGACAAGATCCGGGAGAGTGCCAAGCACCTGCGGGACTTCCACGGTGCGTTCGACAAGGTGAGTTCGGGGCTGCGGAAGGTCGACTCCTCCGGCTGGCAGGGCGAGGGCGGTGACGCGTTCCGGGAGAAGTTCGGCGTGCACCCCACCAAGTGGGCGCAGGCGGCGGAGGCGTGCGACGCGGCGGCGGGGGCGCTGGAGTCGTACGCGGACACCGTCAAGTGGGCGCAAGGCCAGGCCAAGGAGGCCGTCGAGCTCTACAAGAAGGGTGTGCAGGCGTCCAAGGACGCCGTCGACGCCTACAACAAGAAGGTCGACGCCTACAACGCCAAGATCAAGGCCAACGAGGACCCCGGCCCCAAGCCCGAGCCGTTCCACGATCCGGGCACGGCCGACATCAAGGCCGCCGCCCAGAAACTCGCCGAGGCCCGCAAACAGCGCAACACCGCCGCCTCCGAAGCACAGGGCAAGGTCAAGGCAGCCCTCGCCCACGCGCCCGCCGAACCCCCGCCCCTGGACCGCCTCGGCAACGACTTCAAAGACGGTTTCCAAGCGGCCAACACCGAACTCACCCACGTGGTGGGCGGCGCCCTCAAGGGCACCGCCGGCCTGGTCAACTTCGCCCGCGGCCTCGACCCGATGGACCCCTACAACCTGACCCACCCGGCCGCCTACATGCAGAACGTCAGCATGACGCTCTCCGGCCTGGTGTCCACCGCCGCGCATCCCGAACGGGTCGTCCAGGCCGCCGTGGACGGCTTCAAGAAGGACCCCTCGGAGTTCGTCGGCCGCATGATCCCGGAACTGATCGGCACCAAGGGCGCGGGACTGGCCCGGGGCGGGCTGCGGCTCGCGCTGAAAGAGGGCGCGGAGGGCGTGGCGGAGCAGGGGCTGCGCAAGACCGCCCGGAACGCCGTGGAGGAAGGGGCCGAGGACGTCTCCCGGCGGCCGGGTGAAAAGGTCTGCGCGAAGGACCCCGTCGACGTCGCCACCGGCCGGATGGTACTGCCGCAGACCGATGCCTCTCTCCCGGCGGCCCGGCTGCCGCTTGTGTTCAAGCGGCAGTTCGAGTCGTCGTACCGTCTCGGCGGCTGGTTCGGCCCGACCTGGTCCTCCACACTCGACCAGCGCCTGGAGATCGACGCCGAGGGCGTGGTCTTCGTCGGCGAGGACGGCCTGACGCTCGCCTACCCGCACCCAGCACCGGGCGTGCCGACCCTGCCCACCCACGGCCCGCGCTGGCCCCTGGACCGCACCGACGACGGCTACACCCTCACCGACCCGAAATCGGGCCAGGTACGGCACTTCGCTGATCGCTCCGACACCCTGGCGTTGCTCGAGCAACTCGACGACCGCAACGGCGACTGGATCGCGTTCGAGTACGACGCCGACGGCACGCCCCGGCAGCTCACCCACAGCGGCGGCTACCACCTGTTGCTTTCGACGACCGATGGCCGAGTCACCGCCTTGCACCTGGCCGGTGGCGCAGCGGACGGCAGTGACCAGGAGCTGATCCGCTATCGCTACGTGGATGGCCATCTCACCGAGGTCATCAACTCCTCAGGCCAGCCCACGCGGTATGCCTACGATGAAGCAGGCCGCATCACCTCCTGGACCGACACCAACGACAGCCACTTCACTTACACCTACGACGACCAGGACCGCTGCACACACCAGTCTGGCGCCGCCGGCCACCTGCGCTCCACCTTCACCTACGGACCGGTCGACCCGGACACAGGCGAGCACAGCACAACCATCACCGACTCGCACGGCCACATCACCCGTTACCTGGTCAACCGCCGCTGCCAGGTGGTAGCCGAGACGGACGCCCTCGGCGCTACCATCCAGTACGTCCACGACCGCTACAACCGCCTGCTGTCCCAGACCGATCCTCTCGGACACACGACCTCGTTCGGTTACGACGACGCAGGGAACCTGCTCATAGTGACCCGCCCGGACGGCCGCGAAGCGAGGGCTGAGTACAACGCCCTTGGACTGCCGGTAAAGCTGGTCAACGCAGACGGCACGGTCACCTCGCAAACTTTTGACGAAAAGGGCAACCTCACCTCTGTCACGGACACGTCCGGGCAGACCACTCGCCTCTCCTATGACGCGGCAGGCCACCTGGCTGCGATGACCGACCCGCTCGGCCACACCACCGGCATCGTGTGCAACCGGGCCGGGCTGCCACTGGAGGTGACGGACCCGGCCGGTGCTATGACCCGATACGCACGCGACGCCTTCGGGCGCACCGTCGCGATCACTGATCCGACCGGCGCCACCACACGCCTGGAGTGGACAGTGGAGGGCCACCTGACCCGCAGCACGGCCCCGGATGGCACGACTGAGACCTGGACGTACGACGGCGAGGGCAACTGCACCAGCCACACCGACCCCATGGGCGGTGTATCCCAATTCGAGTACACCCACTTCGACCTGCCCAGCGCCCGGACCGGCCCGGACGGGGCGCGCTACGAGTTCCGGCACGACACCGAACTGCGCCTGTCACAGGTCACCAATCCACAGGGTCTGACCTGGAGCTACGAGTACGACCCGGCGGGGCGACTAGTTACGGAGAGGGACTTCGACGGCCGCACCCTTACGTACGAGTACGACTTGGCGGGCCGCCTCTCCTCGCGCACCAACGCGATTGGCCAGACGATCACCTTCGAGCGCAATGAGCTGGGCCAGGTCGTGCGCAAGGACGCCGCTGGGCAGGTCACGACGTACGCCTACGACTTCACCGACCAGCTGGCGCTGGCCACGGGTCCTGACGGCACCACGCTCACCATCCTGCGCGACCGCTACGGCCGCGTGGTCTCGGAGAAGGTCGACGGCCGGACGCTGACATTCACCTACGACGAGCTGGGTCGCCGCGTCGGCCGCACCACACCGACCGGCGCCACGACGAACTGGTCCTACGACGCGGCCGGGCGTCACACCGGCATGATCGCCTCCGGCCGGAACATCGACTTCCACTACGACGAGGCGGGCCGTGAGCTCTCTCGCCGCATCGGCCCTCTTACTCTGGAACACTCCTTCGACGCCCTCGGCCGCCTGACGTCCCAGTCCGTGCTGGGTCCGGTCGGTCGCAGGGTGCAACACCGCAGGTACACCTACCGCGCCGACGGCCACCTGACAGGTGTCGAGGACGAACTCTCGGGCGCCCGCCGCTTCGATCTGGACGCGACAGGCCGAGTGACGGCCGTCCATGCGGCGAATTGGACCGAAACGTACGCCTACGACACCGCAGGCAACCAGACGTCGGCTTCCTGGCCGGCGGGTCACCCCGGCCAGGAAGCGACCGGCGTGCGCACCTACGCGGGCACCCGTCTCATCCGTGCCGGGCAGGTCCGCTACGAACACGACGCCCTGGGCCGCATCACCCTGCGCCAAAAGACCCGCCTGTCCCGCAAACCCGACGTGTGGCGCTACATGTGGGACGCCGAGGACCGCCTGATCTCCGTGACGACCCCGGACGGTTCGCAATGGCGTTATCGCTACGACCCCTTGGGGCGACGCATCGCCAAACTCCGCCTCGCTCACGACCGCGGAGCCATCGCCGAACGGGTGGACTTCACCTGGGACGGCACAGTTCTGTGCGAGCAGACCACCACGACCACCGATCTGCCACACCTGGTTACCCTCACCTGGGACCACCAAGATCACCGGCCGGTTATTCAGACAGAACGTATCGTCGCGGCCAACGCAACCCAGCAGGAGATCGACTCCCGTTTCTTCGCCATCGTCACCGACCTTGTCGGCAGCCCCAGCGAACTCCTCGACGAACAAGGTGAGATCGCCTGGCACACTCGTGCCACTCTGTGGGGGAACACCGCCTGGGCAAAGAACAGTACGGCCTACACACCACTGCGGTTCCCTGGGCAGTACTACGACCCCGAAACTGGTCTTCACTACAACTACTTCCGCCACTACGACCCCGAAACCGCCCGCTACGTCACCCCGGATCCCCTGGGACTTGTCCCGTCCCCGAACCCGGCCGCGTACGTCCCGAATCCGCATATATGGGTCGACCCGCTCGGACTGAAGTGCGAGCCCCCCAGGGGGCACACCTCCCAGCCTGCTTTCAAGGACGATCCGTACCACCCGGACAAAGTGGAACAGCGGATTCGCGATATGCGCGAACTGTATGGGATCAAGGAACGTCCGCCACGCGGCATGATCGGTGCCAACGGGACCCAGGTGACGAGCAAGACCATGTGGAACCACGGGCCGTACCGGATCGACGTCGAGAATCCGAATCCAGGGCAGCGAGCCGGGCAGCTGCATTTTCAGGACCAGAGCAATCCCGCCGCAAAGTACCAGTACGATTTCGACGAAGGAAAGTTTCACGGCCTGCCACGTTCGATCGAAAAGGAAGTCGGTAAGATTCCTGGTTTCGAGGCTGGTATCCGCAAGGGGCTCAGAGTCCTGGGAGAGGATTGACGATGAGAATGAACGACAGGATGCTCACCCTTGTGGGCCCCGATCTGCCGTCGGTTGGGCCAGACGACGTTCCTGCCGCGTATCGTGCGATCGCAGCACAGGGCTGGACCGTGGATGCTAATGACGCCTGCCTGCTCTCCGCGTTGGAGGGCGGCTACCGTGGGTCGACGGTCGAAGAGTTCCAAGACATTGTCCACTTCGAAGCCACGGTGAACGGGCGCGCCATGATGGACTACGACCTTCCCGCTGCTGGCCCGGAACGACAGGACCAACTTCTGCGGCGCTCAATTGCCTACGCATGTATGGTCCTGCAGGCCGTCCCCGCTGAAAGCGAGCATGCTGTCCTGGGTTACGTTTCCCTTTCCGAGGGCGGCTTGTCGGACGACACCCTGACTTCGCACGTCACCTTCTGCACGCGCCGCCCAGGTGTTCTGCCTTATGTCGACCAAATCCAGGGATACTCCGAGGAAGCACTGCTGGAGCTCTCCAGAGACGACGCCGTGAAGGTTCTCGCTGCACGTACGAACTGATTTGGTGGTGACTGCGGCGGCGGTAGTGATTGAGGCGGGAGCGGTGTTGCTGCCGGCGGCGCCGATGTGGCCAGGTGACTGAGGCCGGGAAGCGAGCTCGAATGTGGCGTCCTGGAAGAAGTGTCTTGCTTTCGGATTTTGTGGACAGAGAAAAATCGATCGAGGACCTGGAGGAGGTCAGATGGCCGCCCCCGCCAGGGGACAGCACGCCCCTGGTCCGCGCCATGCATGAACTGAGGAAGCGTCCTGTCAAAGATCTGTCGGCAGAGGATATGCGCCGGTTGATCGGGCAGGACGTCGGGCTTCGGTGGCTGCTGCCGGTGGCCCTGGACTTCCTGAGGGAGACTGCTCCCGACGAAGCAGCCACCGGTTGGTACGAGGACGATCTTCTGTCGGCGGTCCTCACGAGAAAGGAGCCGGTGTGGAGGTCCTCGGCCGAGTGGGCTCGCCACTTGAACGAGACCATCGCCATGCTGACCGACTTGTCTCCCTACATCCAGCAGGAAGTGGATGAATTCCGCACGGCGTTGTCCGACCTGCTGTGAGAGAGCGATCCGCGGCACGAGCCACGAACCATCGCAGACCTCACCGCCCTGCGGTCCGCCGCCTGCCGGTTTCCGCCTCCCGCACCGACTGCGTGGGCACCACCATCGGCGACCGGCAGGCGCTGGTCGAAGCCAGGGGGCGTGGGACGACTCCATTGCTGCGCTGCTCCCCCTGAGGGGGGGTTCCTGGCTCAGGGGGCCCCTTGGAGCGGCGCTCCAGGAGGTCTTGTGCCCTCGACACCAACCGGGGCCAGACCAGCCCGGACGAGCGTCACATGCGCGGTGCGAAACATCTGCGTTTACCACAACGAGGGGCCCTCCCTCTGAGCGGGTCGCATTGCCAGTCACGGAAAGAGCTGAGTCATGGAATATTGGAAGGTCGACTGGTCGCACGACTTTCAATCCGAGCCGACGACCTTTTATAGCGAGATCGGTGGCGATGGGTACGAAATACGCAAGATCCAGATCTATTGGGACGGACGGATGCTGAAATCTGATAAATTCCATGAGTCTGGAGAGATCGGCTTGAGTGAAATCCCCGTGGGTGCCATCGAAGATGTGGCTAGTCAGCCAGAATTTTCCGCCGCCCTGGTCAACCAAGGAGAATTCGAGCAGGTGTGGGAGTTGGCCTCATGGCCCATCGGGAATTCCCACTCCTCCTGAGAGAGGACCTGCACTCCGCCCTGGCCGCGACTCAGAAATGAGAGCAGCTCACAGCGGAGCACAGACTTCATCTCAGAGGGCCGCTCCATCCGACGCCCGGCCCAATGCACCATCGAACGCACCATGGCAGCATCGCCTGTACCCTCATCTGCTACCGCAGACTCGCCCAAACCGGCTGACTTCTAGGATGCGTCTGCGTAGGCGAGATGGGCGCCGCAGACGGTGCAGCGGAAGAGCATGGCGGTCGCCCCCTCGCCCAGGTGGGCCAGGAAGTGCTCAAGCTGGTTTTCGTCGTGCCAACCGCCCATGCGCATGTCGGCCCGCAAGTGGTCGAGGGCTTCGGGATGCGCCGCCAACTCGGTGTACCCGACTTCGCCCACGAAGGCGGCCACATCCTGGCAGTGGACGAGCCAGTGCGGGTCCTGCCAGGCATGGAAGCCAGGAGTGCGGCGGGTGACCTCATGCAAGACATCCTCGCTGACACCAGCAAGCCCGTAGGAGTCGCTGAATTCACCCGCGAAGCGTTCAGCAGCGCTCCCGTCTGCGATGCACCACGGGCAGAAACGTCCGTCGACCTCGTGTGCGGTGTAGAAGGTGGCCGTGTAGATCCAGCCCGTGTTGCGCTTGCAGCAGGCGCACGTCTCGGCGGCCGCGCGGATGGACCCACTTGCGATGGGGCCTGGGTGATAGCGAAAGAAGGGCAGGCCGCCACTCATCCCCGGTTCCCGATCTGTGCCCTGGTGGCCATGCGTACTGATCCAATCTCATCGCGCGATTGAGCCGTGAGGCGTGGTGCTACAGCTTGATATGCCCTGTCAGCCACCATTCGAGGTACTTGCCCAGGCTCGGTGCCACCCAGGTGCGGCTGTCGTCCTCGTGGTTCCAGACGAAGACGTCGGGCCGGTCGATCCTGGGGAGGGGCGCGAACAGGTCCCCGTTCCCCGCGTCCGCGAAGAAGAGCAGCGGATCGAACGGCATGTAGAGGGTGGCGAGCTCAGCGTCCTCGCGAAGGCCCTGGTTCTCGGAGGTGATGCGCTCAGCCGACCAGATCAGCCCGTCTCCATACTCGCCCTCGATGCCGTTGCTCTCGCGGAGAAGAGCGGCGAGGGCCAACGATTTCGGTCCACACAGTTGATTCGACCTCCATGAGCCTGGCCTGGAACGAGCCGGCCTCCAGCCACGTCCGGATCCGCGTCTCGACCAGCGTGACTGATCACCGAGCGAACAGTACGGCCCCGGCCGGGGCGCCCGCTCACCGTTCCCGGTGAGCGGGACAGCCCTTAGCCTCCTGTTGTGCAGTTGCCTCGGGATCCTTCGACCGCCACCGATGTCCTGGTCGCAGCGTTTCCGAACCGCCTTGCCGGTGACGTTCAGAGCGTCCTGGCGGTGGTGCCGGACGCCAGGCTCGGTCCAGCGCAGGCTCTACGGGGAGTTCATCACGCGGAATCCAGTCTTCTTCGCGCGGACGGAGCGACGAGTGGTGAGCTACTGGTCGTGCTACTACCGCTGGAAGTACCCGGTGTTCGGGGCGTATCCGGGATGCGTTCTGATGGAGGCGTTCCGGGCCGCCGCATCGGAACACCTGGGCGCGCGGTGGCCACGCAACACACCACCTCCATAGCGGAAGACGGGGCAGGCCAGGCCCGGTGCAGCGCTCACGCCGTATCCAGCTCGCACCACACGTACTTCCCCCGGTCCCCGAACCGCGCGGACGGCTGCCAGCCCCAGTACTGTGCGCAGGCCCTCACCAGCCCCAGGCCCCGCCCGCCCTCCAGCTCTGCGGTCTGGTCCAGCGGTCGGGGTGGAGGGGGCGGCTCGGGGTTCGAGTCCCAGGCCCCGATCCACACCACCCCCTGCGGGGTGCGGCGGACCCTGAGCGCAGCCGGTCCCTTGGTGTGTCGTACGGCGTTCGAGACCAGCTCCGCCGCGAGGAGTTCCGCAGTGTCCACCAGGCCGATCAGACCGTGCAGGGTGAGGATCAGGCGCAGGGTGCGACGGGAGACGGTGACGGCTCTGGGGTCGTTCGGGATGTAGAGGGTGTAGTCCCAGGTTTCGGGCATGCGTCAACTCCGGTTTGGTGGCGGTGGATTGGCGTGCGGTGGCATTGCCGCAGCCGTCACGGCAGGACGGAGCGGTGCGCTTCCGCTACGTGTGCGCTACGTCACTGACCGTAGAGCATAAATTTTCGCTCAGGCAAGTTGGTCGCGTAACCTGGCCCCGAACGAGGCACACGGGGCAAGCCTGTTACGGCTGGGAGGGCACATGGCAACGAGAAGCCAACCCACTGCACGACAGGTGCGTCTGGGTGTCGAGCTGCGCAGACTGCGGGAGGCGGCCGGTCTGAAGGCGCGCGAGGTGGCGGGCCTGCTCAGTTCCACCTCCGCCCAGATGAGTCAGGTCGAAGCGGGTCTCGCCGGCGTCAGTGAGGAGCGGGTACGACGTCTCGCGGCCCACTACGCCTGTGCCGACCCAGCGTTGATCGAGGCCCTGGTCTCGATGGCGACCGACCGCACGCATGGCTGGTGGGAGGAGTACCGCGGTGTGCTCCCGCCGGTGTTCCTGGATGTCGCCGAGATCGAGCATCACGGCACGTTCCTGCGTGAGGTCGTCACCAGCCACGTGCCCGGGTTGCTCCAAACCCCTGACTACGCCCGCGCCGTATTCGGCTACATGGTCCCTGAGCTGCCGGAGAGCGAACTGAGACCTCGTGTCGAGCACCGGATGAGGCGCAGGTTCGTACTCGAGCGTGACGTCCCCGTCCCGTACGAGACGATCATCCACGAGGCGGCACTACGCATCCTGGTGTCGGAGCGCCGCACCGCCCGTGCGCAGCTACTGGAAGTCCTGCGGGCTATCGAGCGCGGACACGCCACGGTGCGCGTTATCCCTATGTCGCAGGAGGGGTTCGCCGGGGCGGGGATCGAGATGATGTACGTGGGCGGCCCGCTCCCCCAGTTGGATACGGTGCTGCGCGACGCACCGCACGGTACCGCCTTCATCGACGCCGAATCTCAGCTGGCACGCTTCCGGGCCATGCTCAATAAGGTGGGGAAGGCAGCACTACAGCCCGTGGAGTCACGGGACTTCATCCACCGCATGTCGAAGGAACTGTGAGGGCACCGCATGACCCAGGACGTCCGCTGGCGGAAGTCGTCGTACTCCGGCGGAGGCGATGGCAACACCTGCGTCGAGATCGCGGACCTCGACACCCACATAGCCGTCCGCGACTCCAAGGCCCCGGCCAGAGCCGCCCTCACCTTCCCAGTCGGCGCCTTCGCCCCCTTCATCGAGGGCCTGAAGAAGAGCACCTCCACGACGGGCCCTTATGTGCGTCTCGGCCGGTGACGCCGCCTTCTCTGGCACCATCCTGTACTGCGGGCGACTGCACCACCCGGCGCACGGTCTCGTCCATGTCATGGGGTATCAGAACACTGCCGTTAACCTGGCGGACGGGCCGAACGCCATGCTGCTGCACCTGCCCACGTGGCGGATCACGCCTGAGCAGTTCGTCTCCACCGCACGTAACGACGACACCCTGCACCGGATGGTCGAAGCCAAGGACGCCGAGGACGCCCAGGACGACGGCATCGCGTGGATGGGCGCGGGTCCGGAGCCCGTGCAGGTCTTCGAGCACGATGTCTACACCGTGCTCCTCGCCTCCGACCCGACCCTGATATCCACCGTGCTCCATCGAGTGCCCGCACATCGGCGGCCCCGGCTCGATCCGGATCTCCTGCGGTTCTACGCCGAGCACTTCCCCGACCACACCATCGCAGTCTGCTGCTTCGACAACGCCGATGCGCAACGGGCCAAGCCCCTGCTGGTCTGGTACTCGCCGCACGACCCGGACCGGTTGACGCTGCCCGCGCTGGACAGCCACACCGGAGGCGCGCCGGATCTCGACGCCGACGTCCCCGTGGACCACTGGGTACTGTTCTCCACCGACCAGGCCCCGGACGGCTGGGGCGCCCCGGTCGACTATCCGGCGCGTATGCGGCACAGTCTGCGTGCCTTCCTTCCCGGCGCGGTCGTGGGTCGGTACTACGGCGACGGACAGGTTCTGAGCAACGGGGACTTCTGCATCAGTCACCGCGATCTGCTGGGCGGCGACCTCGACCGCGTCAAGCGGCGACGGCCGAGCCTCCTCCAGTAGACCGGCCCCGGGACCGGTGAGCTCGCGTGTTGGGGTGTCGCGTATGCGTAGCCGGCGTCGACAGTGCCATGCCGCTGACTGAGCTGTCAGGGGCGGTCGGGTCGCGGTCTGGGATGATCTCGCAGTGAGTGATGCGAGGGTGCCGGCTGCGGAAGCCGTTGAGTCACATGTCCGGGCGTTCTTCGAGGGGCACTCTGTGGAGGTCCTCGACTACGACCTCGGGCGGGAACGGCGAGCAGTGGTGCCCGAGCTGCGCGTTCTCGTTGTGGGGCCCGGTCCCCGCGGCGACGGCTGGGCCTATCTGACCGCCGGGTGCTGGGCCGCGATGAATAAGGACGGTCATGGACTTGAGTTCGTCATGACCGCCCACGTCCGCGACCAGCGGTTCATCGAACTCATAGCAATGATCGCCTATTACCACTGCGGAGGACATCAGCTCGGCCTGGAGCACAGCATGCCGATCGGTGAACCGTGGGTGCCGGGTTCAACCTGTGACCACCTGCTGATCAGCCTGCCTTATCTCCACGGCCCCAGCCTGGAACACTGCCCGCTTCCTGGGGGACGCGCTCGCACCCTGTGGGCCCTGCCTGTGACGACCGCCGAGATCGAATTCCGTAGGCGTCACGGACACGAGGCGTTGGAGCAGCTCTTCGACGAGGCAGAGATCATCCCAACCGATCCTTTCAGGGCGTCGGTCGCCTGAGGTTCTGGCTTTGGGCGGTCATCGTTCGTGGTCCCGGGGGGCATATCGGCTCCAGGTTCCGCTCGGGCGCTACGCCCGTCGGCATGGGGCGGCGAGCGTCACTTCGCGTCCGTCCCTGGCTCCCCGCTGATGGATGCCTGGTAGACGTCCGCGAAGGTGGGAGAGTCCTTGACCAGGTCGTCGCAGAACGCGGCGACGTCGGTGCCGATGAGTTCCAGGACGCCCTTGCCCGCGGCGACGCCCTCCTCGAAGAAGTCGACGATTCCAGGCAGGAGGGGTCCGTCGGACAGGCTGACCGGTCCGACCTTGAACAGGTACTTCTGCATTTCCTTGTAGACGATCTGGTAGTCCGGCGGGAGGGCCTTGACCCGAGCCAGGTGCGCCCGCCACTGTTTCTTGCCCTCGATGATGTCGTGGATGCTCACGTCAGTCTCCCAGCCGGCTCAGTTTCCTTGCGACGTTCCTGTTCAACTGCTCGCGCCACCGGTCGCGATGGGTTCGAGCCCCTTTCCCACCGGCGAGCGCGGTGCAGAAGCCCTGGATGTCGTCGCCGAGCACCTCGTGGACGCTCTGCCCGTCCGCCGCTGCCATTTCGAGCAGCCCCAGGGCGGCGTCGAGGATCGGCATGAGGTTGCGGCCGGTGAAGTCCCGGTAGGGGAAGAGGTGGGCGATGATCTGTGCCCACGCCGCCCGGTAGTCGTCCGGCAGGGCCTCGGCCCGGGCTTCGAACGCCTTCCAGTCCCGGGTGAGATCGCTGCCTGTGACCTTCTCCCAGAAGTTCATTCCCCGCCCCTCTTGAGCCTGTCGATGCGTGATGAGACGTACTGCCATTTGGCCCAGAACTTCGCGAGTTCTTCGCGTCCGGCGTCGTTGAGGGCGTAGAACTTGCGCGGCGGGCCGACCCCGGACGGTCGTTTGGTCACCTGGACGAGTCCGTTCCTCTCCAGCCGCAGCAGGATGGTGTACACCGTCCCCTCGATGACGTCGGTGAAGCCGAGCTCGTTGAGCTGACGGGTGATGGCGTACCCGTAGGTTTCCTGGCCGCCGATGATTTCGAGCACGCACCCTTCGAGCGTGCCCTTCAGCATCTCCGTCAGGTCGTCCATTGCGGGTCCCCTCAGCCTTGCCAGTACTACGTGATACCGAGTACCGCTATACGGTACCACCGAGTAGTGCCGAGGGGGATCGATCCGGCGTTTTCCAGTCGGACCCCTTTACCGCCACTTGAACTGACCATGACATCGCTGGACCATGGAGCGCCGACCGGCACAGCGGACTCACAGCAAACTCCGCCCCGGCCCGCATCCCACCCGCACGTCGCACTGAAGCACACCGCTCCCAGCTCCATTCCCCACATCCCGGTGACCCCGGGAGTCCTGGAGACCCAAGGAGAGTTCATGCGACTTCGCACTCGCGGCTCCGGCGCGCGCGGCAGCAGACGTGTCGCCGGGCTCGGCGCGCTGCTGGCCCTGGCCCTCGCCGCTCCCGTCTGGTCGACGGCCGCCGACGCCAGCGCCGACAGCGTCCGGAAGGTCGCCCCTTCCCGGAACGACATCCGGCAGTACGAGATCCACCAGAGCACCACGCCCGTGACCCGTACCGCCATCCAGCGCACCGGCGTCACAGTGGACGAGGCCGATGAGGAGACCGTCGTCGTCTCCGGGCGGGCCGACCAGATCCGTGCGCTGCGCCGACTCGGTTACAGCGTCACCCCCGTGGGGGCGGCGCCGAAGCGGTCCGGGGCGCGGTTGTTCGACTTCCCGAGCGCCGACTCGAAGTACCACAACTACGCCGAGATGAACACGGAGATCGACCAGCGGCTGGCCGCCTACCCGGGCATCATGAGCAAGCGGGTGATCGGCAAGTCGTACCAGGGCCGGGACATCGTCGCCATCAAGGTGAGCGACAACGTGGGGACGGACGAGGACGAGCCCGAGGTGCTGCTGACCTTCCATCAGCATGCCCGCGAGCACCTCACCGTGGAGATGGCGCTGTACCTGCTGCGCGAGCTCGGCGCCGGGTACGGGAGCGATCCGCGGGTGACGAACATCGTGAACAGCCGGGAGATCTGGATCGTGCCGGATCTCAATCCGGACGGCGGCGAGTACGACATCGCGACCGGGTCGTACCGGTCCTGGCGGAAGAACCGCCAGCCCAACGCCGGTTCCTCGTACGTCGGGACCGACCTCAACCGGAACTGGAACTACAAGTGGGGCTGCTGCGGCGGCTCGTCGGGGTCGGCGTCGTCCGAGACCTACCGGGGCGCCTCCGCCGAGTCGGCGCCCGAGGTGAAGGTGGTCGCCGACTTCGTGCGCAGCCGGGTCGTCGGTGGGAAGCAGCAGATCAAGGCGGGCATCGACTTCCACACCTACAGCGAGCTGGTGCTGTGGCCGTTCGGGTACACGTACTCCGACACGGCGACCGGGATGACCGCGGACGACGCCGCCGCCTTCAAGGCCGTGGGGCAGAAGATGGCCGCCAGCAACGGCTACACGGCGGAGCAGTCCAGCGACCTGTACATCACGGACGGGTCGATCGACGACTATCTCTGGGGCACCCAGAAGATATTCGACTTCACCTTCGAGATGTATCCGACGTCCGCTTTCGACGGTGGGTTCTACCCGCCCGACGAGGTGATCGAGCGGGAGACCTCACGCAACAAGGACGCGGTGTTCCAGCTTCTGGAGAACGCGGACTGCATGTACCGGTCCATCGGCAAGCAGGCCCAGTACTGCGGTTAGGGCCCGCCTGCCGGGTGGCTACTCCTCGAAGTAGGCGTCCAGTACCGCGTCCAGCTGCTCGTCCCACTCCGTGAAGCGGCTCCTGGCCGGCGCCTCGATCTCGATCGGGTACCAGCGGCGGTCAGGAGTGTGCACCGTGACGGTGTACCGCTTGCCGAAGCGGGGGGACTCCGTCTCGACCGCGCCGATCTCGTCCCAGCGGAACTCGCACGCCTCCTCGTCGAGGCTCAGGCGGACGCCCTTGCGGTCGGCCACGATTCTGGCGCGGCGGTCGGAGGCCTCGAAGACCGGGCCGTCGGGGGCGCCGTCCTCCTCCCCCGCCGCTTCCTCCCCCGCCGCTTCCGCCTCGGCCGCGTCGGGGGCGGTCTCCGCCGTCGCTTCCGGGTCCGCCTCCGCCTTCGTCACACCGGGCTCGGTCCCGGGCTTGGCGTCCTCGGACCCCTCCGCCACGGGCGAGTTGAGCCCGGGAATGAAGGCCGGGTCGAATCCGGCGCCCTCCAGGGGCTGGCTGCTCGAACCTATGCGCTGCTCCACGGCGGAAGTATGGACGACTTTGCTGTGCCGGAACCAGTCGGGTCGCTCGATGCGGTCACACGAACACGCTCAACACGCCCGCCACCGCGAACCCCACCACCGACAGCACCGTCTCCAGCACGGTCCACGTCTTCAGCGTGTCGCGCTCGCTGATGCCGAAGTACTTGGCGACCATCCAGAAACCGCCGTCGTTGACGTGGGAGGCGAAGATGGAGCCCGCGGAGATGGCCATGATGACCAGGGCGACGAAGGGCTGGGAATGGTCGCCCTCGGAGAGCAGGGGCGCCACGATGCCCGCCGTCGTGACGATCGCGACCGTCGCCGAGCCCTGGGCCACGCGCAGGACGACGGAGATCAGGTAGGAGAGGACGAGTACGGGCAGGCCGACGTCGTGGAAGGTGTCCGACAGGGCCTGGGCGACGCCGCTGGCCTTGAGGACCGCGCCGAAGACTCCGCCCGCGCCGACCACCAGCAGGATGTTGCCGACCGGCTTCAGCGAGGCGGTCGACACCGCCTCCAGGGACTTGCGGGACCAGCCGCGCCGGATGCCGAGGAGGTAGTAGGCGAGCAGCAGAGCGAGGGTGAGGGCGACGAAGGGGTGGCCGAAGAACTCGAGGACCGAGCGGCCGGTGGAGGGGTCGAGGGCGACGGAGGAGAAGGTGGCGGCGAGGATGAGGATCAGCGGGGTGCCGATGATGCCGAGGACGGTGCCGAGGGGCACGGGGTCCTCCCGCGGTTCGACGCCGGCGCGGCGCTGCTCCTCGACCACCGCGCGCTTGGCCTCGTCGGCGGCCTCGACCATGTCCTGCGGTACGGCGACGAAGAGGCGCTTGCCGATCCAGGCGGAGAAGGCCCAGGCGGCGAGCACGGCGGGGATGCCGCAGACGACGCCCATGAGGATGATCCAGCCGAGCTGGACGTGCAGCAGTCCGGCGGCGGCGACCGGGCCGGGGTGCGGCGGCAGGAAGGCGTGGGTCATCGACAGGCCCGCCAGGAGCGGGAGGCAGTAGAGGAGGACCGACTTTCCGCCTCGCTTGGCCGCCGCGTACACGATCGGTGCCAGGACGAAGATGCCCACGTCGAAGAAGACGGGGATGCCGAAGATCAGGCCGGTCAGGCCCATGGCGAGGGGGGCTCGCCGTTCGCCGAAGAGGTTGAGGAGCCGGGAGGCCAGTACCTCGGCGCCGCCGCTGACTTCGAGGATCGCGCCGAGCATGGTGCCGAGGCCGATGATGATGGCGACGTGGCCGAGGATGCCGCCCATGCCGGACTCGATGGTGGAGACGGCGTCCGAGCGCTGGACGGTGCCGAAGAGTTCGGTGACCGACAGGCCGGCGAGCAGGCCGACGGCTATGGAGACGGCCAGCAGGGCGACGAACGGCTGGAGTCTCACCTTGATGATCAGGTACAGCAGGAGGGCTATGCCGAGGGCGGCGACCAGGAGCAGTCCGGTGGTGCCGTCGACGAGGAGGAGCAGGCCTCCGGTGTGGGGCGGGGTGGTGGGGGCGGGGGTGGCCGCGGCGAGCGGGTGGGACATGGGGGTCCTCTGGTTGGGTTCATGGAGTTTTCGGGCAGGGGGGATCGCGGCGCGGCGCCGGTGGGGGTGGTGGGGCGCCGTGCCGTGAGGCGTACCGCGTGCGGGAGGTGAGGGTGCGTCAGCCGAGTACGGCGAGCGCGTCGATCTCGATGAGGAGTCCGGCGGGAAGGCCGACGTAGACCGTGGTGCGCGCGGCGGGCGGCTGGGTGAGGCCCTGCTCCTCGAAGTACGTGTTGTAGATCTCGTTCATCTCGGCGAAGTGGGCGGTGTCCGTGAGGTAGACGCGGATCATCATCACGTCGTCCCAGTCGGCGCCGCCCTCTTCGAGGATCGCCTTGACGTTGGCGAGGGTCTGGAGGGTCTGCTCGCGCAGGGTGGGGCCGACGGGCGTCGGGGGCTTGCCCTCCTCGGCGGGGAGGAAGCCGACCTGGCCGGCGACCTGGAGGATGTTGCCCTTCCGGACGCCGTGGGAGAACTTCGCGGGCGGGGTGGTGTGGGTCTTGGGGGTGAGCGCGGTCTTGTCGGTCATGTGACTTCCTTGATCGGGGTCCTGCCGGAGTACTCGCCGCTGATGGCGTCCGCCGTACGGCGCACCAGCGGGAGCAGGGTGAGGAGTTCGTCGGCGGTGACGACGACGTTGGGTGCGGAGACCGACATCGCGGCGACCACGCGGCCGTCGGCGCCGCGGATGGGTGCGGCGACGCAGTTGATGGACTCCTCGTGGCCACCGAGGTCGGTGGCCCAGCCCTGTTCGCGTGTCTTGTCCAACTCCCGCAGGAAAGCGGTGGCGTTGGGGGTCGAACGGGCCGTGTACATGGGGTAGTCGAGCTTGTCGGCGAGGGCGCGGCGCTCGGGTTCCGGGAGGTCGGCGAGGAGGAGTTTCGCGACGGCCGCGACGGTGATGGCGACCGGCTTGCCGATCCGTGAGTACATGCGTACCGGGTAGCGGCTGTCGACCTTGTCGATGTAGAGGACCTCGCCCTCCTCGTACACGGCGAGGTGGACGGTGTGTCCGCAGCTCTCGTTCAGCCGGGCCAGGTGGGGGTGGGCGATCTCGCGGATGTCGAGGTTCTCCATGGCCTCCTGGGCGAGGGCGAAGAGGCGGGCGCCGAGGCGGTAGCGCTGGTCTGACTGGCGGTAGACGAGGCCGTGCTCGTGGAGGGTGCGCAGCAGCCGCAGGGCCGTGGACTTGTGGACGCCGAGACGGTCGGCGACCTGGCCGAGGTCGGCGGGGCCCTCGGCGAGCAGCGGCAGGATGCTCAGCGCGCGGTCGACGGTCTGGCTCATGGGGTGCGTACCTCCTCGTCGGCCCTGTGGTCGGCGTGTGTCCAGCCGGGGCCGAGTCGAAGTGTCCCCCACGCCTGCTCGTCGAGGGCGGCCAGCCGGTCGGCGTGGTCGCGGGAGCAGGGGGTGGCGAGGTCGCCGGGGACGGTGAGGGCGGCGGCTGCCGTCAGGTGGCCGTGCCGGAGCCGGGTGGGGACGGGGAGTGAGCGCAGGGTGGCGGAGAGGAAGCCGGCGGCGAAGGCGTCCCCGGCGCCGGTGGTGGCCACGACGTCGACGCCGAGGGCGGGGACGAAGGCGGCGCCGCCCGGGTGCAGGGCCGTCGCCCCGTGCGCGCCCTGCTTGACGACGAGGACCTCGGGTTCCGGGAGCGCGTCGCGGAGGGCGGCCGGGCCTCCCCCGATGCCCCACAGGTCCTCGGCCTCGTCCTCTCCGACGAAGACGATGTCGGCGGCCCGGGCGAGTTCCAGCAGGATGCCGGGTCCGTCCGCGCCGCGCCACAGTCCGGGCCGGTGGTTGACGTCGAAGGAGAGGAGCGGGCGGCCGGGGTGGGGGGCGGCCAGCTCGCGGGTCAGGGCCAGGCACTCGGGGGAGAGTGCCGGGGTGATCCCGGTCAGGTGGAGTACACGTCCGGCGCGCACCGCCGCCAGGTCCACCGTGTCCGCGGACATGGCGGAGGCCGCCGATCCGGCGCGGTAGTAGGCCACCTCGTGGGCGTCGGTGCCGCGGTCCCCGGCGGTGCGGAAGTAGACGCCGGTCGGCCGGGTCTCGTCGCGGCGGACGGCGGTGACGTCGACGCCGTGTCCGCCGATCGTCTCGAGGAGGTGGTCGCCGAAGCCGTCCGCGCCGACCCGGCTGACCCACCGTACGGAGTGGCCGGCGGACGCCAGCGCGCAGGCGACGTTGGACTCTGCGCCGCCGATCGCGCGGTCGAAGGACGGTACGTCGGCGAGGCGGCCGGGCCGGGTGGGCAGGAAGGTGACCATGGACTCGCCGAGCGCGACGACGTCCACGACGCCGGGGGCCTTGCGGGATCCGGTGGTGGTCACGATCGTCGTAGCTCCTCGGTCCGGGTGGGGGCGGACGCCGTTGACCCGGCGTGGCCGAGATGTTAGACAGCGGTGAGCGACATACGCAACGACCGTTGCACAGAGTGCAACAGTGCATTTCAGGAGGCCTTATGAGGATCGAAGCGCTCGCCCGACTGGCCGAGGAGCGCGTCGACCACCGCTTCAAGGGCCTCCCGCCGGATGCCGACGGCCTCACCGTCGGCGAGCTGGCCGCCCAGCGCCGCAACCTCTTCACCGGCGGCTTCGCGACCCCGGTCCTCGCCCTGTCCGCCGAACGCCTGGAGCACAACCTGGAGTTGATGGAGGCGTACGCGGCCCGCCACGGCCTCGCGTTCGCGCCGCACGGCAAGACGTCCATGGCGCCCCAGCTGTTCCAGCGGCAGATCGAGCACGGGGCGTGGGGGATCACGCTCGCGGTGCCGCACCAGGTGCGGGTGGCGCGGGCGTTCGGGGTGCAGCGGGTGTTCCTCGCCAACGAGTTGGTGGACGCGGCGGCCCTCGGGTGGGTCTCCGCCGAGCTGGCCGCCGACCCGTCGTTCCGGTTCGTCTGCTACGTCGACTCGGTGCGCGGGGTGGACTTGATGGACGCGGCGCTGCGGGGGGCCGTCCGCCCGGTGGACGTGGTGGTCGAGCTGGCCGCCGGGGAGGGTGCCCGGACGGGGGTGCGCACGGAGGCGGAGTGCGCGGCGGTCGCGGACGCGGTGGCCGGCGTACCCACGCTGCGGCTGGTCGGAGTGGCCGGTTACGAGGGCGAGGTGCCCCGGGCCGATCCGGAGCGGGTGACGGCCTGGCTGCGGCGGCTGGTGGCGCTGGCCGTCGACTTCGACAAGGCGGGGCGGTTCGCGGCGGCCGGCCTCGACGAGATCGTGGTGAGCGCGGGCGGCAGCGCCTGGTTCGACGCGGTGGCCGACGTCTTCGCCGGTGTCCCCGAACTGTCCCTGCCGGTACTGAAGTTGCTGCGCTCCGGTGCGTACGTCTCGCACGACGACGGGCACTACCGCAGGCTGACGCCCTTCAACCGGGTGCCCGGGGAGGGCGGCCTGGAGCCGGCGTTCCGGTTGTGGGCGCAGGTGGTGTCGCGTCCGTCGGCGGAGCAGGCCTTCCTGAACGCGGGCAAGCGGGATGCGGCGTACGACCTCGACCTGCCGTTCGCCCAGGTGGTCCGCCGGGACGGTGCCGAACGGCCCGCCACGGGTGTCACGGTCACCGCCCTGTCCGACCAGCACGCCTGGATCGGCACCACCTCCGAGGCGGACCTCCAGGTCGGGGACTGGGTGGGTATGGGGCTGTCCCATCCGTGCACGTCCTTCGACAAGTGGCCGCTGATCCCGGTGGCCGAGGCGGACGGCACGGTCGTCGAATACATCCGCACGTTCTTCTAGGAGGCCCGCGTGGAAGACCTCGTCATCCGGGACGCCGACGTCGTGGACGGCAGCGGGGAGCCGTCGTACCGGGCGGACGTGGTGGTCGACGGCGGCAGGATCACCGCCATCGTCAAGGAGGCCGCGGCGGCGGGCTGCCAGCGCCCGCGCGCGATGCGGGAGCTGGACGCGGAGGGCCTGGTCCTCTCCCCCGGTTTCATCGACATGCACGCCCACAGCGACCTGGCCCTGCTGCGCGACCCGGACCACGGCGCGAAGGCCGCGCAGGGGGTGACGCTGGAGGTCATCGGGCAGGACGGGCTGTCCTACGCGCCGGTCGACGACCGCACGCTCGACGGGGTGCGCCGGGCCATCACCGGCTGGAACGGGTACGGCGACGACATCGACTTCGACTGGCGGTCGGTGGGCGAGTACCTCGCCCGGCTGGACGGGGGCATCGCCGTCAACGCCGCCTATCTGATCCCCCAGGGCACCGTCCGCGCGCTGGTCGTCGGCTGGGAGGACCGTCCGGCGACGCCGGAGGAGATCGTCCGGATGCGGGAGCTGGTCGCCGAGGGGATGGAGCAGGGCGCGGTCGGCATGTCGTCGGGGCTCACGTACACGCCCGGCATGTACGCCGACGACGCCGAACTGACCGAGCTGTGCCGGGTGGTGGGGTCGTACGGCGGCTACTACTGCCCGCACCACCGGTCGTACGGGGCGGGCGCGCTCCAGGCGTACGCGGAGATGGTGGAGCTGGCCCGCAAGGCGGGCTGCCCGCTGCACCTGGCCCACGCCACCATGAACTTCGGCGTGAACAGGGGCCGCGCGGCCGACCTGCTGGCCCTCCTGGACGACGCGCTCGCCGCCGGGGCCGACATCAGCCTCGACACCTACCCCTACACGCCCGGTTGCACGACCCTCGCCGCGCTGCTGCCGAGCTGGGCGAGCGCGGGCGGCCCGGAGGCGGTCCTCGCGCGGCTCGCGGACGGGCCGACGGCCGAGCGGATCCGGCACGATCTGGAGGTCACCGGCTCGGACGGCTGCCACGGCGTGCCCGTCGAGTGGGACACCGTCGAGATCTCCGGCGTGAGCGACCCGGCCCTCGCCGACCACGTCGGCCGTACGGTGCCGGAGTCCGCCCGGCTGCGCGGCGAGGAGCCCTGGACCACGGCCCGGCGGCTGCTGGTCGAGGACCGGCTGGGCTCGACGATCCTGCAGCACGTCGGGCACGAGGAGAACGTCCGGGCGATCATGCGGCACCGCACGCACACCGGCGGCTCGGACGGCATCCTGCAGGGCGCCAAGCCGCATCCGCGGGCGTACGGCACCTTCCCGCACTATCTCGGTCACTACGTACGCGAGTTGGGGGTGCTGTCGCTGGAGGAGTGCGTGCACCATCTCACCGCGCGGCCCGCGGCCCGGCTGCGCCTGCCGGACCGGGGGCTCGCCCGTGAGGGATACCGTGCCGACCTGGTCCTGTTCGACCCGGCGACGGTCGCGGCGGGGTCCACGTTCGAGCAGCCGCGCACGCTGCCCGTCGGCATCCCGTACGTCCTGGTCGACGGGCGGTTCGTGATCGAGGACGGCCGGCGGACGGACGTACTGGCGGGCCGGGCGGTCCGCCGGACTCCTCCCTGCTGACCGCCCGGCCCGTCATGCCCAGTCCGTCACGTCCGGCCCATCATGCTCCTGTCACGGCTTGGGCAGGGTGCAGCCGCTCAGGGTGAGGTCGAGCTTGTTGCCGGTGGTGAAGCAGGCCGGGATGTTGTAGGTCTCCTCGGCGTAGTTGATGTTCTTGCGGACGGTCACGTTGCCGTTCGCGTCGACCTCGCAGGGGTTGTTCTCGGTGCAGCGCTCGCCGTCCTCGTTGCCGGTGTTGTTGACGGCGACGACCTTGCCGGTGGCGTTGTCGACGACCGGGGAGCCCGAGGTGCCGCCGATGGTCTGGCAGGCGGAGGTGTAGCGGAGCGAGTCCTTCCAGGTCCAGTCACCCTCCTTCAGGCGGTAGACGAAGCCGTCGACGTTGCACGCGTACGTCTTCTTCCAGTAGCCGGAGACGACCGTGATGGCGGTGCCGGCCGTCGGGTGCGTGTCCTGGAGCGTCAGCGCGCTGATCCCGTACGTGCTCTTGATCTGCGCGTACGTGGTGGTGAGCTGGTAGAGCGTGACGTCGGTGTCGGTCATCGTCGAGTACACGACCTTGCTGGCGCGCAGCGTCCCGACCCGGGTGGCCGAGGAGTTGAGCAGGCCGAAGGTGCGGCTGGACGACTGGCCGACGATCACCTCGCCGGGGTCCGGGAAGCCGGTCTCCAGGCAGTGGCCGTTCGTCATCACCAGCGCCGGGTCGCTGTCCGCGGACTTCGGGAAGCGGACGACCGACCCGGAGCAGTTGCTGAGCGACACCGTGCCGGCGAAGTTGACGGCCTTGATCGAGGGCGCCGCGCTCTTGGTCGCGGTGGTCTTGGTCGCGGTGGCGCCCTCGGCCGCAGTGGCGGCTGCCGCCGGTGCCATGCCCGCCCCGGTGATCACCAGGGTCGCGAGCGCGGCAAGGAGAGGCTTGTTCATGTGGGGGTCCCCTCTGCAGACGTGAGCGACCGGAAATCTTCCGGCCGCCTGCCGTCTTGTCATGAGCATTGTTATGTTCACGGAGGGGTGACGGCAATAAGCCGCAGACAATGCACCGCTCGCCGCGCGGGGGTCAACCCACCACGAAACGCGACTACTTGGGACCCTTGGTGCTCCCCCTGCCGCGCCCCCTGGAGTTGCCGGGGCCGAAGACGGCCGTCGTCTCGGCGGCGGTCGGCGTCGCGGTGGCCGAGGCGGCCGGCGTGGCACCGGCAGGCGCGGCGGAGGTGGCGGCCGGGGTCGCGGACCGCGTCGTGCCGTCCGGGTGGCCGCCGGCGGACGCCGTGCCCTCCGCACCGACGGCGCCCGACTCGGCAGCGGCCGACTCGACGGCCTTGAGCGTGCCGGGCGTCGCGGCGCCGGAGGCCCCGGACGGGGACACCGACCGCGCGGGCGCCGATGCCTCACCGCCCGCCGTCGACGCCGTACGCCCGTGCCGCCCCTGCGGCGCGTCCGGCGACCCCGAGAGCGAGAGCCCCGCGATCACGGCGGCGAGCGACGCGACGCCCACCGCTCCGCCGGCGACCGCCGCACGGCGCCCACGCCGGCCGCCCGCCCGCCTCCGGGAGCCCCGCCCGGCGGCGCGGTGCCGTACGGCCCGTCCCGCGCCGGACGGGTCCTCGCCGAAGGTCACCGGCAGCTCGCGCGTCTCGTCGTAGGCGTTCTGCCACCCGTGGGCCGCCGCGGGATCGGCGTACTCCTCGTACGCCGGAGCCGCCGGGACCGACGGGTGGTACACGTTCGGCGGCGGGAGGGGCTCGCCGCCCGGGGGCGGCTGGGTGGGGCTCGACATGGCCTGCGATTCTAGGTACCGGTGGGGCTCCTGGGACAGCTACCGGCGATAACGGAGCAAAACGCCCGTCTCACGTGTCGGAAAACACGACCCGGCATGCGTTACCGGGCCGTAAGCTCCTGACATGCAGGTGATCCAGTCGACCAAGCTCGCCAATGTCTGTTACGAGATCCGGGGCCCGGTCCTCGAGGAGGCGATGCGGCTGGAGGCGGCAGGGCACCGCATCCTGAAGCTGAACACCGGCAACCCCGCCGCCTTCGGCTTCGAGTGCCCGCCCGAGATCCTCGAGGACGTCCTCCGCAACGTCTCCACCGCCCACGGCTACGGCGACGCCAAGGGCCTGCTGGCGGCCCGCCGCGCGGTCGTCATGCACAACCAGACCATCGGCATCGAGACGGACGTCGAGCACGTCTTCATCGGCAACGGCGTCTCCGAGCTGATCGTGATGGCGATGCAGGGACTGCTCGACGACGGCGACGAGGTCCTCGTCCCGGCGCCGGACTACCCCCTGTGGACGGCGGCCGTCTCCCTCTCCGGCGGTACGGCGGTCCACTACCGCTGCGACGAGCAGTCGGACTGGATGCCCGACCTCGCCGACGTGGAGCGCAAGGTCACCGACCGCACCAAGGCGATCGTCATCATCAACCCGAACAACCCGACGGGCGCGGTGTACGACGAGACGGTGCTGCGCGGGTTGACCGACATCGCCCGCCGCCACAACCTGCTGGTCTGCTCCGACGAGATCTACGACAAGATCCTCTACGACGGCGCGACGCACACGCCGACCGCGGCGATCGCCCCGGACCTGATGACCCTCACCTTCAACGGCATGTCGAAGGCCTACCGGGTGGCCGGCTACCGGGTGGGCTGGATGTCGATCTCCGGCCCGCGCGCGCACGCCGACTCCTACATCGAGGGTCTGACGATCCTGGCCAACATGCGCCTGTGCGCGAACATGCCGGGGCAGCACGGGGTCGTGGCCGCGCTCAGCGGGCGCCAGTCGATCAACGACCTGGTGCTGCCGGGCGGGCGGCTGAAGGAACAGGTGGACGTCGCGTACGACCTGCTCACCCAGATCCCGGGCGTGAGCTGCGTACGGCCGAAGGGGGCGCTGTACCTCTTCCCGCGCCTGGACCCGCAGGTCTTCAAGATCAAGGACGACCGGCGGATGGTCCTGGACCTGTTGCGCCAGGAGAAGATCATGGTGGTCCAGGGTACCGGCTTCAACTGGCCCGAACCGGACCACTTCCGGGTGGTCACCCTGCCGTCGGTGGGCGATCTGCGGGACGCGGTGACGCGGATCGGCACCTTCCTCGATGGCTACAGCCAACTTTAGACGAAATCTAAGCTAGGATGGCTTCCTGTCAGAGCACAGGAGGCCATCTCCCATGTACGAACCGATCCGCAGCAAGTCGGTCCACCGCACGATGGCCGGCACCACCCCGAACTTCCCCCACCGGTCGCGCGAGGAGGAGCTGGACATCCAGCTCGCGGGGCATCTCGCGGCGCTCCTCGCCGTCACGGACGAACTGCGTGCGCTGGCTCCCTCCACCGACCTGGACACGGCCGCCGAACGGCTCGCCGCGCAGGTGTCCCGGCTGCGGGGCGGCCGCGCTCCGCTCCGCGCGTCCACGGCCACGGCCGACGGGGCGCCGACGCTCCACCAGCGGGCCCACGCCCTCGCGGGCCGCGCCCTGGTCGTCGCGGCCTCCCGCGCGGACACGGCGGCGGCGATCCTCGCGGCGGAGCGGATGGACGCCCACGCCGCTGCCGAGGAACCGGTCAGCGCCGCCCACTGACCCCTCGGGGTCCCCTCAACGGCCCCGGTCCGCGTGCACCCGCAGCGACGCGCGGACCGGGCGCCACAGCACTGCGTTGACCTTGGCCGGGTCTTCGGTCGGCGGCCGGGTCGTCTGCCGCGGGCCAAGTGATGTAAGCAGTGCGGCGTTCTCTGCCGGGAGGCAAGCCGGGCACGTGGGCGCGGCGGGCGCCTGCCGCAGGCCAAGTGACGTACGAAGGCGCGGCATTCCCCGCCGGGAGTCAAACCGGGCACGCAGGCACGACGCGCGCCTGCCGCAGGCCAAGTGACGTACGAAGGCGCGGCATTCCCCGCCGGGAGTCAAACCGGGTACGAAGGCGCGGCATTCCCCGCCGGGAGTCAAACCGGGCACGCAGGCACGACGCGCGCCTGCCGCA